>WBUJ01000281.1 GCA_008933795.1 Candidatus Contendibacter sp. | reverse complement strand
CCCTTGCGGGCCAGCGCGCGGACGACCACGGCCTCCAGCGATTCCAGCGGCAGGGCCAGCCAGCGCGCCAGTGCGCCCAGGGCGACGATGTTGGCGCGGCCTTCCGGCACGCCCTTCGCCAACCGGTCCAGCGGCAACGGCAGCACTCGCGCGCCGCTGGCGCGCAGGGCGGCGGGCGGCTCCCCGGCGGCGGGATCGGCGACGATCAGGCTGTCGGCATCCAGGGGCGTCTCGTCCACGAAGCGCTCGGCGTTCTCCCAGTCCAGCGCCAGCAGAAAATCGAAGCGGTCGCTGTGCGCCGACACCGGCGCGGTCGCCAGCCGCACCATCGCCAGCGCCTCGCCGCCGCGAATTTGCGGCCCCACCGAGCGGGTCATCAGGCCATGCCAGCCGGCTCGGCCCGCCGCTTCCAGCAATAAGCCGCCAGCGGTGATCGCGCCCGCCCCACCGCTGCCCATGATGGCGATGGCGACCGCGCCGCTCGGTGAAGTCAGGTCATGCATCCATCCGCTCTCGAATTCGAGGCTCGATCGCCGGAAAAAACCGTCGGGCCATTTGCAAGATCATTTGACCTCGCCGTTGGCGTAGGCCAGCACGTCCAGTTCCAGATGCTGGCCACCGCGCGCGACCCGCACGCTGGGCGCGATGGTGTCCACCCCGAACTGTCGGCGCAGAATTTTCTCCATGGACGGCAGCGCCAGCCCCTCGGTGAAACTGCCAAACTGGTTGCCCAGCCCGCCGATTTGCTTGCCCAGTTCTCGCAGTTGGCGGTCGGTTTCCCGCTGGCGTTCCTTCGACTCTTCCGCCAGATCTTTGAGCCTGCGGTCGGTTTCCTGCATCTTGCGGTCGGTTTCCCGAAACAGCGCCCAGACTTCTTCCAGGGTGATGTTGGAATTCATGGGTTGATCCCTCCAAGGGTAGCAGTAGGGTAAGGCCCACTATTCCGAGGCAACAGATGAAAGAGAAGGTGGGGATACCCACACTACCCGGCCGGCCAGGCGGGTTCAATGCGCTTTCTTGGGGATCTCAGTCAGAGGCAGTTGGGTAATGGCGGCAATCTGTTCGGGTGCAAAGTTCATCGCCAGGAGCGTTTCAGCCACGGCCAACGCTTTACGATGCGCGCCTTCCTCCAAGCCCTGTTCGATACCCTTTTCCAAGCCCTGTTCGATACCCTTTTCCATGCCCTTTTCCATGCCCTTTTCCATGCCCTTTTCCATGCCTACCCGGTAGCTGGCCAGGTGTTCGATGTTGATTTGCAACATAGCGTAGACCTCCTCAAAATGAACCGTGAGATGGCGATTGTCCGCCAGAATCTCCAACATGGACAGGTATTCGCGCAGGCGCTTTTCGTCGGTGCCGGTCAGGGCGCACAGCTTTTCCACGAACCGCTTCACCACCGTCGCCGGGTCCTCCGCCCCAAAGTCGCCCAGAATCGCCAGCACCAGGGCTTCTGGTTGATCGCGGGCGTACAGCGTGCGGTAGTCGATCTTGCGCATGTCCACCAGATCGTAGCGGTAGTGCAGTTGCGGGCTGTCCAGCTCCGCCTTCATCGTTAGCCGCTCGGCGCCGATGTAGACCAGACATTGATGCACCCGCTGGTCGCGATGCGCCAGATGAATGTCGGTCAAATAGCGCAACATCCGCACCGGCATTTGACCGTCGTTGGCGTTTTGAATTTCCAGATGCAGGATGAAAGGATCGCCCTGGGCGGGCTTGACCTTGGCGATCAGATCGGCGCGGCGGTCTTCGATCCGTTGCGCTTCGGTCGAGAGCAGTTCGGCGTCCACCAGGTCCAGCCGCAGCAGGTAGGTCGCCATGTCCAGCAGGAGGCGCTTGAGCAGGCCTTTGGAAACGATGTCTTTTTGGCTCATGCGCGGCATTCTAACACCGAGCGCCGCCGGGAAAAGTTCCGGCCATCACGCGGACGGGGCGACTCGGCGGTCGAAGCGGCGCGGCTGGAAGTCGTCGGGGACTTCCAGTTCGAACCGATCGTCGTGGATGTGGGCGAGATAGAGGCCCTGCTCCAGCACGCGCGGGCGCAGCGCCGCCGGAATGTGGACGGCCGCCAGAATGCCGTAGAGTTGCTTGCCGCGATGCTCCGGGAACCAGGCGGCGA
>WBUJ01000127.1 GCA_008933795.1 Candidatus Contendibacter sp. | reverse complement strand
GGTATGGGGGGTATGGGGGGTATGGGAAGGATGACCGTGGTCGGTGGGAAGATCCCTATCAGCGAGATGGCTATTACCGGGACGGTTATCGCCATCGGGACGACCGTCGCCAGTGGGACGAGGACCGTCGCCATCGGGACGACCGTCGCCAGTGGGACGAGGACCGTCGCCATCGGGACGACCGTCGCTGGGGGGACGGCAACCGCCAGAGCGAACAACGCTATCGAGACGAAGAGGATCAAAGACGGCAGGATGAGAGGCGGCAGCGCGATCCTCGCCCAATCCGGCCGATCCAGCCGGCCCCGACGATGCAACCCATCCAGCCGGCCCCGACGATGCGGCCGATCCAGCCGGCCCCGACGGTGCAACCCATCCAGCCGGCCCCGACGGTGCAACCCATCCAGCCGGCCCCGACGATGCGGCCGATCCAGCCGGCCCCGACGGTGCAACCCATCCAGCCGATCCCGCACGAACAAAAGCGCGATAAGCCGGACGAGTTGCAGGTACAACAAATCATCCCGATGAGCGAACCATTGAAGTAAAACGGGATGAACTTATGAATACTGAATCCGGGGTGGGGGCGTATCCGTGAACTTGCTGGCGCTGGACACTGCCACCGAGGCTTGCTCCGCCGCCGTGTGGGTGGATGGCGCCGTGCTGGAACGCCACGAATGGGCGCCGCGCCGCCACGCCGCCTTGATTCTGCCGATGATCGAAGCCGTGCTGGCCGAAGCAGAACTGGATGTGATGCAACTGGACGCCATCGCGTTTGGCCGGGGGCCAGGCGCCTTTACCGGCGTGCGGATCGCGGTGGGCATCGCCCAGGGCATCGCTTTCGCCGCCGATCGGCCGGTTGTTCCGGTGTCCACCTTGGCCGCGCTGGCGCTGGGCGCGGCGCGGGACAGCGGCCGGGCGCGCATCGCGGCGGCGCTGGATGCTCGCATGGGCGAGGTCTACTGGGGTGTCTACGTGGTCGCTGGCGAGGACGCCACACCGCTGGGCGAGGAGCGGTGCTGCGCGCCAGAGACCGCGACCGCGCCGCCGGGCGAATGGTTCGGCGCGGGCAGTGGCTGGGCGGCGCATGCCGAAGCACTGACGCGGCGGCTGACGGTCAGCGGCTGGCGGGGCGATGGTTACCCGCGCGCCGGCGATGTCGCCCGGCTGGCAGCGGCTCCTTCCCGGCGCGGCGCATGGGTGGCGGCGGAGCGGGCGTTGCCGGTCTATCTGCGTAATGAGGTGGTGGTCAAGCCGGTTTGAAACCGCGCCTGGGCCGAAGGTTGGAAACCTGGGTCCGAGTGACTTAGGATAAGTCACTTTTCGCGAAAACCATCGCGATTATAAAAGCAAGATAGGCATGGCCACCTGGAGGATGTCTCATGAACGCCGCAAGTACTGCCGACCCGGTTCACAGCAAGGCGCTGCCCGACTTGGTGACCAAGTTGCTGACTGCCCGTCAGGAAAGTCTGGTGCTCTATCATAAACTCGCTGCCCTCAAGTCGTTCGCCCGGGCCGATCCGGTGCGGCGGCACCTCCTGCACCGGTTTCAGCAAGCGCTGGTGGATTATCTGGCGCTGGGACCGTTCGAGGTGTTCCAGGCCTTGGAGGAACAGCCGGCTGATTCACCCTATTGCCGCGCCCGCGATCTGGCGCGGCAACTCTATGCTCGCATCGCCGGCACCACCCAGGCGGCGCTGGCGTTCCACGACCGCTACGATGGCCATCCATCCCAAGCGGAATTGGCGGCGCTGAACGAGGATTTGTCGCGGCTTGGCGAGCACTTGGCGACGCGGATCGAACTGGAGGATCGGATCGTCACCGCCGTCCGCCAGGGCAGCACCCGGATGGCCGCCTGATTCAATACCCGCGCAGCCACTCGGGCCGCAGCCGCGTCTCGCCGGCCAACGCCAGCCGCAGTTGCGCCAGCAGCCGCTGGCGATCCTGGGGCAGGTTTCCGGCCAGCGCCAGGGCGTTGGATGCATGGTTGGAGCGGAACACCAGGGGTTTTAGTGGATTCAACCGTTCGATCAGCCGGGCCTGTTCCGCCAGCAGCGCACGATCGTCCTGTTCCTGGAACGGCTCGCGGAACTTGCGATGAAATTCGTCGTGGATCGAGGGATCGATCATCAGTTGCAGGGTGGAGAGATAATCCAGTTCCACTTGGTTGACCAAGTCGGCGGTGGCGTCGATATGTTCCCGCCAGTACGCTTGGCCGCCCAGGCCGAGAATCACCGTCGCGGAAACCCGCAAGCCCGCCTGTTTGGCCTTGGCCAGTCCGGCGACCATCGCCTCCGGCGTGGCGCCCTTGGTGATCCGCTTGAGCAGGTCCGCCGAGCCGGTTTCGATGCCGTAATACAGCAGCGTCAAACCACCCTCTCGCAGTTGCGTCAGTTCATCCACCGATTTTTTCAGCAGGTTGGCGGGCAGGGCGTAGCTGGATGCCCGTTCCAGCCGGGGAAAGGCGGCGCGCAGCGCGGCGAGAATCGCCAGCAGGTGATCGGTCGGCGCGGCCAGGGCGTCGCCATCGGCGAGGAAGACCCGCCGCGCGCTGGGATAAGCCCGCGCCACCGTCCGGATTTCGGCCCGAACCTGCTCCAGCGGGCGGATGGCGAACGCCTTGGTCCGGTACATCGCGCAGAAGCTGCAATGGTTGAAACTGCATCCCAACGTGGCTTGCAGGATGAAACTGTCGGCCTCGGAGGGTGGCCGCCAGAGTGGCATGTCGTAGGCAATCAGCATGATGGCTTCCCCGGAAACGCGGGCGTCCCGCTTTTATCCCAATAATCGTTTACAATTTCCGCCGCAACCGTTTTTCACTACCCGACGGCCCTTGGATTAACACCTTAATTTAGCCAGTAAATTTCCCATTATTATTATCGAGGCGGCGCATGGCGCGAATCAAACTGGACCTGCCGGAGCATTTTCCGTTCGCCACCGAACTGCGGGTGCGGATCACCGATGTCAACTACAGCGGGCACATGGGCAACGATTCCCTGCTGGGCCTGTTGCACGAGGCGCGGGTTCGGTTCCTGAAGCACTGTGGATTCAGCGAACTGAACATTTGCGGTATCGGCCTGATCATGGCCGACAGCGCCATCGTCTACAAATCCGAGGCGTTTCCCGGCGAGAGGCTGGAAATCGCGGTGACCGTGACCGATTTCAACTCCCATGGCTGCGATTTCGTCTATCGGGTGACCGAGAAGATCAGCGGTCGCGAGGTAGCGCGGGCCAAGACGGGCATCGTGTTCTTCGACTACGCACGGCGCGTGATCCAGCATGTGCCGCCCGCCTTCCGCGAGTTGTTCGCCGCCGATGCCGTCCCTGCCTAAGCTGCCGCTGTCACCCGCCGCCCGGGCCTGGCTGCCCGTCCGCCTGCTGCTGGCGGTCGGCGCCAGCATCGGCGTCGCGGCCCTGCTGGTGCTGGTGCTGTACATCACCGATCTCGGCTTGTCGGTATGGGATCGCCTGCAACGCGCGCCGACCACGTTCTGGGTCATCTATCTGTTGATCCTCGGCGTTCTGAGCGCGGGCGGCGCTTATGGGGTCTGGCGAGTGTTGCACTGGGGCCGTCCCGCCGGCAAGTCCCGCGCCACTGTCCCGGCCAAGCCGCCGGACGAGGCGACCCTGCGCGAGCGGTTGGAGCGCAGCGAAGCGGCTGGGGTTGCGGTTGACGCCATCCGCCACGAACTGGAGGAATTGCGGCGACGGCGGGCGGCGGGCGAGATCGTCGTGGCGGTGTTCGGCGAGATCAGCGCCGGCAAATCCTCGCTGATCCGCGCCTTGTTGCCGGGAACCGACATCGCGGTGAGCGCGCGGGGCGGCACCACCCGGGAAGTGACCTATTACACCTGGACCAGCACTGCTGGCGACCGGCTGATTCTGGCCGACCTGCCGGGGTTGAACGAGGCCAATGGCGCGCTCGATCAAGCCGCCCGCGACGAAGCCCTGCGCGCCCATGTGGTGATCTACGTCTGCGAGGGCGATCTGACCCGCGACCAGTATCAGGCGCTGCGGACGCTGGTGGACCTGGGCAGCCCGCTGATCGTGGCGTTGAACAAGATGGATCGCTACACCGAGCAGGAACTGGAACTGGTGCGCCAGCGGTTGGCCGAACGGGTCGGCGAACAGTTGGAGATCGCGCCGGTGCAGTGCGGTGGCATGGAGGAAGTGACCCGCATTTATCACGACGGCCGCGAGGAGACCACCTTGCGCGAACGCGCGCCGCGAGTCGAAGACTTGCGCCGCGCCTTGCAGCGTTATCTCGATACCGATCCGCAGGTGCTGGACGCGCTACGCGACACGGCGGTATTCGTGCTGGCCCAGCAAAAGCTGGACGCGGCGGTGGCCGAGCATCGCCGCGCCAAGGCCGAGGCCATCGTCCAAAGTTATTCCCGTAAGGCGGTATTCGGCGCGCTGGCGGCGGTCAGTCCGGGAACGGATGTGCTGATTCAGGGTTATCTGGGCTTCAACTTGATCAAGGAACTGTGCGCGCTGTACGAAGTGCCAGCGCGCGAGATCGACATGCAACGGTTCCTGGATCTGGCCGGCAATCAGATCAAGCGCAGCCTCAACCTGCTGCTGGCCTTGGTCGGCAACATCTTCAAGGCTTTTCCCGGCATGGGCACGGTGGTGGGCGGCATGATGCACGCCGTGGTCTATGGGCTGATATTCGAGAGTCTGGGGAAGGCGGTGACCCGCTCCCTGGAAAGCCGTGGCGATCTGGTGAGTGGCCCCGCCCTGCGGATGTTTGAGGATAACCTGAGTGAAAATCTGGAAGCGCGTGCAAAACGCTTGGCCCAACTGGTTTGGGCGCGGCAGCGGGACGGCGAGCGTGCCGAATCCGCGACCGGTTAGCGGCGATGCGCACTTGGCGCTGGCTTGCGAGAGCCTGCGCGAACTGCTGGACGACCAGCGAGTGCCGCCGCCAGTGCGGGCGGCGCTGGCCGATGACTACCAACAATTGCAACTGTTGCTGGAGAAGATTGAACACGGCCACATCCACATCGCCGTGTTCGGGCGAGTCAGCGTCGGCAAGTCGGCGCTGTTGAACGCGCTGCTGGGCGAGGCCAAGTTTTCCACCAGCCCGTTGCACGGCGAAACCACCCGCGCCGCCCACGCCCGCTGGCAGGAATACGATGCCGGCGGGGTGTTTCTGATCGATACCCCCGGCATCAACGAAGTCGCCGGCGAGGAGCGGGAGCAACTGGCCCACGATGTCGCCACCCGCAGCGATCTGGTGCTGTTCGTGGTGGATGGCGACATCACCGACAGCGAACTGAAGGCGCTGCGGCAGGTGAAAGGCGCGGCCCAGCGGCTGGTGCTGGTGCTGAACAAGATCGACCGCTATACCCAGGTCGACCGGGAACTGCTGCTGCGCACTCTGCGCGAGCGCGCCGAGGGGCTGATTCAGCCGCAGGATATTCTGACCGCCGCCGCCCAGCCGGCCGAGCGCATCGTGATCCTGGTGGACGCCGAGGGCAACGAAACCGAAACCCGCCGCCGGCCCGCGCCGGACGTGACCGCGCTGCGCGAGCGGATCTGGGACATCCTCAAGGCCGAGGGCAAGACCATGGCGGCGCTCAACGCCGGCCTGTTCGCCGGCCGCTTCTCCGACCGGCTGACCCGCGAGATCGTCGCCATCCGCCGCGATCTGGCCGAGAAGGTGGTGCGCAACTATTGCCTGGGCAAGGGGGTGGCGGTGGCGCTGAACCCGATTCCGGTCGCCGACCTGGTGGCGGCGGTCGCTACCGACGCGGCGATGATCCTCCATCTCAGCCGGGTATACGGCCTGCCGATCACCCGGGGCGAGGCCGGTTCGCTGCTCAAGACCATTTCCATCCAACTGGCGTTCCTGATGGGGACGGTCTGGGTGATGAACCTGGCGGCGGCGGCGCTCAAGGGCATCAGCCTGGGACTGTCGACGGTGGTGACCGCCGGCGCGCAGGGCGCGGTGGCCTGGTACGGGACTTACGTGGTCGGCAAGGCGGCCGAGCAGTATTTCATTCGGGGCAAATCCTGGGGCGAGGGTGGGCCGAAGCGGGTGGTGCAGGACATTCTCGACAGCCTGGACCGGGAATCGTTGCTGGCGCAAGCCCGCGACGATATTTTGTCCCGGTTGAAGCCATTGCTATGAATTTTTGGTTCCTGATCGGGTTTTTCGCGGCGTCGGGTCTCGGCCTGCTGTTCTGGCGGGATAGCCTCGGCGCCCGCGAACAGGCCCGCGCCGCCAGTTCCCGCGCCTGCCGGCAGAGCGGCGTGCAACTGCTGGATGATACCGTGGCGCTGGAACGGCTGTGGTGGCGCCGCGACCGCGATGGCCGGTTGAGACTGGAGCGGCTGTATCTGTTCGAGTTTACCGACACTGGCCTGGTTCGCCGAACCGGTAGCGTGTTGTTGGTCGGCTGGCGGGTGGAGGTGCTGCGCATGGAGGGCGGCGATTTGCTGGTGCCATGAGCGACGGGTTCAAGCAGGAACCGTTTTGGGCGGATCGATGGATGATCGGGGTATTCTGTATGAACTCGGGGACGGCATGGCTGCCCTTACCATCAACCACCCCGGCAAATACCACCCGGAACGCCCAGCAACATTCCATACAGATACAGCAATCCCACCCCCGCGCCCAGGCACTTCAACACGTAGCTGGCGTTCCAGCGCAGGAAGGCGTAGCCGTCGATCCCGTAGCGGCCCTGCATCATCAGGTGCAAGCCGGACAGCGGATTGGCGGGCACCCCGATCCCCCAGGCCATTAGCAGGGTGATTGCCAGCAAGTTTGGATTCGGATGCAGCGGGGCCAGCCAGACCCCGCAGGCCGCGATGGTGATGATCGGATGCATGCCAAGCGTGGCGAGGCCAACCATCACCAGCAGCAACAAACCAGCCTGCGGCGGTCCGAAACGGGTAAAGGGCAACCAGTCGCCCAACTGCCCGGTCAGGCTGATCAGGCCCGCCGCCAGTACTCCGGCCGCCAGAAACAGCGCCAACTCGTTGACCGTGCTGGCCAGCCCGCGTCCAACATGATCCCGCAACGGCGGCCACGCGCCGCGCCTCTGCCGCGCCAACAGAATGCCAACGGTCAGCAGCGGCGCGCTTAAGGTAATGATCGCCAGGATGGACCAGCCGGGAACCAGCGCGTGAAGGGCTAGCACGATGGCCACCAGCAGCCCCGGAATCCACAGGGCGCTAAAGCGCATCGGATAGCCGATGAACGGCGCTCCACCACCGGGATTCCCAGGATCAAGGTCGCGGGCGGTCAGCCAAAGGGAAATAGCGGCCATCGGCCATCCCGCCAGCACGACGATTCCCAGTTGCGCGCCCGGTGCGTAGGTCAGGGCGGCGGCCATCGCCGAGAAGAACGGCGACCAGAACGCCCCCGCCGCGAAACCCCGCGATAGAGCCAGCGCCCGACGTTTTCCCAGACGACCGCGGGTGGTCATGCGATCGCCGAGGATGACCACGGTGGACAGGTTGATCACCGCCCCGAACAGATGCACGCCGATCAGGGTCCGCCACAGGGCCTTGCGCCCGCGCGGCGGCGGAGCGTCGCGTTGCGCCGCCTCCGGGCGGGTCACCAACCGCAGGAACGAGACCGCCGCCAGCAGGCTGACCAGTCCCTGATTACCGGCCAGTATCCGAGTGATGTCGAGCGGGACGTCGTGCAGCGCGCCCCAGGCGATGCCGGCGACGCCGAGGCCGATCAGGCAGCCGCCTTGGATGCGTTGCCGCCGGCCCAGCCGATGACTCAGCAACAGCGCGGCGGTCCAGCCCAGCAACCCGGCCGGGAGCAACGACACGCCCGGCGCCACCGAGGCGGCGATCATCAGGGCCAGCAGGACGCCAGCCAGCGCATCGCCGCGGCCGGCTGGCGGCGGGAAAAGAGACGGAAAGCGAGACGGAAAGCGACGGCGGCGCACGATAGGGCAGGGTAGAGCGTCAATGGAGATTCGGTCGGGACTCGAAGGCAGTCCCCAACCACGCCGCTAATGGGGCTTGGCGGTCGGCGCGGATACGTCAGCCATCGTGGCGGCGCGCAGGCTCCGGCCGGTTTCCGAGTACAGCAGCCGACCTGGATGCAACACCTGCCGTTCGGTATTTTGTTCGACGCAGCGCTGGATCAACTGGTCGGCGATGACTCGCGCACCCTGCGGTTGCAGCGGGTAATGATGTTCCAACCGCACCAGTTGGCCATCGGCGTCTAGGGTGGTCACGGTGTAGGCCAGCGTCCCCAGTTCCGCGTCGGCTTGGTGGGTGACCAGCATCTGTCGTTCTGGATGCTCGCTGTCGTTGTGAAAGATGCGCTCGACCAGGTAGTCCCCCGACAGGCAGGGAATGTCCCGGAACGCCGCCAGCGCCGCGTCATCATCCACCGTCGCCAGCGTTTCCTCCAGGCGCGGGTTGGCCAGCACCCGCCGCACGTGCAAGCCATAGGCTTCCAGCGCCAGCGCGTATTGCCGCTGCGCCCGCGCCCAGCGCCGATAACCCTCGTCCAGTTCGGTGGCGGGCAAGGCTCGGCCTGGTCCAAATTGCGCCCAGTCGTCGAAGGTGTAGAACGGCGTATGGGCGTGATCCCCGGCGACCAGGAAGCGATTACCGGCTTCCAGCACGACAGCGCGAACCCCTGGTCGCTCAAACCAGGCGTGCTCCAGCAATTCCCACAACGGCAGAAAATCATTCGCTTCCAGTTGCACCCGCAGCAGGGCGCACAGATCACCGACGGTGGCGAACGACAGATTCAGCACCGCCAGTCCGAACGCTTGCCGCACCGCCTCGCCCGTCGCCGGCGATACCTGGCCGTTTTGCAACAAGTTGTCCTCCATGACCCGCGCCAGTCGGGCGATGTCGTCGCCGGGTCCAACGAAGCAGAACGGCAGCAGCAACAAAGGACCGGAGCCGGGCCGGCGCAGCGGGTTGATAGCGGCGACCGGAAAGAAACCACGCTCCGTGCCCAGGGCGATCAGGCGCGGGACGAACGTCGAACCGGGCGAGCCGCCACGGTATAGCTCGGCCAGCACCCCGAGCAGCGGCAATCCTGGCCGCAAAATTTCGGTTTGATCGTACAGCGCGCCCGGCAGAATCAAGCCCAAATGTTCGATACCGCCGAGAATAGGGTTTAAGTCCTTGGTCAAGTGGCCGGCCAGGGCGGTGGCGGCGGACACGCTCAACGGTTCGGGCGGAGTACCGGCGGGGTCGGAGCGTTGCGGGTCCAGTTCGATGGCGAGCAGGCCGGCGTAATGCCGAAGTTCGGAAGCGGCGGGTTCGGTGATGGCCACGGCAGAGTTCTCAAAAAAGGGGGATGCGCCTGCTATTACGGCGCCTTCCCCTGACGGAGATTGGAGAAGGAACGAGGTGCGCGCATTATAAGGGAAATCGGCGACGGGCTGGCGCGGCGCGCGCCGGTTATCGCCGGCTGGAAATTTTTTCCCGCTACCCCCGCTCAAACCCTGTGCTCTTAGCCTTATTTACGCATAAACTTGGCGGCTAGAGCATACTAAATTCAGGGTTTTCAAGACTAACCGACACCCCATGAGGTAACCCGATGTCCGCACCGATTCAAAGTCCGGCAGAACAATTACAGCAGGCCGCCCTGGCGTTGACCGCCGTCCAGAAGGCGCTTGATTACTCGCTGGCGGACTTGAAGGAACGCTCTCAGAAAGCCGATGGCAAAATCTCCGCCGCCCTGCTCGACCAGCATCAACTGGTGAGCTATGACTTGGCGCTGTCCTGCGCCGAGGTCACCGGCGGCCGCTTCGCGCTGGATTACGCCAAACGGGCGCGGGAGGCTGGCGGCGGTTCCACCAGCGAATTGACGCTGGAAGAACGCTTTGCCCTGCTATTCACCGCTGAGGCTTTGCAGGCCGTCCGCAACCGGTTAAGTTCCCGCCCGGCCGATTTCGGGCTGAACGACAACTGGCTGAGCGCCACCGTGGATCATGCCGCCGTCCGGCAATTCTGCCTAGCGCAATTGCCGGCGGAGCGGGTGGCCGAACTGGGGCAACTGATGCGCGCCCAGGACGGCGTGACCGGCGCCTATCTGCTGGACGACCATCACGAGATGATGCGCGAGACCTTCCGGCGGGTGGCCGAGGAAGTGGTGATGCCGCTGGCGGAGGAGATTCACCGCCACGACCTCGACATTCCCGACGCCATCATCGAGCAGGTCAAGGAACTGGGCTGCTTCGGCATTTCCATCCCGGAACGCTTCGGCGGCATCCAGAGCGACGAGCAGGAAGACAACCTGGGCATGATCGTGGTGACCGAGGAACTGACGCGCGGTTCACTGGGCGCGGCGGGCAGCCTGATCACCCGGCCTGAGATTTTGTCCAAGGCGCTGCTCAAGGGCGGCACCGAGGAGCAGAAGAATAAATGGCTGCCGCAACTGGCCTCCGGCGATCTCTTGTGCGCGGTGGCGGTCACCGAGCCAAACTACGGTTCCGACGTGGCCAACATGCGACTGAAGGCGACCAAGACCGAGGGCGGCTGGCTGCTGAACGGCGCCAAGACTTGGTGTACCTTCGGCGGCAAGGCGGGCGTGCTGCTGATTCTGGCCCGCACCCATCCCGATATTTCGCTGGGGCATCGCGGTCTTTCGATGTTCCTGCTGGAGAAGCCGAGCACTCCCGGCCATGCTTTCGAGTTTACCCAGGAGAGCGGCGGCAAGCTGACCGGCAAGGCGATTCCCACCATCGGCTATCGCGGGATGCACTCCTTCGATTTGTTTTTCGACAACATCTTCGTGCCCGATGAAAACATGCTGGGTGGGCCGAAGGGCGAGGGCAAGGGTTTCTACTTCACCATGGCCGGCTTCTCCGGCGGGCGCATCCAGACCGCCGCTCGCGCCGTGGGCCTGATGCAGGCCGCTTACGAGAAGGCGCTGAGCTACGCGCAGGAACGCATGGTGTTCGGCTATCCCATCGGCGATTATCAGTTGACCCAGGTCAAGCTGGCGCGGATGGCGACCTATCTGGCGATCGGCCGGCAGTTCACCTATTCGGTGGGCCGGTTGATGGACAAAGGCGAAGGCGACATGGAAGCCAGCATGGTCAAGTTCTTCACCTGCAAGACCGCCGAATGGGTGACCCGCGAAGCGTTGCAAATTCACGGCGGCATGGGATACGCCGAGGAAGTGTCCGTCAGCCGCTACTTCATTGACGCGCGGGTGCTGTCCATTTTCGAGGGCGCCGAGGAAACGCTGGCGCTGAAGGTGATCGCCCGTTCGCTGGTGGATAACGCCAAGTCCAAGGCCGAGGTGGAGAAGTAAGCCATGAGTTTCTCAATGCGATTGAGTGAGCAGGCCGAAGTCGCCGGCTCGGTGGCGGTGAATCTGGAATGGGCGCGGCGGCCGCAGTATGGCCGCTATCTGGACGAGTTCGTGCCGGGGCAGGTGTTTGTCCATCCGCGCGGCTACACCTTTGAGCGTGGCCCGATGCTAGACTTCGCTCGGGTGTTCATGCAGTGCAACCCGCTGTATCTGAACCTGGAATACGCCAAGGCGCACGGTTTCCCGGATTTGCCGGCCAGCCCGCAGATGGTGTTCAACGTGGTGCTGTCGCTGGGCGTGCATAATGACTCCGAGAAAGCGATTGCGAACCTTGGTTATTACAACGTGCAGTTCCTGCGGCCGGTCTATCCGGGCGATACCCTGCGTGGCTATACCAAAGTCGTCGACCGCAAGGCGCGCGGCGAGGATAAGCCGGGTATCGTCCTGATTCGCACCTTGGGCGTGAACCAGCACAACCAAGTGGTGTTACAGTACGAGCGCAAGATCATGGTCGGCTATCGCGGCGACCGGTTGCCCACCACCCCCGCGCCGACGACTCCGGTCGAATTCCCGTGGGTGGAACATCCGGTGGTGGATTTGCCGCTCAACGCAGGTGGTTATCCGAGCCAGTTGACCGGTCCCAACACCTATTTCGAGGACTTCGCGCTCGGCGATTTGATCGTCCACGCCAACGGCCGCACCATCACCGACGAGCACATGGCCTGGACCTATCTGGTCGGCAACACCCATCCGCTGCACTTCGACCGGGTGTACAGCACCGGGCTGTCCGGTAAGATGAGCGGCGAGCCCATCGTTTACGGCGGGTTGGTGTTCGCTTGGCTGGAGGG
>WBUJ01000126.1 GCA_008933795.1 Candidatus Contendibacter sp. | reverse complement strand
CCACCGGGTTCATTCCAGGCCATGTCATACCCCAACATCATCAGAACTCACTGATACTTCCGGGATTTCAAAACCCGAACGCACCCATTCCGCCCGCAACCCTTCCCGGCGGCGCAACCACTCCAGATTACCACGCGACGTGCGCACCTCGATCAGCCATTCGCCCTCCGGGCCGGTGCGCTCGGTCACCACCGCGCCAAGCCCGAACAGCTTGGCCCGCAACCGGGCCGCCATCGGCGGCAAACTCAACCAGCCATGCACGGCATCGCCCCGCAACCGTTCGGCCAGCGCCGCCAGCAACAGGTCGATGCCCGCGCCGGTCGTCGCCGACAGCCACGCGGCGCGCGCTTGGTCCTCGGCATCGCGCTCTAGCCGGGGCGGCTCGCCGCTCAGATCAATCTTGTTGTACACCCGCAATTGAGGAATTTCGTCCGCGCCGATTTCCGCCAGGACCGCCTCGACCCGCGCGATCACCGCGTCTCGGTCGGGATGGCTGGCGTCGATCACCTGCAACAGCAGGCTGGCCTCGCGGGTTTCCCGCAGAGTCGCGCGAAACGCCGCCACCAGCTCGTGGGGCAGGCGGTTGATAAAGCCCACCGTATCGGCCAACACCACCGGCTCCGCGCCCGGCAAATCCAGCCGGCGCAGGGTCGGGTCCAGAGTGGCGAACAACTGATCGGCCGCGTACACACCCGCCTGGGTCAAGGCGTTGAACAGGGTGGACTTCCCGGCGTTGGTGTAACCCACCAGCGAAACGGTCGGCAAATCGGCCTTGCGCCGCGCCCGCCGTCCCTGCTCGCGCTGGCGCTCGACCCGCTCCAGCCGCAGACGAATCTGCCGGATGCGGTCGGCCAGCAGCCGGCGGTCGGTTTCCAACTGGGTCTCGCCGGGACCGCGCAGGCCGATGCCGCCGCGCTGCCGCTCCAGGTGGGTCCAGCCACGCACCAGCCGGGTGGACAGATGCCGCAATTGCGCCAGTTCCACCTGCAACTTGCCTTCGAAGCTACGCGCCCGCTGGGCAAAGATATCCAGAATCAGGCCGGTGCGATCCACCACGCGGCATTTCAGGAAGGCTTCCAGATTGCGCTCCTGGCTCGGCGACAGGGGATGATCGAACAGGGCCAGTTCCGCCCCATGCGCCTCGACCACCGCGCGGATTTCCTCGGCCTTGCCGCTGCCGACGAACAGGCGCGAATCCGGGGCTTGCCGACGGCCGGTGACCAAGGCCACGCACTCGGCGCCCGCCGAGGCGGCCAGATCCCGAAACTCGGCGGCATCCTGGGATTCCTCGGCCCCATTCAGCAACAAACGCACCAGAACGGCGCGCTCGCCACCGCGCGGACGCTCGAACAAACCGCCTCCCGCGCCTATGCTTGCACCCGTCAGGATTGCTCGCCGCCAGCGCCGCTGTCGTCCATCGCCAGATTCAGCCGCACGTTGCGCACCGGCACGACCGTGGAAATGGCGTGCTTGTAGATCATCTGGCTGACGCTGTTCTTGAGCAGCACCACGAACTGGTCGAAGGATTCAATCTGGCCCTGTAACTTGATGCCGTTGACCAGATAGACCGAAACCGGAATCCGCTCCTTGCGCAAGGCATTTAGGAACGGTTCCTGGAGGGAATGACCTTTTGCCATCATGACTCTCCCCTGTTTTTATTGAGGCTTGGAAAAAACCCATCGAGAACGAGCGCGAGAATACTCGCTAAAAAATCAAAAAGCAGATAGCGCGTTGCAAAACGCGTGCCTGCTCCCCGGGTCGTCTCGCCGGACGACCGGCTCATCACTTCCCATGATGTGTAGCCCGTGGGATTATCGAAAATCGCGGGGTGGATCGCCATCGCGCGCATGGAGGCGGTCGACCGAATGCGGTTGCATTTTATCATAAGCACTTTGACATGTTCGGAAAAACCCCCTGCTCGCGCAAGCGGGCGATGGCGCGATCCAACAGACGGCTATCGTTGCTGTCCAGCCAAGCGGCCTGGGACTCCGCGCGTAGCCAAGTCAGTTGCCGTTTAGCGAACTGGCGAGTGGCCACGATGCCGCGCTCGACCATCGCCGCGTAATCCAGCTTGCCGTCCAAGTGCGCCCAGACCTGCCGGTAACCGACCGCCCGCATCGAGGGCAGGTCCGGATCGAGATCGCCACGGGCGCGCAGACGCTCCACCTCGGCGACGAATCCCTGTTCCAGCATCATTCCGAACCGGCGTTCGATCCGCTCGTGCAACGCGCGCCGATCCGCCGGCGCCACGATCAGTTTGACGGTGCGGAACGGCAATGATTCGTTGCGCGACTGGGCGCAAAGTTCCGTCAACGGTCGGCCGGTGAGTTCGTACACTTCGAGCGCCCGCTGGATCCGTTGCGGATCGTGGGGATGGATGCGCGCCGCCGCCGCCGGATCGAGCCGCGCCAACCGGGCATGCAGGGCCACGCCGCCCTGCTCGGCCAACTCCGCCGTCAGCCGGGCGCGGAGGGCTGGATCGGCGGAGGGCAGTTCCGCCAGCCCCCGTTCCAGCGCCCGAAAATAGAGCATGGCGCCACCCACCAGCAGCGGCACATGGCCCGCGGCCTGAATGGCGGCGATCTCGCGCCGGGCGTCGGCGCGAAACTGGCCGGCGGAATAGGCTTCGGCCGGATCGAGGATATTCACCAGGCGATGGGGCGCGATGCGGCAGGTCTCGGGGTCAGGCTTGGCGGTGCCGATGTCCATCTCCCGGTAGACCAGCGCCGAATCCACGCTGACGATTTCGAACGGCAACCGTTGAACCAACTCCACCGCCAGCGCGGTCTTGCCCGACGCGGTCGGCCCCATCAGGCACGGCACGGGCGGGCGCAAATCGGAAACCGTAGTCATCGCCTACCGTCAGCGCCCGCGCCGGAACAGCCGGTCCAACTCGGCCAGCGTCAGTTGTGCCCAAGTGGGCCGGCCGTGATTGCACTGGCCGCCACGGTCGGTTCGCTCCATGTCGCGCAGCAGGGCGTTCATTTCCAGCAGATTGAGCGGCCGGTTGGCGCGCACCGCGCCGTGACAGGCCAAACTGGCCAGCACGTCCAGAATGGCCCGTTCCGAACGGTCGCTGGCCTGGTGCGCCGCCAGATCGGCCAGCAGGTCGCGCACCAGCCCGGCAATGTCCAACCCGGCCAGCAACGCGGGGATGTGGCGCACCGCCACGGTTTCCGGCCCCAGCGCCGCCATGTCCAACCCGGCCTGGGCGAACAGTGCGCCGTGCTCCTCGACCCACTGGCGCTCGCGCGGCCCGACCGCGACCGTCACCGGAACCAGCAGGGCCTGGGTCTGGACGCCGCCTTGCGTCAACGCCGTTTTCAGCCGCTCGTACAGAACGCGCTCGTGGGCGGCGTGCATGTCCACCACCACCAATCCAGCGGGGTTCTCGGCCAACACGTAACAACCGTGCAATTGCGCCAGCGCGTAGCCCAGCGGCGGCGGTTCGGCGACCTCGGCCAGCGGGACGGCGGCGGACGCGGACTCGACCGCCGACGGGGAGACATGAAGCTGGCCATACGCCGCTAACCGTTCGTTCACCGCCAGCGGCAAGCCGGACTGTCGGGTCACCGCGCCGCTACCCGATCCACCAGCGAATCCGCCCGCCGGCCACGGCCGCTCGCCGGGCCAAAGGACCGACGCCGGGCCGACGCCGGGCCGCGCTTCCGCCAGCGCCGCCTGCACACTCTGGCGGATGAAGGCGTGGATCAGCGCCGACTCCCGAAACCGCACTTCATGCTTGGCGGGATGGACGTTGACATCCAGCGCCGTTGGTTCCAGCTCCAGATGCAGCGCCAGCGCCGGATGGCGCCCCTGGGGGAGTACGTCCTGAAAGGACAGCCGCACGGCGTGGGCCAGGGTTCGATCCCGCACCGGCCGACCGTTGACGAAGAAATACTGCTGGTCCGGCTGGGCGCGGGCGACCGCCGGCAGCCCCAGCCAACCCCACAGCCGCAGTCCAACGTCGGCGTGGTCCAGGAACACGCAGGCGGCGGCAAACTCGCGGCCCAGCAGCTCCGCCATCCGCCGGGCGCGGGCTTCGTCGCTCGTGGCGGGCTCCAGGTCCAGCGCCGCCCGCTGGTTATGCCACAGACCGAAACCGACCGCGAATCGGCTCAACGCGAGCCGGAGAATGTTGTCTTCGATATGGCCAAATTCGGTGCGCTCACCGCGCAGGAACTTGCGGCGGGCCGGGACGTTGAAGAACAGATCGCGCGCTTCCACCGTGGTCCCGACCGGATGCGGCGCCGGTAGCGGTTCGCCGACCGTGTCGCCACCATCGCCGGTGATGCGCCAGCCGGTCTCCTGACCGGCGACGCGGGAGGTGAGGGTCAGTCGCGCTACCGAAGCGATACTGGGCAACGCCTCGCCGCGAAAGCCGAGGCTGGCGACGTGTTGAAGGTCGTCGAAACTGGCGATCTTGCTGGTGGCGTGGCGGCTCAGCGCCAGCGCCAGATCGTCGGGATGGATGCCGGCGCCGTTGTCGCGCACCCGGATCAGCCGGACCCCGCCCTGCTCCACCTCGACTGTGACGCGGGTGGCGCCGGCGTCCAGGCTGTTTTCCAGCAGTTCCTTGACCACTGAGGCCGGGCGTTCGACCACCTCGCCGGCGGCGATCTGGCTGACCAGTTGCGGCGGCAACCGCTGGATGCGCGCGCTCACCGTAAGGAGAATTCCGCGATGCGAGGAACGGGAGGGAGATGAGGAACGGGAGGGGGGATCATGCGAACCGGGAGCGCCGATCGGACGCCGACGCCCCCAGTCCGGTTTACTTGATCACCTTCTGCAAGGCTTCCAGCACCTGCTTGGCGCCCGCCGAACTGTCGGGCTGGTCGCTGGCGTCGCGCACGACCACCACCGTCTGTTGGCCCTGACCCGACAACCGAACCCGATAACGGGTCCCCACCGGCGGTGCGTCCGGTTTGCCGCGCCAGAACGCCAGCTTGGACAACCATCCCTCGTCGCCCGGCTTCTGGTTTTCCTTTTCGGGGTCGCGGTACTCGACCACGTACAGGCCCTGGCTGCGGTTTTGCTCTTCGACCGCGTAACTGCTGCTATCCAGCGCCAGCCCCACCAGCCGCCAAGCGCGGGAATAGTCCTCGCCAACGATCAATCGGCTTTCGCCGCCCTGCTCGACCAAGCTCACGCGCGGCCCGGCCGGGGTCGTCCCCGCCTTGGCCTGCTGGGCCTCGGCGCGCTTCTCCGACGCACCCAGATAAACCGTCAGCCGATTGAGCATCTCGGCTTCCAGTTCCGGATCTGCGGGCCGCCGCTGCCAGATGTAGGTATTGGTGGAGCTGGCGCTGGCGCCGCCCATCGCGACTTCCTCCACTCCGGAGTGGGTCAGGTAGATTTCGGTGCTCTTGCCGTCGGCGGCACGCTCCAACCGGGTGCGGAACCGGTCGCGGGTGGGCGCCGAATAGAGGACGTCCAGATATTTTTTCAGGATGGCGCGCACGCCGTCCTGGGGAATGTCCGCGCGGTTTTCCACCCAGTCGGTTTCCATGATGCCGATGGTAGGATCGTCGCGCTTCAGGGCAAAGCCGTTGCTGGTCCAGAACTCCCGCACCTTGGGCCAGACCTGATCGGCGGGCGCCGCCACCACCAGCCAGCGCTGGTTGCCATCCTGCTCCAGGGCGATGCCCGGTTGCGGCGGCAATACCGTTTCGGCTTTTTTGATCTGCGGCTGCCGCGAACCACTGCGCTCGCCCGCGTAAGCCGACAAACTGGCCGAGCCGGCCGGATCGATCTCCGGCACCACCAGGGTGTCGTCGATGGTGGATGAGGTCAGGTCCGGCGGCACCTCGAGCGTTTGCGCCGGCTTGCTCTGGCGGTAATCCGGCCGCCGGTCGGGCAACAGGGTATCGAAGCGGGTGGAACAGGCCGTCAGCGCCGTCAGCGCCGCCGCCAGCATCGCGGCGCGCCACAAGGGAGAGAAAAAGCGTATCGTCATGGCGGGTCAAATCACTCCAGCCTGTTGCATCGCCGCGCGCACCGCCGGCTGGCAGGACTCGGACAGGGGCGTCAGCGGCAGACGAATGCCCGGCGGAATCAGGCCCAACTGCTGGACCGCCCATTTCACCGGGATGGGATTGGATTCCAGAAACAGCGCCTGGTGCAAGCCGGCCAACCGGGCGTTGAGCGCCTCGGCCCGGGCGCGGTCGCCGGCCAGCGCGGCGGCGGCCATCTCGCGCATCAGGCGTGGCGCGACGTTGGCCGTCACCGAGATCACCCCCTTGGCGCCCGCGAGCATCGCTTCGGCGGCGATGCCGTCGTCGCCGCTGTAGACATCCATGCGATCGCCCAAGCGACGCACCAAGTCCTGGATGCGTTCGAGAGTGCTGGCTTCCTTGATGCCGACGACGTTGGGAATGTCGGCCAGCCGCTCGACGGTCTCCGGCTTCAGGTCACAGGCGGTGCGGCCCGGCACGTTATAGAGAATCTGCGGAATCGCCACGCTGTCGGCGATCAGCTTGTAATGCCGGTACAGCCCTTCCTGGGTCGGCTTGTTGTAATAGGGCGTGACCAGCAGGCAGGCGTCGGCGCCCACCTCCATGGCCCGCTGGGTCAGATGCAGGGCCTCGGTGGTCGAATTGGCGCCGGTGCCGGCGATCACCGGAATCCGGCTCCGGACCAGTTCCACCACCCGGCGCACCACCCGGATGTGTTCCTCGAAATCCACCGTCGCCGATTCGCCGGTGGTGCCGACGGCAATCATGGCGTCAGTGCCATTCTCGATGTGAAACTCCACCAGCCGCGCCAGCGCCTCGAAATCCAGCGCGCCATCCGCCGTCATTGGCGTTACCACCGCCACCATACTGCCACGAAACATGATCTTATGCTCCCGGGTCTACCCACAATCGCCGCATGGTACGGTGACCGGGCGGGCTTGACAAGCGCCAGCCGGGGCGGTTTTCACCCCGATTGGATGCCTGTACACTGGCGTGGTGCGATTCTCGTCCCCTGGCCTGTTTAGGAAGCTCCGCCCGTGAAAAATTATCTGGTTGTCTCCGCCCTGGGTGAAGATCGCCCTGGCCTGGTCAACGAACTGTCCCGCGTGATCCTGGACTGCGATTGCGGCATCGTGGACAGCCGCATGACCGTGCTGGGCGGCGAATTCGCCATCCTGCTGCTGGTGCAGGGCAACTGGAACACCCTGACCAAGCTGGAAATGCAGCTCAAGCGGCTGGAACAGGCGCTGAACCTGACCATCGTCGCCAAACGCACCGAGAGCCGCGCGCCGACGGGCGACGCGTTGCCCTACGCGGTGGAAGTGGTGGCGGTCAACCAGCCGGGCATCGTCCACCATCTGGCCGGCTTCTTCGCCAGCCGTTCGATCAACATCGAGGACATGGTCACCAAGAGCTACAGCGCGCCGCACACCGGCACGCCGATGTTCTCGGTCAACCTGGCCATCGGCATCCCGGCCAACACCCATATCGCGCTGTTGCGCGAGGAGTTCCTGGATTTTTGCGACGACCTTAACCTGGACGCGGTGATGGAGCCGATCAAGGGATAAACGGCGCCAGCGATTCCGCCCTCAATCCAGGTACAGATTGTCGCGGGCGCGCTTGGCCCGTTCGAAGGTCGCCAGAATCGCGGCGCGGTCATCGCCGCGGATCGCCTTGGCCAGTCGTTCCAAGTCAGCGCCAAACAGCGCGATCATCTCCAGCAACTGCTCGCGGTTGGCGACACAGATATCGTGCCACATGCGCGGGTCGCTGGAGGCAATGCGGGTGAAGTCGCGGAATCCGCCGGCGGCGTAGCGGAAGATTTCCGCCCGGTCGTCCAGCCGCGCCAGGGTATCCACCAGGGTGTAGGCCAGCATGTGCGGCAGATGGCTGGTCGCGGCCAACACCGCGTCGTGATGGCGCACGCCCATGTCCACGACCTCGGCCCCGGTCAGCTCCCACATTTTTTTGACGAGGCGATGCGCGGCGGCGGCGGTTTCCGCCAGCGGCGTCAGAATCACCCGCCGGCGCTGAAACAGGGTCGCGAACGACGCCTCGACCCCGCTCTTCTCGGTGCCGGCGATGGGATGACCCGGCACGAAGTTGGGTGGGATAGAGCCATAAATCCGCTCCACGTCCGCCACCACGCTGCCCTTGGCGCTGCCCACGTCGGTCACCGCGGCATCGGGCGACAAAGACGGGACGATAGCGCGCAATACCGGTTCGATGGCGCCCAGCGGCACGGCCACCACCACCACGTCCGCGCCGGCGACCGCGCGGGCGGGATCGGTATCGTAGCGGTCCACCACGCCCAGGCGGACGGCGGCGCGCAGATTGTCCTCGTTGCGGCCGGAGCCTACCACTTCGGCCACCTCGCCCTTCTCGCGCAACGCGCGAGCCAGCGAACCGCCGATCAGGCCGACGCCGATCACGCACAGGCGCCGGATCAAGGGTTGCGTCGTCATGTCAACTTTTCAACACTTCGGTCAGCGCTTCGATCAATCGGGCGTTTTCCGTTTCGGAACCGATGCTGATTCGCAGAAAGCGCGGCAGGCCATAGTTATCCACTGGCCGGGCGATGACGCCGCGCTTGAGCAGTTCCAGAAACACCTCCCGCCCGGGCCGGCCCACGTTCACGCACAGGAAATTGCCCACCGACGGCAACCAGCTTAGTCCCAGTTGGCGGCAGGCGTCCCGCAACTGCTTCATCCCGGCGCGGTTGACCGACCGGCTCCGCTCCAGATGGTTGACATCGTCCAGCGCCGCCGCCGCCGCGACCAGCGCCAAGCTGTTGACGTTGAACGGCTCGCGCACCCGGTTGAGCAGATCGGCGACCTGAGGATGGGACACGGCATAGCCGACCCGCAATCCCGCCAGTCCGTAGACCTTGGAGAAGGTGCGGGCGACGACCAAGTTGGGAAAGCGGTCGAGCCAGCGCAGGGCATTGGGACAGTCCGCCTCGGCTTCAACATATTCGCCATACGCTTCGTCCACCACCACGATGACCGATTCGGGGACCAACTCTAGAAACTCTTCCAGTTCCGCCGTCTTCAGCCAGGTGCCGGTGGGATTGTTGGGATTGGCGACGAACACCACGCGGGTCCGGTCGTTGATCGATGCCAGCATCGCCGCCGGATCGTGGCCGTAGGGCATCGCGTGATCGGGCGGATGGGCCTTGGCGACGCGGGCCGTCGCGCCGATGGCTTGGGTGACGATGGGATAAACCGCGAAAGCATGTTCGGAAAACACCGCTTCATGCTCCGGGGTCAGGAACGCCCGCGCCGCCAGTTCCAGGACGTCGTTGGAGCCGTTGCCCAAGGTCAGCGTCGCCGTTGAAACACCGAGCTTGGCCGACAGCGCGGATTTAAGCTCGAAGCCGTTGCCGTCGGGATAGCGAGCCAGTCCGCTCAGGGCGTCGCGGATCGCGGTCAGCGCCCGGGGGCTGGGGCCGAGCGGATTCTCGTTCGATGCCAGCTTGACGATGTCGCTCAGGCCGTATTCCCGGCGCAGTTCGCTTTCCGGCTTGCCGGGCTGGTAGGGTTGCAGGGTGCGCACGCCGGGCGCGGCGAGGGAGAGGAAATCGCAGGTCATGGGGAACGGGTCTCCATCGGAAATAGCTGGTTTTCGATAACCCTATCAGAAAGTTCGGGCGCGACATAGCGGATTACGCCGGGTACCGTCGCGGCAATTCCCGGCGCGGCTAAGCGGTGCGCTCCACATCCTCCATGCCGTCGGTCATTTGACGAATCACGCCCCTTGCCATGCCAATTCCCGGTAGGTTGCCGTACCTTAAGAAAAGGTGTAGGTTGCCGTACCTTCCAAGAAACCGCGTAGAGTGGGTTTAAAGCCATCCATGATCACGCCTTACCGTACCCGCATATCGATCCTCGCGGGTTTTATTCTCCTTGTCCTGCTGGTCGGTTGCGAGCAGGAATCGCCCGCTATCAAGATCGGCGCCCCCGCCCCCGCCTTCGGTCTGGCGCGACTGGAAGGTCCCACCATCCGCTTTCCCGAGCAGTATCGCGGCCAAGTAGTCGCCATTCGCTTCTGGGCTGATTGGTGCCTGTATTGCCACGATGAGATGAAAGCACTGGAGCCGGTCTATCGCCGGTATCGCGACCGGGGACTGGTCATTCTCGCCGTCAACGTGATGCAACCGCCAGAAACCGTGCGGCCGTTCGTCGAGCGTCTCGGCATCTCCTACGACGTATTGCTGGACCGCCAGGGCGAGGTGATGCGCGGTTATCGGGTGATGGGCCTGCCGATGACCTTCGTCGTCGATCGGCAGGGCGCCGTCCGCGCCCGGATCGTCGGGGAATCCACCCCCGAGGTGTTCGAACGGACGATAGCCGGCTTGCTTTGAGCGCGGTCAATTCCGCTCGCGCGATGCTGTCCGAATGTCCTGGAGAATGGATTCCGCATCCCGCTCGCCCCACGTCGCCGCGACCGCTTCCACATCCAGTTGCCGCAGCGCGGAGATGGCGTACTCCCAACGGCCCTCGGCGCACAGACCGAGCACGCCGCCCTCCTCGTAAGCATCCAGCGCCGCTTTGATGCAGGCGACGCGCACCGCTTCGGCCAATCGTTGTTCGTCGGACATCAACGTTGCTTCCAAAAAGTCCGGCGGATTGGGAAAGCCCTGAATCCGCCGGATTCCAGTCGGGTTTCCAGACTACTGCCTACGCAACTCATCCGGCAGTCTGGTCTAACTTCAAAAACTTAGGGGCACACTCTTATTTGCAAGCCCCTACCTCTTTACCCGCAGGAATATCGCATTTCTTGGAAGCGCATACTGCATCGCGTTTGCAAGGCTCGCCCGCAGGTTGCGGTGCTTTGCACACCGGGGGCGTCAAGGCCAAAATACAAACTTTCCCATCTTTACAATCCGTATCGCTTTTGCATTCTTCCGCCGCGAAAGATGCTTGCGATAAAGACACCGTCACGACTATTGCCATTGGCAACAAAAATTTCTTAAACATTTTTTGACCCCTTCTTTATGGTTTAAGGATAGAACCTATCAAGGTTGATTTGCATGGCTCTTGTCAATTTCTTTCCTGATGCGATTGCTTTGCCTCCTTTGGAGTGGTGGGTTGAAAAAAACCAGACATTGCTATCCCGTCAGCCGCGTGTACAGCAGCAACAATTGACGCGGCAGGTCTTCGGGACGGCGGATGAGTACGAAACTGTCCTTGCCGAATAAATACGGCAGATAATCATCCGCTTCCTGATCAATCGTCACGCAGAAGGGGTGTAAACCCTCGCGGCGAGCTTCCAGCAGGGCCATCCGGGTATCCTCGATCCCGTAACGCCCCTCGTACTGATCGAGATCGTTCGGCTTGCCGTCGGTCAACAGCAACAGCAGTCGGCGGGCGGCGGTCTGCCGGCCTAACAAGTGGGTGGCGTGGCGCACGGCGGCGCCCATCCGGGTGTAATAGCCGGGCTTGATGGCGTTGATCCGCCCGCGCACCGCCGCCGTGTAACGCTCCTCGAAGGTCTTCACCCGATGCATCCGCACGTGCTGGCGCTTGCGCGAGGAGAAACCGTACAGCGCGAAGCGGTCGCCGGTCACCGCCAGCGCCTCGGCGAACAAAAACAGACTGTCGCGGATCACCTCGATCACCCGGCCCTTGTTGTTGACCCAGGCGTCGGTGGACAGCGACAGATCGGCCAGCAGCAGGCAGGCCAGATCGCGTTCCTGCCGCGCCAGTTGCCGGTACAGGCCACGTTCGTGGCTGTGCCCGCCGCTGGCGCAATCGGCGGCATGGCGCACGCAGGCGTCCAGATCCAGTTCTTCGCCATCGGGCTGAGCGCGCCGCCAGCCGCGCCCGGGGCGCAGGATTTCGAATTGTCGGCGCAGGCGCTGGGCGTCGCGGCGCAACGGGGGCGGCAGATCGCAAGGCTGGGCGCGGCGGGCCAGCATTTCCTGCACGCAGCAGTAATCCGGCACCAGCATACGCTTGCGATAATCCCACTCCGGCAACTTGATCCCCGGCCCCAGCGGCAGATCGTCCTCGCTGGCGGAAGGCAGATCGAGATCGAAGCGCACCCTGGACGCCGTGCTGGAGCCGTCGCGGGTGACGCTCAGCACGTCCATGTCATCCGCCGCTCGCCCCGCGTTGGGTTCCGGCTCATCGTCGGTGGGCCGGTTGACCCGCACGAACTCGGCCCACGACAGCAGGCTCTCGGCCCGGAACGGCGCCAGGAAGGAATTCTTGCGTTCCGGCAAGTCCACCCGTTCGGCGCGGCGGCGCTGGCGGTCGCGCTCCGCCGGTTTGCCGCCGCCGGATTTTGCATCGCTATCCCGCCGCTGGGACTGGCCGGCGGCTGGAACTGGGGCAGGATAGAGCCAGAGCGGTACGGGTT
>WBUJ01000125.1 GCA_008933795.1 Candidatus Contendibacter sp. | reverse complement strand
CGACGGCGTCGGTCGGTAGCGACGGCTGGCGGGGGGTAACGGTGGGGTTGACGGGCGGTGAAGCAGCTTGGATGGGGGGGGGTGGCGCGGCGGATGGAAATGTTGGCGCGAGGGGTCGAGGGGCGCGGCTGTCGTCCGCGATTCCAAGGAGTTGCGACGGATCCCGCAGGAACGGGATTTGCCAGAGAAAGTAGAGACCGATCAGGCAAATCGTCGCCACGGCGCAGAGGTAGAGCACGAAATGCCTTAGCCACCCGAGCAGGCCAAAACCCTCCGGCGCACCCTGTGATTCGGGTTCCCGAGTAGCGGGGGGGGCTGGCGGCGCCGGAACAGGGGGATAGGTTGCTGGTTGCATCGCGACGGTTTCGGGCGGCGCGTTCGCCACGGCGCCGAGATAGCGCGTCAGATGTTTCAGCCACCCGCGCAAGCTGAAATCGTCCGGCGCATCGCGCGGTTCGGGCTGGTGGGGAGCCGGGTTGTCCGGCAGGGGGCCGGGAATGTGGGTTGCTGGTTTCATCGCGGTGGTCTCGGGATGGATGTGGTTCCGGTCAGGGCGATGCGGAGACGGGGAGCCATGGCGCATCGTCCTGGGCGGAGGATTCGTAAAATCGGGTTACGTCCTACCATAGGGGCATGTCTATAATAACAAGTTTATAACCCCCTCATTCCTAATCCCTAACCCCATCCCCCGAACCCATGGCCACTCTCACCTTTCTCACCGCGCCCGGCGGCGCCCTGCGCGGACGCGTTCGCGCGCCTGGCGATAAATCCATCTCGCATCGCGCCATTATGCTCGGTTCGCTGGCCGAGGGCGTCACGACCGTGACTGGCTTTCTGGAAGGTGGGGATTGCTTGGCCACCCTCGAAGCCTTTCGCGCCATGGGCGTGCGCATCGCCGGCCCGAAGCAGGGCCGGGTCACGGTCCATGGCGTTGGTCTGCAAGGCTTGCGCGCGCCGGCCAGTCCGCTGGACATGGGCAATTCCGGCACCTCGATGCGATTGATGGCGGGCATTCTCGCCGGGCAGGCGTTCGACACGGTGTTGACCGGCGACGCCTCGCTGACCCGGCGGCCGATGCGGCGGATCACGGAACCGCTGGCGTTGATGGGCGCTCGCATCGAGGCGGCCGCGACCGGCGCCGCGCCGCTGTGCATTCGCGGCGGCCAGCGACTGACCGGCATCGATTACCGGTTGCCGATGGCCAGCGCCCAGGTCAAATCCTGCCTGTTGCTGGCCGGTCTCTACGCCGAAGGGGTTACCCGCATCACCGAGCCGGCTCCGACCCGCGACCACACCGAACGGATGTTGGAGGGTTTTGGGTATCCCTTGGCGCGCGAGAGTGACCGCACCGTGGCGGTGTCGGGAGGAAGGCGTTTGACCGGAACCGAAATCGACGTGCCGGCGGATATTTCCTCGGCGGCGTTTTTCCTGGTCGGGGCCAGCCTCGCGCCGGGTTCCGACCTGGTGCTGGAACACGTCGGCGTCAATCCCACCCGTACCGGCGTCATCGATATCCTGCGGCTGATGGGCGCCGATATCGAGGTGCTGAAGCCGCGCTTGGCCGGCGGCGAGCCGGTGGCCGATCTGCGGGTGCGCCACGCGCCGCTGCGTGGCATCCGCATTCCCGAAGCGCTGGTGCCGCTGGCGATTGACGAATTTCCGGCGCTGTTTATCGCCGCCGCTGGCGCTGAAGGCGTTACAGTGCTGACCGGTGCGGAAGAACTGCGGGTCAAGGAAAGCGACCGGATTCAGGTCATGGCTAATGGACTCACTGCCTTGGGCATCGCCGCCGAACCGACCCCGGATGGCATCGTTATCCAAGGTGGCGCACTGGCTGGGGGGACCGTGAACAGTCACGGCGACCACCGCATCGCCATGAGCTTCGCCATGGCGGCGTTGCGCGCCACTGGCCCGATCACGATCCACGATTGCGCCAACGTCAACACCTCGTTCCCCGGCTTCGTGGCCCTGGCCCGCAACGCCGGCCTGGCCATCCAGGAACAGGAAACGCCATGAGTGCGCGGGTTCCCGTCATCACCGTCGATGGTCCGAGCGGAGTCGGCAAGGGTACGCTGTGCCAGTGGCTGGCCAACCGGCTGGGCTTCCATTTGCTCGACAGCGGCGCGCTGTACCGATTGACCGCCCTGGCGGCGCTGCGCCGGAACCTGGCGCTGGAGGACGAGAGCCAGGTTGCGGCGGTAGCCGCCGGACTGGAGGTGGAATTCCTGGCCGTGACCGAAGGCGCCCCCCGCATTGTTCTGGAGGGCGAGACAGTCGGCGATGAGCTGCGCAGTGAAACCTGCGGCAACGCAGCGTCCCGGATCGCCGCGCTGCCAGCCGTGCGAGCCGCCCTGTTGCAGCGACAGCGCGATTTTCGCCAGCCACCCGGCCTGATCGCCGATGGCCGGGATATGGGCACGGTGGTGTTTCCCGACGCTAACCTCAAGCTGTTCCTGACCGCCAGCGCCGAGGAGCGCACCCATCGCCGCCATAAGCAGTTGAATGAACAAGGTATGAATGCTAACCTTAAAAATCTTGCCGATGAAATCGCCAAGCGCGACGCCCGTGATAGCCAGCGTGCGGCGGCGCCGCTGCGGCCCGCTGCCGATGCGGAAACGCTCGACACCACGCGCTTGAGCATCGCCGAGGTTTGCAACTGGGCGCTGATGCGGACCAGGCGGCGATTGGGATTACCGAAAAACTCTTAGGCGCAAGCCTTTACGTCGGCGAAGCCCATGCTACGCTTACCCGTTGACGAGCGCCGGGACTGGGCGCTTCCGTCGCGACGAGAAATGCAGTCACCCAGAACCGGTTCGGGAGCACGCTGCCGAATCTTATACATCAACCCAGCCGTGGCGGTTTCGCGCCGCCGGTTTTTTTGAGCTACAACCCATGACCGAAAGTTTTGCCGAACTGTTTGAACAGAGCCTGGTTGACAAGCAGATGCAGCCCGGCTCCATCGTCCAGGGACTGGTGGTGGAGATCCGGTCGGATGCCGTGGTCGTCAACGCCGGCCTGAAATCCGAAGGGCTGATTCCACTCGAACAGTTTTACAACGAGGATGGCGTTCTCGAAGTGAAGGTGGGCGATATGGTCGAGGTCGCCCTGGATGCGCTCGAGGATGGCTTCGGGGAAACCCGGCTGTCCCGCGAGAAAGCCAAGCGCGCCCGGGTCTGGAGCGCCCTGGAGAAAGCGTTCGAGAGCGAGGAAATCATCAAGGGCCTGATCAGCGGCAAGGTGAAGGGTGGTTTCACCGTCGAAATCGGCGAGATTCGCGCCTTCCTGCCGGGATCGCTGGTGGACGTGCGCCCGGTGCGCGACGCCGCCTACCTGGAAGGCAAGGAACAGGAATTCAAGGTCATCAAGCTCGATCGCCGGCGCAACAACGTGGTGGTGTCCCGCCGGGCCGTGGTGGAGCAGGAATACAGCGCCGAGCGCGAGGCCCTGCTGCAGAATTTGCAGGAAGGCCAGATCGTGGACGGCGTGGTCAAGAATCTGACCGATTACGGCGCGTTCCTGGACCTGGGCGGCATCGACGGCCTGCTTCACATTACCGACATGGCGTGGCGGCGGGTCAAACATCCCTCCGAGGTGGTTGCGGTCGGCGACGCCATCAAGGTCAAGGTGCTCAAGTTCGACCGCGAGCGCAATCGCGTGTCGCTGGGCCTCAAGCAACTGGGCGACGATCCGTGGATCGCGCTGGCTCGCCGTTATCCGGTCGGCACCCGGGTGTTCGGCAAGGTCACCAACATCGCTGACTACGGCTGTTTCGTCGAGATCGAGGAAGGGGTCGAGGGCTTGGTCCATGTCTCCGAAATGGACTGGACCAACAAGAACGTCAATCCCAACAAGGTGGTGGCCCTGGGTGACGAGGTCGAGGTCATGGTGCTCGACATCGACGAGGATCGCCGCCGCATCTCGCTGGGGATGAAGCAGTGCCAGGCCAATCCCTGGGAGGACTTCGATCAGAACCACGCCAAGGGCGACCGCGTCTCCGGCAAGATCAAGTCCATCACCGACTTCGGCATCTTCATCGGCCTGGATGGCGGCATCGACGGTCTAGTGCATCTGTCCGACATTTCCTGGAACGCCACCGGCGAGGAAGCTGTGCGCCAGTACAAGAAGGGTCAGGAAGTGGACGCGGTGGTGCTGGCGGTGGACCCAGAGCGCGAGCGTATTTCGCTGGGCATCAAACAGCTCGACAAAGATCCCTTCTCCAATTTCGTCGCCGATCATCCCAAGAACAGCGTGGTCAAGGGCCGGGTCATCTCGGTGGACGCCAAGGGCGCCGTGGTGGATTTGGGTCATGGGGTCGAGGGCACGCTGCGCGCCTCCGAGTTGTCGCGCGAACGGATCGAGGACGCGCGCGCGGTGTTGAAGGAAGGCGACGAGGTCGAGGCCAAATTCATCAACGTGGATCGCAAGAACCGCACCATCGCCCTGTCCATCAAGGCCAAGGACATGGCGGAGGAAGCCGAGGTCTTGCAGGATTACAGCCGCAAGTCCGGCACGGGCGCGACGCTGGGCGATATCTTCAAGGAACAGATGAGCGCGCAGGACGACTGATTTGATTCAAGGCGGCGCGGCGCGCGCTACCGCGACCGCCGTTCACGGGGGACGTTTCATGACGAAATCGGAATTGATCGAGATTCTCGCGCGCCAGCGCAGCGACATCCCCTACAAGGATGTGGAGCAAGCGGTCAAGACGCTGTTGGAGCAGATGAGCGATTCGCTGGCTCGCGGCGAGCGGATCGAAATCCGCGGGTTTGGCAGTTTTTCACTGCATTTTCGTCCGCCGCGGGTCGGCCGCAATCCCAAGACCGGCGACGCCGTTACCCTGGCGGGCAAGTACGTCCCGCACTTCAAGCCCGGCAAGGAACTGCGCGAGCGGGTCAACGACCGTTGGTTCGAGGGCGGCGACGCGTTGTTGTAATCGCGGTCTCGATCCGGCAGGCTATCGGCAGTCATTCGCCGTTCAAAAACCCACGGTACGAAGTGGGTTTTTTGTTGAGGAGTCGCGGGAACGACCGATTCCACCGAAAGTGGCGGGTGAACTACCGTTCGCGCCAGCCGAGTTCATGCCATTTTGGCAGGGGAAACCGATGTTTTGGATTAAATTTATTTTGATCGCTGCGATCTTGTTGACCGTGCTGTTGCTGGGCGTGGAATTTTCGACGCTCCATGCCGATCCGGTTCCCATCGACTATTTATTGGGTAAGACGACCTTGCCACTGTCTCTGGTGGTGGTGGGCGCGTTCGCTGCGGGCGCGTTTGTCACTGCGCTGATAGGGGTTTTCGTCGTGCTGCCCCTGCGTTGGCAGGTGACCCGGCTGCGTCAGACCGTCGCCAGCAAGGATCAAGAAATCAACCTGCTGGCCAGAAAGGCGGGCCGGGATGGCCATTGATGCGCCGAGGACGCGCCGCTAGGTCATGATGGAGTTATTGTGGCTGCTGCTGCCGGTCGCCGCAGCCTCGGGTTGGTGGGTGGCCCGGCGCGAGTATGCCGGGCGGCGCGACCGCGCGACCGCTCGTAATACCGAATACTTTAAGGGATTGAATTATCTGATCGAGGACAAGCCCGATCAGGCCATCGAAGTATTCACTCGCATGGCCGGCGTGGACCGAAATACCGCGGAGATCCATCTGACCCTGGGCAATCTGTTCCGGCGCCGCGGCGAGGTGGATCGGGCGATCCATATTCATGGCAGCCTGATTGCCCGGTCTACCTTGACGGCCGACCAGCGACGCCGGGCACTGCTCGAGCTCGGCGAGGATTATTTGCGGGCTGGCCTGTTCGACCGGGCCGAGGAACTGTTTCGGGAACTGCTGGAACAGCCCGATCACACCGAAATCGCCCTGTCCCGCCTGATCCATATTTTTCAGCAGGAAAAGGATTGGCGCCAAGCCATCGCCTACTGCGACCGGTTGGAGCGCCTCGGTGGCGAATCCAAACGGCGGGAGACCGCGCATTTTTGCTGCGAACTGGCCGAGGAAGCCGACCAGCGGCGCCAAGGCGACGAAGCCAAAACCTGGTTGCTCGACGCACTGGCGCGCGATCCCCACTGTGCCCGGGCCAACTTGTTGCTCGGTCACTTGGCGATGGAGGCGGGAGACCCTCGGGCGGCCATCGCGGCGTTCCAGGCGGTCGAACGGCAGGATCGAGGGTATTTCCCGGAAGTGATCGCGCCGCTGGGCCAGTGCTACGAGGCGTTGGGCCGGCTCGACGAGTGGGGAGCGTATTTGCGAGAGGTCCAGCAACGGGACCATGGCGGCCGGATCACCGATGTCTTGGCGGATTGGCTGTCGCGGCAGGAGGGCGAGGATGCGGCGCTCCGGTTTCTCGAATGCGAACTACGGGAATATCCCACCCTGCTGGGTTTGCGCCGGTTGGTCGAAATCCAACTGGCGCGAGGCGAGGGCGGAGGGCACGCTGGCTTGCGCGCCTTGCACTGCGTCAGTACGCAGATGCTCAATGGTGCTGCCCGCTACCGTTGCGTTAACTGCGGTTTCGTCGTCAAGGCCCTGCACTGGTGCTGTCCCAGTTGCCAGCAGTGGAACACCATCAAGCCGATGCCGGATTTGGTGATGAAGACCACCGCCTAGGCGGCGAATGGATTCGTTCGACGGAATGGCGCTGTTTCCAGGAAGCGACGGGCTCCACTTGCGTTTTCCGATTCCCGTTCTATGGTTGTTGTTAATCCTGCTTGGCTTTGGCTGACGGGACGACCAGACTTATCAACTGTGAATTGAGGATGGAATCATGAGATTCTTGATAAATAGCCTGTTTGCTTTCGTGTTGATCGCGTTCTCCGTCGCGACCTTCGCCCAGATGATCGACATCAACACGGCGACCGCCGAGCAACTGGACAAGGAGTTGAAGGGGATCGGTCCCAAGAAGGGGGCCGAGATCGTGAAATATCGGGAAGCCAACGGCCCCTTCAAATCAGTGGATGATTTGGCCAAGGTTCCGGGCATCAAGGGAAAAACTCTTGACAAGATCAAACCCATGGTGACCGTGGGTGGAGCGGAGCCGGCGGCTACCTCGGCCATGCCCGCGACCCCGGCGATGCCTGCCAAGCCGGCCATGCCCGCGACCCCGGCGATGCCCGCGACCCCGGCGATGCCCGCTACTCCAGCCATGCCCGCTACTCCAGCCATGCCCACCGCGCCCAAGTAATCGCGTTGGGGGTATTCCGGTTCGCGAAGGATCGCGCGTTGGCCGCCCATGGGGCGGCCAACGCTTTATAATGGCGCGCTTTCCGGCAGCGAGCGTTGCCGCCAATCGGAATCGTGTCCATGTTTCGTCCCCTGGAATTGTTCATCGGCCTGCGCTACACCCGCGCCAAGCGCCGCAATCACTTCATTTCCTTTATTTCCCTGACCTCGATGCTTGGCATCGCGCTGGGCATTACCGCGCTGATCACTGTGTTGTCGGTGATGAACGGTTTCCAGCAGGAACTACGGGGGCGCATTCTGGCGATGACCGCCCACGCCACTCTCAGCCGCTGGGACGGACTGGTGGATGATTGGGCGGCGGTGCGCGACCAGGCACTGCGCAATCCCGAAGTCCGGGGCGGGGCGCCCTACATCCGAGGCGAGGCGATGCTCAACAACGCCTCGCTGGTGAGTGGCGCGCTGATCCAGGGCATTTTGCCGGCGGAGGAACGACAGGTGTCGGACATCGGCGGCAAGATGGTGCAGGGATCGCTGGACGATCTGCGCCCCGGCGGGTTTGGCGTGGTGCTGGGCCAGGAGTTGGCCAACGCGCTGGGCGTGGGGCTGGGCGACAAGGTGACGGTGATTACCCCGCAGGCCAACGTGACCCCGGCCGGCGTGCTGCCGCGGCTGAAGCGATTCAATGTGGTGGGCCTGTTCAAGGCTGGCATGTACGAATACGACCGGGGGCTGGCGTTGGGACACATCGCCGATGTGGGCAAGCTGTTTCAGTATCCGGAAGGCGCGGTCAACGGGGTGCGGCTGCGTCTCGACGATCTATTTCAGGCGCCGCGCTTGGTGCGCGAACTGGCCAGTCGGTTGCCGGAAGGCTATCTGGCGCGCGACTGGACCCAGGATCACGCCAGTTTCTTCCGGGCGGTGCAGATCGAGAAGACCGCGATGTTCGTGATCCTGACCCTGATCGTGGCCGTAGCGGCGTTCAACATCGTCTCCGCTCTAGTGATGGTGGTGACCGACAAGCAGGCCGACATCGCCATCCTGCGCACCCTGGGGACGACGCCGCTCAGCATCATGGGGATCTTCATCGTGCAGGGCATCACCATCGGCTTGGTCGGCACCCTGCTGGGGCTGATCGGTGGAGTGTCCCTGGCGACCCACGTGGATGTGGCGGTGCCGTTCATCGAGGGACTGCTCGGCATCAAGTTTCTGGCCCCGGACGTGTACCTGATCAGCGATCTGCCATCGCAGGTGCAATGGCGCGATGTCACCACCATCGGCTTGGTGGCGTTCGGACTGGCGACGCTGGCGACCCTCTATCCCGCTTGGCGGGCGGCGCGAACCCAGCCGGCGGAGGCGCTGCGCTATGAATGAGGTGGCGATGGTGGAAACGGTGGAAACGACGGTGCTGGAATGCCGGCAACTGGCCAAGGCGTTCCGGCAGGGCGACGAACGGTTGGAGGTGTTGCGGGGCGTTGATTTCCAGGTGCGGCGCGGCGAGCGGCTGGCGATCATCGGCAGTTCCGGCTCCGGCAAGAGCACGTTGTTGCATCTGCTGGGTGGGCTGGATACGCCGACCGCCGGTTCGGTGTGGGTGGCGGGCCAGGAATTGAGCCGACTGGGTGACGCGAGCCGGGGCCGGCTGCGCAACCGCTGCCTGGGGTTCATTTACCAGTTCCATCATCTGTTGCCGGAATTCACCGCGCTGGAGAACGTGGCGATGCCGCTGCTGATTCGCGGCGAGGCGCCGGCTAGGGCTAGGGAACGGGCGGCGGGATTGCTGGGACGGGTCGGACTGGACCAGCGCTTGACGCACAAGCCGGGCGAGCTGTCCGGCGGCGAGCGCCAGCGGGCGGCGGTGGCGCGGGCCTTGATCACCGAGCCGGCCTGCGTGCTGGCCGACGAGCCAACCGGCAATCTCGACCGGCACAGCGCCGAGCACGTATTCGAACTGATGCTGGAACTCAACCGTGATCTGGGGACCAGCTTCGTGGTGGTCACCCACGATCCGAGACTGGCGGCGCGGATGGACGCGGTGTGGCGGCTGAGCGACGGGGTGCTGGCGCGGGAATGCTGATCGATTGGTGACTGCCGACAAGTATCTATCGATAAATCTGAGTTGACTTTAGTTAAATTAGTAAATTTATTATTTATACTAAATTTAACTATTATGCTAACTCGGTATAAATTATTATGGCGACCCAGATGATCACCAACCCGTTCCGCCCCGGTGCCGGTCACCCGCCGCCCTATCTCGCTGGCCGCAACGCGGAACAACGGGAATTCGCGCGCTTCCTCGACCAGTGCCCCGTATTGACGAACTTGGTGCTGACAGGTCTGCGCGGGGTGGGAAAAACCGTGTTGCTGGAAACCTTCAAGCCGATTGCCATCACTGGAGGCTGGTTGTGGGCCGGTACGGACTTGTCGGAATCGGCCACTGTCAGCGAGGATAGCATCGCGATCCGAATTCTGGCTGATTTGGCCCCCCTGGTGGCCGGAATCGTGGTCGCGGAGAGTGTGACTCGAAGCATCGGGTTTACTGCGGCATCCAAGAAAGAGCCGGTGCGGCTCGATTTCCGCCTGCTCAAGGGGGTGTACGACGGCACGGCCGGATTGACTTCCGACAAGCTGAAGGCGGTGCTGGAATTAGCATGGAACAGCTTGGCGTCAACGGATTGCCGGGGAGTGGTATTGGCCTACGACGAGGCCCAGAATCTCGCTGACCAAGCGGCGAGCCATCAATACCCGCTTTCGCTGCTGCTCGATGTGTTCCAATCCATTCAGAAAAAAGGGATGCCCTTCCTGCTGGTCCTGACCGGCCTGCCGACGTTGTTCCCTAAACTGGTGGACGCGCGGACGTTCTCTGAGCGGATGTTTCATGTCATGACCCTAGGGCGCTTGAGTTCCAGCGAGAGCCGGGACGCAATCCTCAAGCCTGTTGAGAAACAGAGCAGCCCGGTCCATTTTACCGAGGTCGCCGTCGGGGAGATCGTTAGACACTCGGGTGGATACCCTTACTTCATTCAGTTTCTATGCCGGGAAATGTTCGATTCCTACCTTCAGCAGAAGAAAAGGGATGAGTTCGATCCGGTGGTCACAGTCGCGCAGATGGTTCGCAAGCTCGATACGGATTTCTTCGCGGGACGCTGGAACCGCGTTACCGACCGCCAGCGTGCATTGCTCTCCGTGGTGGCCGATCTGCCCAACCGCGACGAGGAGTTCACCGTACAGGATGTTGTGGAAAAATCGCGAGAGAACCTATCCAAGCCCTTCAGCCCAAGCCACGTCAATCAGCTTCTTGCAAAGCTTGCGGATAACGGTCTGGTGTTCAAAAACCGACATGGGCGCTATTCGTTCGCGGTCCCTTTGCTCGGCGATTTCATTCGCCGGCTGCGCGAGGATGCCGGATTTTAGAAAGCTATCCCTTTCAAGCTATTTTCAAAATTACGGCAGAGACGTCCTCTAACCACCATATACTGTGGGTTTGGTGCAAGATGCCCTATATAATGTGCAATTTTGCAATTACCTTTTTCGTTAGAGAAATACGGTTGTAATAGCTCCATCAGCGCGCCGACCGCTCCACTCATTCGGTATCGAGTATCCCTCGTACCGGGGGAGCAGAGATGCGGCGGGCCGCAGCCACGATCCGTGCGACAACCATATCAACATTTTGGTAAATTTGACTGGCGGGAAAGCGGATCGGGGTATAACCGTTGACGATCAATTCCTGATCCCGGTAGCGGTCGCTTTCGAACGAACTTTCATTGTTGTGATAGGCCTTGCCATCGACCTCGACCACCAAATGATCGTTCACCAGAAAATCAGCGCGGTAGCGGCGCAAAATGACGGCTTGGGGCCTGACCCTGAGCGATCCGACCAATTCCTGACCGGACGGCTTCAGTTGGGCGCGCTGGATCAGCGCCTCCAATAGGATTCGTTCCGGTTCCGACTCGCACAGGTCATAGAAATGTTGGTAGGGCTGGGTCGGCACAGCAACCGGTACCGGTACAGGCGGATTGGCGATCAGGGCTTGCAGGCGCTCCACGTGCTGGCGTGCCGTCGTGCTACCACCCTGCGCCGCCCGCCGATACCAGGCCAAGGCTTTTTGCAGGTCAGTGGCAACACCGCATCCGCTTTCATAACTGGCAGCGGCCTTTTCTTGCGCGGGCACGAACCCAGCATCAGCGGCAGCCAGATACCAGAACAGCGCCGCCTTCGGATCGCGTTTGATGCCGTGTCCTTTGCTTAGAGCTTCGGCCGTTGCGTACTTGGCGATTATTTCACCATGCTTGGCGCGCACCAAAATCTGTTCAAAGGGTAAATACTCATTAACTACAGGTAAGGTTGATTCAGGGCATGACCGGCCGGCGAATCAACTCCGCGAGCGACGGGATCACGTTCAGGCCGGCCACCCGATCTTTGAGGTACTCCCAAAAGGAGACACCCTGTTTGCGGCAGGTCTTCTTGAGGCTGGCGAAGGTGTCGCGGCATTGACGCCCGTCTGCGCTGCGGGTCCCGGCGCTGATGTGCCGTTTTTTCACGATGTCTCGCAGGTCGGTCTCGCTGCGGTTGTTGTGGAGCGGCAATTCGGGCCGTTCCAGCACCCGCAGCAGTTCGGCCTGGTTGCGCTGGAGACCCTGGAGGACCTGATTGAGCGGTTCGCAGGTGGTCTCGGTGGCGCACAGCGCTTCGAAGCCTTCAGTGATCCGCGCTTTGGCCGCCGGATCGGGGGCTTGCCGGTAGGCCTTGAGGTCTTGATACACGAACCAGACTTGTTGGCGCACCCAGGCGATGGCCCGCCGGTCCGACTCGTTCAAGGGCACGAGATGCGACAAGGGCCGCTCGGCATGGACCCAGCACAGGCCATGCACGAACAGATCGAATTGGCCGGCGTCGTCGCTGACCAGGCCAATGGCCAGGTTGAACCCTTGCGCCGCCAGACCACCGATCAGGGCGCCTTCGGTGGCCAGGGTCACCGCGCGGGGGCTGTCGATCAGGTGGCGGCGCAAGTGCGTGGTCCAGGCGTCCGCCTCGGTCAGCACCACCGGGTGCGCCGCCAGTCGCTCGCCATGCCCAGCCGCCAAGCCCCGCGCGGCCATATAGTCCAAGGCCGCAGCGTTGACCTCATAACGGCGTTCGGCCTGCAACAGTTCCAGAACATTGACCCGGCTCTTGGAGTCCGTGCTGGCAAACCAGGCGAACCGCTCGTTGCCGATGTAGGTGCAGTACCCGTTCTGGCCCTGATGGCGGGCGCCGGTGTCGTCGGCCTGAATAGAGGTGGACGTAGCCAACCCCGCCGCCTTGAGCTCGGCCTTTTCCTGAT
>WBUJ01000124.1 GCA_008933795.1 Candidatus Contendibacter sp. | reverse complement strand
CGGGATTTCTAGCCCGACCAGGATGCCGACGAGCAGCACCAGCGCGTACAGCGCCAGCCGGAACGCGCCGGCCCAGGCGAAGATCAGGAACAACGCCGGCGCGGAGAAGCCGCCCAGAATGCCCACCGCCAATTCGATTTGAATAAAACGGGCGATCAGTCCCCGGACCACGTAGCGCGACAGCCAGGAGCCGATGCCCATCGCGAACAGATACGTCCCGATGATGGTGGAGAACTGGGTGACGGAATCGCCCAGCAGGTAGCTGGCCAGGGCGCCGGCGACCAGTTCGTAGGCCAGCCCGCAGGAGGCGATGACGAAAACCGAGAACAGCAGGGCGTGGGTCAATGCAACCGTTCCTCGATCCGGTTCCGGCGCTTCTCTTTCGCCCTCGACGCCAGCGAGAAGTCGGGCAAACACGCAGCCTCGTCGTCCTCGACGGAAATCGAGGATCGCTCCGTCCTCGGGCGGAGCCCCGGCGGATTTTCCAACCGGATGCGCACCTCTAGGATTCGCCGCCGCTCAGGGGAACGCGCAGGCAATCCATCAGCGCCGCCGTCGAGTAGGGCTTCTGCAAAAAGCCGGCCAGCGGTTGGCCGGCGAAGCGCGGGATGATTTCGCTTTCGGTATAGCCGCTCGACATGACCACCCGGACGTTGGGATCGATCCGGCGCAACTCGTGAAACGTCTCCTCGCCATCCAGGTCGGGCATGGTCAGGTCCAGCAGCACGAGCGCGATCTCGTCGCGCCGCACCCGATAGATCTCCAGGGCTTCGCGACCGTCGGCGGCGGTCAACACTCGAAATCCGTTTCGCTCCAACATCCGGTTGCCCATGGTCCGGACCGATTCCTCGTCGTCCACCAGCAGGATCGTGCCCGCGCCCTTCCAGGCGACCGACTGGGTCTCGCCTTGGCGGGGGAGGGTCGGCTTGTCCTGCGGCGCGGCGGGAAACAGCACCTTGAAAGTCGTGCCCTTGCCCGGTTCGCTATGCACCTTCAGCGCGCCCTGGTGCCCGCGCACGATGCCCAGCACCGCCGACAGGCCCAAACCTCGGCCGGTGAACTTGGTGGTGAAGAACGGTTCGAAAATGCGCCGCTGGGTTTCCGGGTCCATGCCGCAGCCGGTATCCGCGACTTCCAGCCATACGTAGGGGCCTTCAGCGAGTTGTTCGTCCAAATAGGCCGCGGCCAAGCGCTCGGGCGAACCGTCCATCAGGCCCGTTGACAGCGTGATTGCGCCGGCGTGCTCGCCGAGGGCTTCCGAGGCGTTGATCACCAGATTCATGACGATCTGCCGAATCTGGCTGGGATCGCCGCGCAGGGCCGGGAGCGACTCCCGAAGGTTCAGGTTCAGAATCGCTTTTTTCGAGATGGATGCCTTGAGCAGGGAGACCATTTCTCCGATCAGCGTTCCGAACTGGATGGGTTCGATGACGAATCGGCCTTTGCCCGAATACGCCAGCATCTGCCGGCAAAGTTCGGCGGCGCGCAGCGCGGTGTGTTCGATGGCCTCCAGGCTGTCGCGGGCGTCCGAGTTCGGCGGCAGTTCGTCGAGCGCCAAGCTGGCGTTGCCCAGGATGACGGTCAGAAGGTTGTTGAAATCGTGAGCGATGCCGCCGGCCAGCACGCCTAGGCTTTCCAGCTTCTGGGTCTCCTGCATCTGGCGCTCCAGTTGCAGCCGCTTGTTCTCCGCCGACTTGCGTTCGGTGATATCGGTGACCGCCAGCAGCAACAGGGGAATGTCGTTCACCGGCGGATGCCCCAGGGAATGGCCGAGCATGGCGCCCTCCAGGTGCGCGTGGAATCCCGAATCCCGACCGCGCGGAAACAACGCTTCGAGATGCTTCCCCTCCGGGTTCTTGAAAAATGCCCGGTAGCGCGCCAGGAACACGCCGCGATCGGCGCTGGCCATGCACTCCGCGAACGGCGCGCCGACCAACTGATCCCGGTTGCGGCTCACCATCCGGCAGAAGGTGTCGTTGACCTCGTAAATCAACCCCACCTGATCGAGCACCAGATAGCCGATCGGCGCCCGATGGAACAGGAGGGAGAAATGCTTGTGGGATTCCTCCAAATCCGTCATGACGCGGCGCAACTCTTCGTTCTGCATCTCCAGTTCGATCTGGTGAACCTGGAGTTCATGCACCAGTTGGTGGACCTGTTCGTTGGAAAGCTCCGGCAGGTCCGCAAGCTCCGGCTTCCAATGATGTCGCGCGGCGCTGGCTTCCGCCTTCTCGCGGAGGAATTTCGCTCCGCTCTGACTGTCTTGCGTCATGTCGCGTCTTCTCTACTCACTAAAATCCTATCGGAAGGCATTGGGTTCGATCCGATTCGGCCGCCCCCCGCTAATCCGACATCGTGAATCGCGGCGCCGCGCGCTGGTCGGCCGGAACATCCGGCGCGGCGCGGATCGGTGGTTCCGACTGTCGCAACTTGTCCTGGGCGCGGGCCAGGGCGCGAGTGGATTCGATCACCTCGGTGATGTCGTCGAAGGTGGCGTAAACCTGGCCGGGACTGTTGTCGTCCGGTTCGAACAGCGGGATGGCGTTGACGCGAATCCAGCGGGTCTGCTCGATCTGGGGGTTGAATATCCCCATCACCGCGCCGGCGACCGGTTGGCCGGTGCGCAGGGCGATCATGGACGGGTGCTGGTCGCCAGGCAGTTCCGCGCCATCCTCGCCGATCGCCCGCCAGTTGGGATCGGCGGAAGTTCGCCCGTTGATCTGGTCGCTCGACAAGCCCAGGATGCGGCAAGCCGCTGGATTGGCGGAGATGATTTCGCCGTCGGCGTTCTGATACACCACCCCTTCCGCCATGGTGTCGAAGAGTTGGCGATAGCGCGCCTCGCTGGCCTTGGCCTGTTCGACCGCCTGCTTGCGGCTGGAAATGTCGAGAGCGGTGAAGGTCGACCCCTCGGCGGGATTGGCCGGATTTAGGAGCGAGGAACTGAGCAGCACCGGAAAAACGCTACCGTCCTTGCGCCGCCAGCGCGTCTCCACCGTCCCCACGCCCTGGGTTCGGATCTGTTCGTACTTCTCCCGGCCCACGAACTCGAATTCCTCGGCCGAAGGATAAACCAGGCGCACGCTCTGGCCGACCAACTCTTCACGGGCGAAGCCCAGCATTTGGCAAACCCGCTCGTTGACTTCCAGAAATCGGCGGGCGACGACCCGACCGATCCCCACCGGCGCGGCGCGATAGAGGCTGTGCAACCAGGTTTCGCGGTCGGACAGCGCATCCTGGGTGGTTTTGAGCAGGCCGATGTCGGTGAAGGTCAGCACCACGCCGGAAACGGTTCCCGCGCCCACGCGATAGGGCAGGAGGCGCATGAGCAACCAGGCGCCATCCTGGGTGCGGACCTCCCGTTCCTGTTCAGTGGCGGAGCGGGCGACTTCGTCAATGAGCGCGAATAAATCCACTTGCGCCAGGGTGTGGACCAGATGATTGACGGGGCGGCCGATGTCGCTGTCCAGAATTTTGAGGACCCGGCGAACTTCGGGCGTGAACCGGCGGATCGCCAGGTTTTCGTCCAGGAACAGGGTGCCGATCCGGGTGCTGCCCATCAGGTTATCCAGATCGTTGTTCAGTTCGGTCAACTCGATAATCTTGCTCTGGTACTCGGCGTTGACGGTGTGCAGTTCCTCGTTGACCGACTGCAATTCCTCGTTGGTGCTTTGCAACTCTTCGTTGCTGGCGAGCAACTCCTCGTTGGTCGCCTGCAACTCCTCGTTCGAGGTTTCCAGTTCCTCGATGGTGGCTTGCAGGTTTTCCCGCGAAAACTGAAGTTCCTGCTCCAAGTCGTGGATGCGTTGCTCGGCTTCCTGGGTGACATCGAAAACCTGCGTGCTGGTGACGGTCGGTTCCTTCGCCTGCGGGGCCATCTCCTCGACGAACACCGCCGCCAGCGGTTCCTGGCCCTTTTTCCCCGGCAGCGGCCGAATGCGGATCTGAACGCTCCGGGTCTCGTCGCGCCATTTGAGCCGGATGCTGGTGTACTTGAGTTCCTCGCCGCTCTTGAACACTTTTTGCAGGCCGGTGGCCAGCGGGATGGCCAAGTCCTTCACCGCGATTTTGGTGATGTCGTTCATCAGCCTGCCGGACGGCAGCCGGAAATAACCCTCCGAATCGCCCAGGATGTGCAGCGCCTCCATCTGCTCGTTGACCACCACCGCCAGCGGGACGTAATCGCCCGCGAGCGATTGCAGGAAGCGGTCGAGCATCCGCTCTTCCTCGTGGCTGCGCAGCCATTGTCCGCCGGCGGCGCGGGCGTGGTTCTGCCACGGGCGCACTTCGGGCACGGTGGAAAACTCCGGACCGTCGCGGGTGGGACGGCGCTTGCCCTTGGAGGCGTAGATCTTGAATTTCTGGTGCATCGGCTCGAACAATTCGGCCAACTCGCCGGTGGTTTCGCTGCTGCCGAGCAGCAGGATGCCCTGGGGGTTGAGCGAAAAATTCATCAATTCCATGGCCTTGCGTTGCAACACCGGCTGCAGGTAGATGAGCAGGTTGCGGCAACTGACCAGTTCGATGTTGGTGAACGGCGGGTCCTTGATCAGGTTGTGCTGGGCGAAGACCACCATTTCCCGGATGGAGCGGTCGATCTGGTAGTGGTCTTCCCGGCGCTGGAAGTACCGCGTCAGGTACTTCGGCGACAGATCGGCGGCGATGCTTTCGGGATAGATGCCGCCGCTGGCGCGCAGGATGGCGTCCCGGTCGAGGTCGGTGGCGAAAATCTTGACATCGAGCCGCTTGCCCAGACTCCCCAGGACCTCGCGGCTCAGCATGGCCAGCGAATAGGCTTCCTCGCCGGTGGAACAGCCCGCCACCCAGAACCGCACCTCGCGGGCTTCCGCCCGCTCGAACAACCGGGGCAGATAATGGGCCTCCAACTCGTCGAAAACCGCGCGGTCGCGGAAGAAACTGGTGACGCCGATCAGCAGTTCGCGGTAGAGCGCCATCACCTCGCCGGAGTAGCTCTCCATGAATTTCACGTAGTCGCGCAGGTCGTGAATCTGATTGACCGTCATGCGCCGCTCGATGCGCCGGACCACGGTGCTGGGCTTGTAGAAGGTGAAGTCGACCCGGGTGCGCTCGCGCAGCAGGGCGAAGATGCGGGTCATCCCGTCCTCGTCGGACAGCAGGGTTTGCGGCCGGTCGGTCTTGGCGGCGTAGGGATGGCGGATGAACGACAGCAGCCTCGGCGGCATTTCGTCCGGCGCCAGGATGAAGTCGGCCAGGCCGGTGGAGATGGCCGCGCGCGGCATGCCGTCGAACCGGGCCGATTCTTCGCTCTGCGCCATCACCATGCCGCCGGCTTCCTTGATCGCCCGGATGCCGCGCACCCCGTCGCTGCCGGTGCCGGACAGGATAACGCCGATCGACTTTTCTCCCTGATCGTCGGCCAGCGAGCGCAGGAACACGTCGATGGGCAGATTGAGCCCGCGTGAGTGGTCCGATTCGCTCAGCAGCAGCTTGCCGTGGAAGATGGACAGATTCTTCTTGGGCGGGATGAGATAGAGCGAATTCGCCTCGACCAGCATGCCCTCCTCGGCCCGCCGGACCGGCATGGCGGTGCGCTTGGAGAGCAGCTCGACCATCATGCTCTTGTAATCGGGAGAAAGATGCTGGATGACGATGAAGGCCATGCCACTGTCGGCCGGCATCGGAGCGAAAAATGACTCCAGCGCTTCCAGCCCACCGGCCGAGGCGCCGACGCCGACGTAGTAAATGGGGGCCGAGCTTTCGGCTCCTAGCTGCGGATCGTGGTCTTGCATGTTATTTGTGATAAATGCCTCGTGTGGCGCCCGGCGGGGTTTTCGCCTCGCTGGCGCCGAAAACGCTCCAGCCCCGGTATTGGGCGGTGGCGAACAGCGCCAGAATCAGGATGCCGCCGATCAGATAGCCGCGATAAAGCACGGGCTGGAGTTCTCTGGGGTTGGTGAACGATTTGTCGTCATTCGGTTGCTTCGCCCTTGCCGGAAGGGCCGTGGTCGCTTTCCGCCCAGCGGGCGCGCTCGAAGGCTCGCGCCCGCCAGCCAAAAATCAACGGTACGACCGACAAGCCTAGCAGCGCCAGAAAAAAATTGCTCCAGCTCGGCACGTCGCGGAATACCGTCAGGGTGCAGGTGACGGTGGGCAAAGTGGGGGGCAGTTCGCCCTCGACGCTTAGATAGTAGATGCCGGCGGGAATCCCGGACAACACCGCTTCGTCGCTGGCATTGCCTTCCGACCACCGTTCGCCTTCGTCTACGCCCTGGTAATAGCTGAGCTCGCGGCCTATCGCGACGCTGGCGCCGGTATCACGTTCGATCAGCGCCAGGTCCAGATAAATCCAGTTGTTGTCGAGGTTGGTCTCGGCGCGGATGACAAGGTTGGAATCGCGCCCGCTCAACGCGAACGGTTCCGAGGTCAGCGTTTTGTCCTTGGTTTCGGCATCGAAAACGAAGGTTTGCTGATGGACCCGCTGATCGGAGGACAAGGCGATAGTCGCGATCTGGCCGAGCAGCAGAACCCCCAGGAACAGCCAGCGGAGCCGCCGGAATTTGGACCGCTGCGCCTCGTGGGGCGAGGGCTGGCAGGCGCCGACGCCGATTCGCGCCGGCAACGACGATTCCAACGGGAACGCGGTTTTGATCGTTTCGGGCTCGATATATTCGGCCCGCGACCAGACGGCTTCCTTGTCGGTGAGTTCCAGGCTCAACTGGAACGGCGGCGCGATGTAATCCCGGATCTCGCAGTGTTCGCCGACTTTCACCCGCCAGTAAAACTCGCCCAGCACGTAGCTGACCTTGGCCTTGGCGGTCTGGAAATGCCGATAAGTCCGGCCTTGATGGGAGGCCCGGCCTCGCGCGCCGTAGCCGGTCACCAACGGCGGTTCGGCGATGGTCTGGACCAAGCTCCAATGACCGTTGTACTCGACCAGCCAGCGAAACCCCTGTTCCCGGTGAAATAGCAGGGTTTCGCTCCATTCGTAATCCATGTCCTCCACCGTCACGCACCGCCGCAGGTAGCCGATGGCCTCGTATTCGGCATCCTCCAGCTTGCCGCGCGCGCCCAGCGGAATCGGCGGTTCGTGTTTGATCCTGGCCTTGAAGGTGGACAGGATACGGAAGTTCTCGTCCGTGATGTCGATGATGGCGCCGCAAGTCCCGCAGGCCAGGGTTTCGGTATGGCCTTTGGCGCGGATGGTCAGCGCACTGCCGCAGCCGGGGCATTGAAAGGATTGAGCCTGGATACCGGCGTCGGGTTCCCAGCCGACCGGCATCGCTTCGCGTAGCCGGGTCAGCTTGAGATCGTCGAACCGGACCTGCTCACCGACGAACGCCAGCGGCGGATCTTCGCTGTAGTCCAGGGTAGCGAATGCGTTGCCAGCAGCTTGCAAGTCCACGACCGGTGCATCGTAGCCGGGTCCAACCCGGATCGGCAGTTCGCCCTCACCGGCGACGCAGCGGGCGGTTTCGATGTTGGCGACCTGGAACGTTCGGCCTTTCAAGATCACGCTTTGGCCAGCGCGCAGTCCCGAGAAGGGTGGCAACGGTCCTGGCGATCGGATCAGGAAGGTGACCACGTAATTGCCCAGCATTTCGCCCAGCCAGGCGCCGCGTTGATTCTCGAACAGTAGATACCACTCGTTCCAGATGCCCTGGCTGTAATGCAACTGGATGCGCCCGACCACGGTGAAGCGGGCCTTGCGGTAGATGCCCTCGGTTCCAAGCTGGACAGGCGAGGAGTCCGGCAGCAGTTCCGCCATCCTGCCCAGGTTTTCTAATTCCAGGTCGTGGCGGATCAGCGTGCTTTTGCAGTAGGCGCACACGGTCAGGATGGAAATAGCTGATCGAAAGCTGATCGCGGCTCCACAGGAGGGACAATTGGTGGTTTTCATTTTATATCATCATCAAATTTATCAAACCCAACAACAACAAATGAACCCCATACCCCTAACCAATCACATCCAACATCTTCATCCACAAACCGCCCCCAAGGCGGTCTTGACCTTAAAGCTCAAACTATGAACCTTCCGCGTCTTGGCTTCGCTCATCATCTAGACCCTCATATTCATCACCTTTCCTAACTATAGCTACCTACAATCGTGCGTGTTTTTCGACCGAAGTTAAATGACCCCCGGCAAAGCCAGAGGCTTATTAAATGAACCCCTCAAAGGGCCATCCGTTTACCCACAATTCATCCATCTCCAGCATACACGGCACGAGTGGCCTCAAAAGCAATAGCAAACGCTCTCACTTTTTGCAGGCCTTCCCAGATCACTTTGGGGCCGGGCGTCGTGTTTGCACCCCAGGAAGCCCCCGAAACCGACGATCAGCCGCACCTTCTGGCCCAAAGGAGGTAGGGTTTCCGGGGGTTTAGTCCGGTGGGCGACGATCCAGGCGGCCTGCCATTCCTCGGGATCGAACACCACGTCGCAGGTCAGCGGGATACTCCCGGTCGGCTGGGCCGACCAATCGTCCACCAACCGGATCAAGCGCTGGGTCCGCCGCGCATCTCCCAACGCCAGATCGTGAAACTCTACTTGTGCCCAACTCACACCACACGCCTGACACTTGATGAAAAATTACATCTTAACAATGAGTTGGGATTTGTGGGTAATCGGATGCTGTTCAGGGCCGTCGAGGTCGAACCCGCCGTGGCAACCGCGGAGGTTCCTGCCGACGCAGGGCCGCCCCGGCGCAGGGCCGCCCCGGCGCAGGGCCGAACCCGTTTTCCGTAATTTGAGTTCACGGTTCTCGTTCCAGGGCCACACGGATTTTGGCAGCCAGTTCCGGCATCGCGAACGGCTTCTGGATGAAATGCACTCCGTCGTCCAGCACGCCGTGGGGGGCGATAACGCTGGCCGTGTAGCCGGACATGAACAGGCGTTTGAGGTTCGGGTAGAGGGACAACAGCCGCCGGGCCAAGTCCCGGCCATTCATCTCGGGCATCACCACGTCGGTCATCAGCAGATGGATCGCGCCGGCGTGCTCCTCGGCCAACCGGATAGCCTCGCCCGGCGTGTCCGCCGCCAGCACCTGATAGCCCAGTTTTTCCAGCATCGTGGCGCCCAAGTGCAGGAGCGCCGGTTCGTCCTCCACCAGCAGCACGGTCTCGTGGCCGCGGGAGGCCGGTTCGGCGGGACCGGCCAGTGCGGCCGGGGCGCCCTGATCCCGGTGCCGAGGCCAGTAGAGGGTGAAGGTCGTCCCCTGGCCGGGCGCGCTGGACACATGGATAAAGCCCCGGTTCTGCTGGACCACGCCGTAAAGGGTGGCCAGCCCCAGGCCGGTACCCCGGCCTACGCCTTTAGTGGTGAAGAACGGCTCGAACAGATGCGCCAGCGTTTCGGGGTCCATGCCGCAGCCATCGTCGCTCACAGCAAGCCGGACATACTCGCCGGGAATCCACCCCGCGTGCTGGGCGCAAACGGTCTGGTCGAGGCTGGCATTGCCCGTTTCGATGGTAATCTGGCCCACGCTCGCGATCGCGTCCCGGGCGTTGACGCACAGGTTGGCCAAGACTTGGTCGATCTGGGCGGGGTCCACTTTGACCGGCCACAACGAGGAACCCGGCCGCCACATCAGCGCGATGGGTTCGCCGATCAGTCGCCGCAACAGCTTGAGCATCCCCGCGACGGTCTCGTTCAGGTCGCACACCTGAGGCGCGATGGTCTGCTTGCGGGCAAACGCCAGCAGTTGGCGGGTCAGGTCGGCGGAACGCTGGGCGGCCTTCTGGATTTCCAGCAGGTCCGCATACAGCGGTTGCGCTGGGTTCGCATGCTCCAGCGCCAGCTCGGTATAGCCGAGGATCACGCCCAGCAGGTTATTAAAATCATGGGCCACGCCGCCCGCCAGGCGTCCGATCGATTCCATTTTCTGGGCCTGGGCCAGTTGTGTCTGCAGGTGCTCCTGTTCCGCCTCCGCCCGCTTGCGCGCGGTGATGTCGACAAAGAGGCAGGCGAACTGCCGGGGAGCAGGGCAAAAGGCCGTCACTTGAAAATATTGGTCCAGATCGCGGGCGTAGTTCTCGAAGGAGGCCGGTTCGCCGGTCAGCGCCACCCGGCCGTAGGTCTCGATCCAGTACGGCTCGGTGCTCGGCAGAATTTCCAGCACGGTCTTGCCCACGATGGCGTTCGCCTTCAAGCCGGTCAGCCGCTCGAAGGCCGGGTTGACGGCCAGGAAGCGGTAATCGACCGGCTGGCCCCGTGCGTCGCAGACAATCTCGTGCAGGGCGAAACCGTCCAGCATGTGTTCGAAGAGGGTCTGATAGCGTTCCTCAGCCTGCTTGCGCTCGGTGATGTTCAGGATCACGGCGAGGCCACCGATGATCCGGTCCTGGGCATCGCGCAGCGGTGCGGCCAGGATCTCGGCGATCCAACGTCGGCCGCTCGGGAGTTGAACCACCAGTTCCATCGGGGGAATCACCCGGTTTTCCGCCACTGCCCGTTGCAGCGGCAACTCGCCCTCGCGGAGTTCCTGCCCGTCGAAGAAGTAACGCACGCGGCGCCCCAACGCCGCCGTCTCCAGCGCAGAGGCGGAAATGTTGTCCTGGGGCGTCATCTCGAACTGGGCTCGCAGCATGGGATTGCCGGTGATGTGCTGGCAGGTCGCATCCTCCGAGAAGCTGACGCCCACGGGCAGGGCCTGCAGCAGCGCCTGCAGCCGCTCGTGGGTGGCGAACAGGCGCCGTTCGGTTTCCTTGCGCGCGGTGATGTCGTGCAGGAACCCGTGCCAGAGGATGCTGCCGTCCGGCTCGCGCACCGGCATGGAATGGCCCTCCACCCAAATCTCATCCCCGTTAGGGCGCCGCCACCGGAATTCGTCCCGCCAGGGAGTCAGGCTCCGGGCGGAAGTGGCGACGCTGTCCCGAACTCGGTCGAGGTCATCCGGGTGGAGGGTCGCCCACAGCGCAGCGGCGGATTCGGCCAGGTCCTCCGCAGGCAAGCCGAAAAGCTCCAGAAAGGCTGGGTTGGCGTAAGGGCAACAGGCACTGCCATCTGGCCGCAAGCGGAAGGAAAAAAGGCCGCCAGGCACGGTAGCGACGAGTTGGGAAAAAGGGTTCGGTTCGTCGCGTAGTGCGCCGATGAGGCTTCGGGAGGACCGCTCATCGGCGCGAGCGGCTTCCTCTTCTGGCACTCGCGCTTCCGTCCCCTGGCGCAGCGCGGTGGCTTCCGGCAAGAATGGCTTTTCGTCTGGGTTCACGGCCCGCTCCGCTGCAATGGGTCCGGCCCGGCCGCGGGCTCGGGTTGGGCCGGCTCGGTGGGCAACGCCGCCCGGCTGGCCTCCTGGAGTGAATTGGCGACAGCGAACAAGACCGTTTTCCCACGCGGGGCTGGTGGTGACCACTGGAAGGGAGCTAAACCCCACTCTTGCCGGAGGCGCAATTCTCCGGCAAAGGCTTTTAGATTTCCGGCTCGTTGGAGTAGTAGGGCTCAACACGCGGCTTGGGTTTAACCACCAAACGGGAAAGACGTTGCTGCTCGGTAGTCAGTATATCTCTGAAACCCCGCACGGCGGGTTTCAGTACGCTACCCGAAAGGTGGGGCTGTCTTCCGGGCGATGGTTCCGTTTGTCGTACAGCCGGGTGGTGGCCACGTTGGCGTGCCCCAGCCACTCCTGCACCTGGGCGATGTCGGCGCCGTGCAACAGGGCGTTGGTCGCGGCGGTGGCTCGCAGCGAGTGGACGCAGAAGCCGCGCACGGCGGTATTGATCCCCACCTGCTCGCCGTAGCGCCGGACGATGTCCTGGTAGATTGAGGTCGGGTTCAGCGGTTTGTTCAGCGTGCCGGTCGCGTGGTTCTTCACCGGCCGGAACAGCGGTCCCGGCCAATCATACCCATGCCCGGCGGCGTCCAGATACGCCTGGATCAACCGCGCGGCTTTGGCGGCGACCGGCAGAAATCGAATCTTGTCGCCTTTGCCTTCGATGCGGAAATGCAGAATCCCTTCCCGCTGTTGGAGATCGCGGACCTTCAATCGGCACAGTTCTTCCCGGCGCAGGCCGTGATAGAGCAGCGTGGCCAGGATCGCCCGGTCCCGCTGCCCTTTCAGGGTGTGTTCCGGCGGCGCGTCGAGCAAGGCTCGCGCCTGGGCGTCACCCAGGGCCGGGGTCAGTCCTTCATGGTGGTGGACCTTCGGGCGCTTCACGCCATCCACCGGATTGTGCGGGACGGCGTTCCGTTCGCAGAGGTAATCGAACAGCGAGGACAGCGCGGCCAGCTTGCGGCGGATGGAGGAGGGCGCCAGATTTCGGGCTTCCAAAGCCTTGCGCCAGGCGATCAGGTGGGCGCGGGTGACGGTGCGGAACGCCTCCGGGCGGGTGATGCCGACGAAGGCGGTGAAATCGCGCACGTCCTGCTGGTAAGCCCGCCGGGTGCGGGGGTTGGGGAGATTGGCGAACCACTCCCACTCGGGGGGCACGGCGGCCAGCCCCCGGAATTCGGCGGCGGTCAGGGCGCGGCCCGGACCGGCGGGAACGCTTGTTTCCAGGTCGGTAGGGTGCATGCGCCTACCTTACCACGCCGGGCCGGTTCAGCCAAGATAAACGCCATTATCGGGGGTAATTAATTTAAAATGTAATACATAACATGATTTTTTTCGTGATCCAGGGGATTCATATTTTCTTGAATATTCTCCTAATGATGAACAGTTATGGGAGCTCAATCT
>WBUJ01000280.1 GCA_008933795.1 Candidatus Contendibacter sp. | reverse complement strand
AAATGATGGGTAGAACCAAGCCGTTGCGCCCACAGCGGTTGTAGGTCATGGTCTCATCTCCCGCCGCAACCGACCGCCACGTCGTCATTTGTGGGTTCCCCGGATTCTGGTTAGGCGATTTCCTGAAAAGTTTACTACTTCTACTTTATCAGATTGATGTATTTGAATTTTATCAAAAAATTGAAGATAATCCATCCTGGGTCAATAGACAAGGTTTGATGAGGTAGGGTATGAAAGAGGTACCGTCGGACGCGTTAAAAAAACGCGGTTGCTGACGCCGAAGTGGGGTTACTGGCCGGGATTGGCCAGCGATTCATGGACTTCTGCGAACGCTTCGGCGGGCACTTCCGCCAGCGAACGCGAACGGTGGAAACCTCGGTCCGGCACTATGTCCAAGGCTTGCTCCAGGCGGAAACCAAGAACATGGAACGGATGGAAGAGGTGATTTCCGAGGCGGACCATCAAGCCTTGCACCACATGCTGAGTGAGTCGGCCTGGTCCGAACGGGCGGTTTTGGATCACGTGGCGCAGGACGCTAACCGGCTGTTGGGGGGTCACGCCGAGAGCAGTCTGCTGATCGACGAGAGTGGGTGCCCGAAGCAAGGGACGCAGTCGGTAGGGGTGGCGCGGCAATGGTGCGGCCAGTTGGGCAAAGTCGAGAACTGCCAGGTGGGGGTGTTTGCCGCCCTGAGCCGGGGACCGGACGTCACCTTGATCGACGAACGGTTGTTTTTGCCCGAGGTCTGGACTCGGGACCCGGCCCGCTGTCAGGCGGCGGGCATTCCTGTAGCCCAGCGGAGCTTCCAGCGCAAAACCGATTTGGCCCTGGTGATGATCACCCACGCCCGGCAGCAAGGCATTGGCTTTGCCTGGGTGGGGTTTGATGGCTTCCATGGCAGCGATCCGGCCTTTTTGCGCGCCCTCGACGACCAAGGGGAAGTCTTCGTCGGGGACGTGCATAAGGATCAGCGGATTTATCTGGAAGATCCGCAGACGATCGTCCCGCCGGCCCAAACGGCCCACGGTCGTCCCCCGATCCGCCTTCAGGCGCAAACCCCGGCGGTGCGCGTTGACCGCTGGACCCAGCAGCAACCCCCGACCGCCTGGCAATCCGTCACGCTGCGCGACGGCGCCAAGGGTCCGTTGCGGGTGGACATCCTGCATCGGCGGGTATGGTTGTGGGATGGCGAGGAAGCGCAGGCCCGGCGATGGCGCTTGATCGTGCGTCGGGAAATCGACGCCCCGACCGCGATCAAGTACAGCTTCAGCAACGCCCCGGCCGACACGCCGGTCCCTCGGCTGGCCTTCATGCAAGGGCAGCGCTATTGGATCGAACGGGCCTTGCAACAGGGCAAACAGGACGTCGGACTGGGCGACTACCAGGTCTGGGGTTGGCGGGGCTGGCACCATCACATGACGCTGGTCATGATGGCCATGCTCTTCGGATTGGAAGAGCGCCGGCTTCATCAGCAGACTCGACCCCTGTTAAGCGGTACCGATATTCGGGCGTTGCTAAACCACTTCCTCCCCCGACGGGATACGACCCTGGAGGAGGTTCTTCGCCAGATGGAAGTCCGCCACCGAAAACGGCAGGCGGCTATCAATTCAGCCTATCGCAAACAGCAACTTAACGAATAGTGACATGTGTTCTGACAAAGTAGAATTAGAAGGTAAGGTCGCTGCCGTCACCGGGGCGGCGTCGGGCATCGGACTAGCGAGCGCCGAGGCGATGCTGGCCGCCGGCGCGCGGGTGGTGCTGGTTGACCGCGATGAGGCTGCGCTCGCGACCGTCTGTAAAAAGCTCGGCGATGCGGCGATCCCGCTCAAGCTCGACCTGCTCGATCCAAAAAGCTGCGCGACCCTGCTGCCGCAGATTCTGGAAAAAGCGAGCCAGCTCGACATCCTGCACGCCAACGCCGGCAGCTATATCGGCGGCGACCTGGTCGATGCCGACACCGACGCCATCGACCGGATGCTGAATCTGAACATCAACGTGGTGATGAAAAATGTCCATGACGTGCTGCCGCATATGATCGAGCGCCGTATGGGCGACATCATCGTCACCAGTTCCTTAGCCGGTAGTGAGCTACAGGTAATGCTCCCTTATATTGCTTGAGCCTTGGTGAGGTTATAGTGGCAGATAAAATATTTGATCGCACCGATATGGTTTTGTAAGTTTTTGGAAAAGGATAACGCTTGTCTGA
>WBUJ01000123.1 GCA_008933795.1 Candidatus Contendibacter sp. | reverse complement strand
AGCAGTCGTGTCACCCGCCGCCATTTGAGCTAAGTCCCTATTTTAATTAGGTATCGGAAAACAAGTGTTTGGCGACAGGGGTAGCCATCAGGCATTCGTGCGGTTTGAAGTCCTGAAAACCTGTGCGGAAACCCCTGTCGGAAAGGCAAATAGTTGGAAACTGTGCGGGTACAGGGTTTCCGGTTGCTCAGTGGCGGCTGATGACACGACTGCTCGTTCTACCTCAATAGAAGCGCGGATTATATTTCACCCATAAAATGTTCTATTTCCTAATCATAAACATTGCTGTGAGCCAAACTTTCCGTACCAGGAAATTTGCAATTAACGAAAGATGTGGCATCGTAAACCGATACCAAATTCGACAAAGCGTGGCTATTAAAGAGACTGATCCCGTGCTCAATGACGGTGGCCCAAGCGGCGCCGGCCAGAGCGCGACAGCGTTCCAGGTCGACTTCAAAGTAGTACTGGTAGCAAAACTCCCAACATTGTGAGGCGCAGTGCAACACCGGTTCGATTGGGTTGGTATTCGCGTGGGCGGCGCGCAGGATGCCCAACGCCCACGCGGCCTTGCCACGCCGGCCCACGTTCCAGTATGGAGTGGAACAGCAGGGTAACGACTCCACTGCTCATCCATCAAGTGACGGACGGATAGATCAGTTAGGTCGGTCGCCTGTGTCCGACCTCAACCGCCGAAACGGAAAAAACCGTCGAGCAATGCGCTGCTGGCGCCCGCCTTCATCGGTGCAGCGACGAATTTTACCCACCCCCGGCGCCTTCGGCTTCCGGACCAGTAGAAGTACCATGCCCCTTCCAGCATGACCGCTATCGTCGTTATCCGCGCCGCCAAGGACGCTTGACGCCTGCGGCGGGCGAGCATAACTGGTACCATTCCGCCCACTATGCTCATCCATCACGACAAACTGAAAGCACTCGCCAGTCGGGTTTTGGCGATCGAAGCGGAAGCCATCACCCGACTCACCGCACGGATCGATGATCGATTTGTGCGGGCCTGCCAATTGATGCTGGCCTGCCAGGGCCGCATCGTGGTGCTCGGCATCGGCAAATCCGGCCACATCGGCGGCAAGATCGCCGCCACTCTGGCCAGCACCGGCAGCCCGGCTTTCTTCGTCCATCCGGCCGAGGCCAGCCATGGCGACATGGGCATGATCACCGCCCGGGATGTCGTCGTCGCCTTGTCCAATTCCGGCGAAACCGATGAAATCCTGACCCTGCTGCCGCTGATCAAGCGGTTGGGCGTGCCGCTGATCACGCTCACCGGCAATCCCGATTCCACGCTCGCCACGACGGCCGACGTTCACATCGATGTCGGCGTCCCGCAGGAAGCCTGTCCCTTGGGACTGGCGCCGACTTCCAGCACCACCGCGACCTTGGCTATGGGCGACGCGCTGGCGGTGGCGTTGCTGGAGGCGCGCGGCTTCACCGCCGAGGATTTCGCCCGTTCGCATCCGGGCGGTCGCCTGGGCCGCCGCTTGTTGCTGCTGATCGACGATGTCATGCATGCCGGCGAACAGATGCCCCGCAGCGCGCCGGATGATCTGTTGAAGGACGCCTTGCTGGAAATGAGCCGCAAGGGTTTGGGAACCACCGTGGTGGTGGACGAGGACCAACGGGTGCTGGGCGTGTTCACCGACGGCGATCTGCGTCGGGTGCTGGATCGGCAAGTGGACGTGCATACCGCCCGCATCGCCGAGGTCATGACCCGCGACTGCAAGACCATCGCCCCCGGCACCCTGGCCGCCGAGGCGCTGCAAAAGATGCAGCAATACAAGATTAACGCCCTGCCGGTGGTAAACTCCGCCGGGAAACTGACCGGCGTGCTGAACATGCATGATCTGCTGCGCGCCGGCGTGCTGTGACCCCCGACGACCCGCGAGAAACCCACGATGCGCGATGTACTCGGCAAGGCCGCCCAGATTCAACTGGTGATTTTCGACGTGGACGGCGTGCTGACCGACGGCCGGCTGTATCTGGGCAACGATGGCAACGAATACAAGGCCTTCCATATCCGCGACGGCCACGGCATCAAGATGCTGCTCGAAACCGGGATGGAGGTCGCCATCATTTCCGGCCGCCACGCTGCCTCGGTCGAGCGGCGCATGGCCGATCTCGGCATCCACCACGCCTATCTGGGCGTGCAGGACAAACTCGCGGTGTTCGACAACCTGCTGGCTCGTCTGGGGCTGACCGTCGAACAGGTCGCCTATGTCGGCGACGATCTGATCGACCTGCCGGTGATGACCCGGGTCGGTCTGGCCATCGCGGTGCGAAACGCCGATCCCTTTGTCAAGCAACACGCCCACTGGCAAACTCCCAGCCGGGGTGGGCGCGGCGCGGCGCGCGAGGTCTGCGAGCTGCTGCTGGAGGCGCGCGGCCAACTGGCGACCCTGCGCAACCGCTATCTTTGAAAAACGCGAGCGGCGGCATGACGGCGCGCGGCATTCTCTCCCTGACCGGACTGGCGGTGCTGGCCAGCCTGAGCTACGGCCTGTTGCGGTGGGTGGAATCCTCGTTGCGGGAACCGGCCCCGGCCGAGAGTCAGGCTCCGGTGCTGACTATCGAACGGTTCCGGGCGGTGCGCCTGAATATCGCGGGGGTGCGGGAATACGTGATGGAAGCACCCCGGCTGTGGCAGTTGCCTGGCCAGGGCGGCATCCGAATCGAACAGCCAGTGCTGGACTGGTATCAGCCGAATGGCCAGACCCGGGAATGGCGACTACGGGCCGAACAGGGCTGGATCGCCGCCGATTACCAAATCCTGCGCCTGGACGGCGAAGTGATCATGCACCGAACCGCCGACAGCGGCAAACCCCCGGTCACGGTCACCACTCGTGACGTGTGGGTCCGCCGGGCCGAACGCTATGCCGAAACCGCCGCGCCGGTTCGGGCGGTGACGCCCGGCGGCGAGCTGAACGCCGTCGGCGCGCGCGCCTGGCTGGACCAGGAACGACTGGAACTGCTTTCCGAAGTGAGAGGCTCCTATGAACCACCCCAGCGCTAAACTCGGGCTGGCGGCCGCACTGGCGCTGGCGCCGCCGCTGGTCGCCGCTCTGCCGGAAGATCGCGCCCAACCCATCCACCTGGAGGCTAATCGCGGCCAGTTGGATCAGAAAACCGGCGTCAGCGTCTACGAAGGCAACGTGATCATCACCCAAGGCTCGATGCGGCTGACCGCCGACACCGTCACCATCCATGTCAAGGACAACAACTTCCAGCGAATGGAAGCGACTGGCGCACCCGTCAACCTGCGTTACCGGCCAACGGCGGATAAACCGGAAATCCAGGGCGCCAGCCAGCGGGTCGAATACGATGTCGCGGGCGCCAAGGTGATCATGAGCGGCGGCGCCAAGCTAACCCAGGGGCAGGACACCTTCACTGGCGAGCGGGTGGAATACGACCTCAAGGGCGATGTGGTGCGGGCGCGCGGCGCCGGCGACAACGGTCGCATCCAGTTCACCATCCAGCCCCAGGCGCAAAATCCGATGCCGGCCACCCGGAAACCCTGATCGTGGCGCAACTGATCGCCAAGGAAATCGTCAAGCGCTACCGCAAGCGCGTGGTGGTGGAGGCGGTGTCGCTGACGGTCGCCAGCGGCGAGGTGGTCGGGCTGCTGGGACCGAACGGTGCCGGCAAGACCACCAGCTTTTACATGATGGTGGGGCTGATTCATTGCGACGAGGGCCGGGTGCTGTTGGACGACCTCGACCTCACTCATTTGCCGATGCACGCGCGGGCGCGGTTGGGGGTCGGTTATCTGCCGCAGGAGCCGTCGGTGTTTCGCCGGCTGACGGTGCTGGACAACGTGCTGGCGATTCTGGAAACCCGCCGCGATCTCGCCCGCGCCGAGCGCCGGGCGCGGGCCGAGGATCTGCTGCACGAACTGCATGTCGGCCACCTCGGCGACAGCGTGGGCATCAACCTGTCGGGCGGCGAACGCCGGCGAGTGGAAATCGCCCGGGCGCTGGCGGCGGACCCGGCGTTCGTGTTGCTGGACGAGCCGTTCGCTGGCGTAGACCCCTTGTCGGTTCTGGATATCCAACGCATCATCGAACACCTACGCGAACGCCGCATCGGGGTGCTGATCACCGATCACAACGTCCGGGAGACGCTGGGCATCTGCGATCGCGCCTACATTCTCAACGAAGGTCGGGTGATCGCCGAGGGCGATCCCGCCGCGATTCTCGCCAACCAGCAGGTGCGCCAAGTCTATCTGGGCGAGTCGTTCCAGTTGTGACCGACCGACCCGCGCCAGCCGCGCTATCATGGCGCTTAAAACCGACTAGAATGAGGGGTGGATTGAGTTTCACGACTTCGGGTCGAGATTGAGTTCCCATGAGACAATCACTGCAACTACGCCTGGGTCAGCAACTAACCATGACCCCCCAACTGCAGCAGGCGATTCGTTTGTTGCAGCTATCCAGCCTGGATCTTCAGGCGGAGGTGCAAACTATCCTCGACTCCAACCTGATGCTGGAGCGGAGCGACGAACCGCAGGATCTGCCGGTGCAGCCGGAGACCCTGGCCGCCCAGGCGGCGGCGGACGCCCGCGCCGAAACCGAACTCAACGCCGCCCCGGCGGATACCACCCTGCCCGACGAGCTGCCGGTGGACAGCGCATGGGAAGATATTTACGAGTCGTACGACGGCGAGACCCGCTATTCACGCGGCGAGGACGAGGATTGGGACCCCTACGAGCGCTACGCCGGCGCCGGCGAATCCCTGCGCGACTATCTGTACTGGCAGATGCGGCTGACCCCGTTCAACGACCGCGACATGGCGATCGCCACCGCGATCATCGACGCTATCGACGAATCCGGCTATCTGACGCTGTCGCTGGCGGAAATTGTCCAGGGGCTGCGCGACGATCTCGCGGTAACGCCGGCCGAAGTCGAGACGGTGCTCGAGCAGATTCAGCGTTTCGATCCCCAAGGCGTCGGCGCTCGCAATCCGGCGGAATGCCTGCTGCTGCAACTGGAAGCCTTGCCGGCGGACACGCCCTGGCTGACCGAGACCCGCCGGCTGGTCGAGCAGCATCTGGAACTGCTGGCCGATCACGATTTCAGTGCCCTGATGCGGCGGTTGAAGGTATCGCGCGAGGCGTTGCAAGCCATCATCGGCCTGATCCAGTCGTTGAACCCCCATCCCGGCGCCCGCCTGTCCAACGCCGCGCCGCAATACGTCGTCCCGGACGTGCTGGTCTACCGTCAGCGCGCCGCTTGGCGGGTCGAGCTGAACCCCGAGAGTACGCCCAAGGTGCGGATCAACGCCCGTTACGCCGCCTTGACGCGCCGCGCCGGCAAGAACGGCGATATCGCCTGTCTCAAGAATCATTTGCAGGAAGCCCGCTGGTTCCTGAAAAGCCTGCAAAACCGCAACGAGACCCTACTCAAGGTGGCGACCTGCATCGTCGAGCGCCAGCGCGAGTTTCTGGAAGGGGGCGACGAGTACATGAAGCCGCTGATCCTGCGCGATATCGCCGAGGTACTGGGCATGCACGAATCCACCATCTCGCGGGTAACCACGCAGAAGTACATGCACACTCCGCGCGGTCTTTACGAGCTTAAGTATTTCTTTTCCAGCCACGTCGGCACCCGCGACGGCGGCGAGTGTTCCTCCACCGCCATCCGCGCCATGATCCGCAAGCTGATCCAGGCCGAGGATCCCGGCAAACCGCTCAGCGACGATAAAATCGCCAAGCTGCTCGAGGCAGAGGGGATTCAAGTGGCGCGCCGGACGGTGGCAAAATACCGGGAAGCGATGGCCGTTCCTTCGTCCTCGGATCGCAAGCGCCTGGTCTGATGGCGGGCGCGGCATGGGGATCGGCGATTGATCCGGTACGGCTGGCCACCGCAACGGCCCTACCCGTGGCGTGCGCCTCGGCAACGCGGCGCGCCGTCCAGCGTCGGGAAAGTTACGCCTGTCAGACACGAATACCGCAGGTTCGGGGATTCGGGGCAGGAACGGAACATCAAACCCCTTTGTTCACCTTCTTGAAGGCAGTCCATGCCATGCAAATCAAACTGAGCGGACACCATGTGGAAATCACCCAGGCCCTGCACGACTACGTGCATGACAAGCTGGAGCGCATCGAGCGGCACTTCGACAATGTCACCAGCGCCCAGGTGATCCTCAGCGTCGAGAAACTGCGCCAGAAGGCCGAGGCGACCATCCATGTGGCCGGCAACGAGATCTACGCCGATGCGGTGGACGAGGACCTGTATGCCGCCATCGACGCCCTGAGCGACAAGATCGACCGGCAAATCAAAAAGCACAAGGAGAAAATGACAGAAAAGCATCGCGGCGAAAAGGCGCGCGATTATCCCCAACCTTGAGGACGGGGGCGCGGCGATGGACATCACGGACCTGATTACCCGCGAGCGGATCGTCTGCGATAGCGAGGTGACCAGCAAAAAGCGGGTCATCGAGGCGTTAAGCGAACTGCTGGCCACGGGGCAAGCCGATCTCGCGGCTCGGCCGATTTTCGATAGCCTGATCGGTCGGGAACGCCTGGGGAGCACGGGTCTGGGCCATGGAGTCGCCTTGCCCCATGGCCGGTTCATTCAAAGCCAGCAGGCCATCGGCGCCTTCATCAAGCTCAAGCAGGGCGTGGATTTCGACGCCATCGACCGGCAACCGGTGGATCTGGTGTTCGGCCTGCTGGTGCCGGATCACTATACCGACGAACATCTCAAGATTCTCGCCTACCTGGCGGAGATGTTCAGCGACCAGATTTTTTGTCGGCGGCTGCGCGAAACCGCCACCGACCAAGCGCTGTTCGAGCGACTCCGGGATTGGAAGCCAGCCACGGCGATCCCGCCATGAACCAGCCCTTGCGCGCCCAAGCGGTCTTTCAGGGCCTGGAGGCCGTGCTGGACCTGCGCTGGATCGGAGGTATGGCCGGGGCCGATCGCATCCTGTGGTCTCCGGTCGAAGCCAGCGCGCCGTTGTACGGCCGGTTGAACTGGGTCCAGGCGGCCCGGTTGCAGATTCTCGGCCCCGACGAGCGCGCCTTTCTGAACCGGCTGGGACCGGCGACTCGCCTGGAACTGCTCGACGGTCTGTTGGGGTTCCCGACCAGCGCGATCCTGGTCTGTGGGGAGTCCGAGTTGGCCGAGGCGTTACGGCCCGGCGCCGACGCGGCCAGCATCCCACTCTGGTATAGCCCGGCTCCACTGGCGGTGGTCCTCGACCGGCTCGATCATTACCGGCACGGCCTGGAAGCCTCCACCGTGGTCCATGGCGAACTGTTGGAGGTTTTTGGCATGGGCCTGCTGATCACCGGCGGCAGCGGCGTGGGCAAGAGTGAACTGGCCTTGGAGCTGATCAGCCGCGGTCACCGCCTGATCGCCGACGATACCCCCACCCTGACCCGGGTGGCGCCCGATATCCTGGAGGGCGCCTGTCCGCCTACCCTGAGCGATTTGCTGGAAGTGCGCGGGCTGGGCATTCTCAACATTCGCCGCATGTTCGGCGACAGCGCGATCAAACGCAACAAGCGGGTGCGGCTGATCCTCCATCTGGTCAAGCTGGAGGACATCGCCCCGCCGGCCGAATCCCGCTTGCAGGGCTTGCGCGATACCCGGATCATCCTCGGGGTGGGCGTGCCGGCGATCACCCTGCCGATCGCGCCCGGTCGCAATCTGGCGGTGCTGGTGGAATGCGCGGTGCGCGACCATATCCTGCGACTGGGGGGCTATTGCGCCGAACAGGATTTGACGGCGCGGGTGGAAAAAGCCATGACGAGGGCGGCCTCGTGCGAATAATCATCGTCAGTGGCCTGTCGGGGTCCGGCAAGACCATCGCCTTGCAGACTCTGGAAGACCTGGACTACTACTGCGTCGATAATCTCCCGTTCAAGCTGATTCTGCCGCTGGCGCGGGAAATCCTCGCATCCAGCGATCGGTCGCCGCCGGCGGTGGCGGTGGGAGTGGACGCACGCAATTTTATCGACGAGTTGGACCAGTTTCCCGCCACGCTCGCCGAATTGCGCGCCAGCGAGCTGACCGTGGAGGTGCTGTTCCTGCAGGCCGACGACGAGATTCTGCTCAAGCGTTACAGCGAGACCCGCCGTCGGCATCCCCTGGACGTGGGCAGCGTTTCCCTGCGGGAGGCGATTCGCCAGGAACGGCGCCTGCTGGAGCCGATTGTCGCCAGCGCCGATCTGATCGTCGACACCAGCGAAACCCATATCTACCAGTTGCGCGAACTCCTGCGCGCCCGCCTCCACGATACGCCGCGCGAGGCGATGTCGCTGCTCTTCGAATCCTTCGGTTTCAAGAACGGAGTGCCGGCCGACGCCGATTTCGTCTTCGACGTCCGCTGTTTGCCCAACCCCCACTGGGAGCCATCGTTGCGCCCGCTGACCGGACTCGACCCGCCCGTCATCGAATTTCTCGAACGCCAGCCGGAGGTGATGGAAATGGTCGCCGACCTGCGCCGGTTGTTGGAGGCGTGGTTGCCGCGGTTCGAGGCGAGCGACCGCAGCTATCTGACGGTGGCTATCGGTTGTACCGGCGGCCAGCACCGCTCGGTATTCATCGCCGACGCCCTGGCTCGTCATTTCAACGGCATGCGCGACTATGTCATGGTCCGCCATCGAGAACTAAAATAATGAAGAACGAGGCCACGCCGTCATGCCGACCGCCGACCAAGGGGACGCCAGGGTGTTGAAACGGGAAATCGTCATCATCAACAAACTGGGATTGCACGCCCGCGCCGCCGCCAAGTTCGTCACCCTAGCGGCGGGCTTCGACGCCGAGATTCGGCTGTTGCGCAGCGGGCGCGAAGTCAACGGCAAGAGTATCATGGGAGTGATGATGCTGGCCGCCGCCCGCGGCGCCCGGCTGGAGTTGTGCGCCAGCGGTCCCGAGGCCGAGCTGGCGCTCGAACAACTGGATAATCTGGTCCGCCGCCGTTTCGACGAAGACGAATGAGAGGGGCTGCTCCGTGCCGTTTTCGCTGCATGGCATCGGCGTTTCCCGGGGATACGCGATCGGCAGAACGTATCTGCTGGAGCGCAACCAACCGGAAATCAACGAGTACACCATCCCGGACGCCATCGTCGAGGATGAGGTTCAGCGTTTTCTGAGTGGCTTGGCCGTGGCCCGACAGCAGTTGCGGGACATCCGGTTGCGGATTCCGGCGACCGCGCCCAGCGACGTCACCGCCTTCATCGACACCCACCTGCTCATGCTGGAAGACGTCACCTTCACCGAGGCGCCGGTCCGGCTGATCCGCGCCCATCGCTGCAATGCCGAATGGGCGCTGAAAATCCAGCGCGATGCCCTGGTGCAGGTGTTCGACGACATGGACGATCCGTACCTGCGCACCCGCAAGGACGATGTCGACCACGTGGTGCGGCGGATTCAGCGGATTCTGCTGGCCGAGGATCCGGCCTATCTCAACGACCCCGGCTACGCCGAACTGGTGGCCACCCGGCTGGAAGGCCGGATCGTAGTCGCCGATGACCTGACGCCGGCGGATACCATTCTGATGCAGCATCAGGGCGTGCTGGCCTTCGTCACCGAGTATGGCGGCCCCCTGTCGCACACCGCTATTCTGGCGCGCAGCCTGGGGATTCCGGCGGTGGTGGGCGCCCGCAACGCCCGCGCCTATCTGGGCGCCGACGAGCCGGTGATCGTGGACGGCCGCCAAGGAGTCATTCTGGTCGGGCTGGACGAACGCATCCTGCGCTATTACCGCCACAAGCAGCAGGAGGAGCGCCGCGAGCAGCGCGAGTTGAACAAGCTCAAGGGCCAGCCGGCGATGACCCGCGACGGAGTCTCGATCGGCTTGCACGCCAACATCGAACTGCCCGAGGACGCCCTCGCGGTGCGGGAGGTGGTGGCCGATGGCATCGGTTTGTACCGGACCGAGTTCCTGTTCATGAACCGCGCCGACTTCCCCGACGAGGAGGAGCATCTGGCCTCCTACCTGCACGTGATCAAGACCCTGGAAGGCAAGCCGATCACCATCCGCACCTCCGACCTGGGCGCGGACAAGCAGGTGGACGGCGGCCGCAGCGGGCCGGTTTGCACCAATCCGGCGCTGGGCCTGCGGGCGATTCGGATGTGCCTGAAGGATCTGGCGATGTTCCGTCCGCAGTTGCGGGCCATCCTGCGAGCCTCGGCCCACGGCCCGGTGCGGATGATGATCCCGATGCTCTGCTCCATCCACGAAGTATTCCAGGTTCTGCGGCTGGTGGCGGAAACCAAGCAGGAACTGCGGGACCGCGGTTTGGCGTTCGACGAGAAGCTACCGGTTGGCGGAATGATCGAGATTCCGGCGGCGGCGGTGTGCGCGGACCAATTCGCCCGCTATCTGGACTTCCTGTCCATCGGCACCAACGACCTGATTCAGTACACCTTGGCCATCGACCGGGTGGATGACGAGGTTAACTATCTGTTCGACCCGCTGCACCCAGCGGTGTTGACGCTAATCCGCAACACCCTGCGCGCCGGGCGCAAGGCGGGCATCCCGGTCAGCCTGTGCGGAGAAATGGCCGGCGATCCGCGCTACACCCGCCTGTTGCTGGGTCTGGGACTGACCGAGTTCAGCATGCACCCCAGCAACCTGCTGGAGGTCAAGCGCGCGATTCAGGGCAGCCATGTTGGCGAGTCGACCGAGACGATCCAGCGCCTGCTGCGCACCACCGACGCCGAGAAGTATGCCGAAATCCTCAAGGACATCGCGCAGAATTAGGCGATTTCCCAGCCAAAGCGCACCCGGTCTGGCTCCCCGCTCCGGCGGCATGGGGTGGGCAAGGCGCCACGCGCCACGATCCACCCTTCATCCGTTCGCGGTGGATTGCGCCGCACCGATCCATCCTGCCGGGCTCGGCAAGGTCTTTGTCAGAAATCACCCAAGGATTCCAGCCACTCCGGCTTCGCGCCGCAGATCGTCGATCAGCGCATCCTTCTCGGCCCAAATCCGGCCGATCCAGTTTTGAATCGCCGTCCGAAACGCGGGATTGTTGCGGTAGTCGCCGCCGAGCAGTTCGGCGGGAATCACCAGTTGCCGGACCCGGACGATCACCCGACGGATGCGGCCCATGAGCAGATCGCCAAAAGTACAAGGACCGTCCGGGTAGACCAGGGCCACGTCCAGCAGGATGCGCAGCCGGTCGGGCATCGCCTCCAGGGTAAACGCCAGCCCGCCGATCTTGGGGCGCAGCAGATGGCGGTAGGGCGATTGCTGGCGGGCGTGCTTGTCGGGGCGAAAGCGGGTGCCTTCCAGGAAATTGAGTATGGTGGTCGGCGTGTCGCGGAACCGTTCGCACATTCGGCGGGTGGTTTCCCAGTCCTGGTCGCGCGCCTCGGGATGCTGGGCCAGATAAGCCGCCGAATGGCGCTTCATGAACGGAAAATCCAATGCCCACCAAGCGCCGCCCAGCACTGGCACCCGGATCAGCGGCTGCTTGATGAAGAACTTCAGGAACGGGATGCGGTGATTGAACACCCGTTGCAGGACCACGATATCCACCCAGGACTGGTGGTTGGAGCCGACCAGATACCACTCGTCGCGCCGCAGGCCCTCCAAACCCACCACGTCCCATGCGATGCGCTGAGTCAGGTCAACGATGAGATTGTTGCCGTCGATCCAGGCCTCGGCGAGCCGAATCATCAGGCGGGCGTGGAACTCGCGCCAGCCCGGCCGGGGGACGATCAGCTTGAGCAGGAGCACGAGGTAGAGGGGTGTGCACCAGAACAGGGTGTTGAGGACGAACAACAGCAGGGCCAGTGTCCCGCGAACGGGAGCGGGCAGGAAGGCGAGCATGGGAATGGGGCCTGTCAGGGGTTGGAGGTTTGGTTTGCCAGCCAGTCGCGGACGGCGGCGTGACTTTCCATCGCTTCCGACGACTGGCCGCGCCGCGCCGCCAGCCAGTCGCGGACGGCGGGGCCGGTGCCGAGGGTCCAGGGTTTCAGCCGTTCGACCGACACCCGTTTGATGTCAGCCAGTTCCTCGCCCAGCGTGATTTTACCCCGCGCCGGGACGTGGTAAGCCAGAATTAACTGGTTCATCTCGAAAAAGGCGTAGTTGCCGATGAAGTGGGCGGCGACAGCGTCCAAGTCCAGTTCTTCGCGCACCTCGCGCCGAACCGCTGTGTCCGGCGTTTCTCCCTTTTCCAGGAAGCCGGTGATCAGCCCGTACATCTTCTCCGGCCAGCCCTTGTTGCGGGCTAAAATGATCGTTCCATCGAGTTCGACGATGGCGGCGACCACCGGCACGGGATTGTCCCAGTGGACGTAACCGCAGCCGGCGGCGATGCAGCGCTGTCGGAGGTGGTCGTTGACGTCGGCGGCGTGGAGCGGCTGGCCGCATTGCGGGCAGAAGTTGGCTGGCATCGAGAGATATCCTGAGTTTGGGCGGGGACTTGGTGGCCGCGCGCGAGCGCGCGAGCGCGGCGGGTACGGACCCCCGAAAAAAAATTAGCCTATAATCCCTTTTTACGCGGCAGCTCGATTCGATGCTGCCGTTTTGATTTAGCGAACGGCTTGCGGACGAATATTAATGAAACCACGCCATTTTCTCAGCCTGTTCGATCTGACGCCCGCCGAATTGCAGCAAGTGCTGCGGCGCGCCAGCGCGTTGAAAGCTCTGTACCGGCGCGGGGAGCGTTACGCCCCGTTCCCGGGGAAAGTATTGGCCATGATCTTCGAGAAGGCATCCACCCGCACCCGGGTTTCCTTCGAGGCCGGCATGGCGCAACTGGGCGGCAGCGCCCTTTTCCTGTCGCCGCACGACACCCAATTGGGCCGGGGCGAGCCCATCGAGGACACCGCGCGGGTGCTGTCGGGCATGG
>WBUJ01000279.1 GCA_008933795.1 Candidatus Contendibacter sp. | reverse complement strand
TGTCCGACACGGTGCTGGACGTGCCGGATGCGGCCCGGACGTAGAACGAGGTGTGTTCCATCACTCGGCGCGTGAGAGTCGGCGGCTGGTAGGCGGCGGTCGCTTGGCGCTGGGCCTGGACCACCGGATGGTAGGCCAGGATGAAGGCCAGCGCCGGTTCTTCCTCCCAGGCCGCGGCCACGGCCGGGAGCAGTAACGCGCCGAGCAGCAGACCGCGCTTCATGGCGGATCTTCCACCGCGCCGGCCAAGCCGGTGGCGTTCACCCGGAAGACGGTCAGCCCCAGCCCGGCCAGGGCGCGGGCCACCGCGTCCAGGGTCGTGAACACCCGCGCCCCGCCGCGCTGGCGCTCCAGCACTTCGCGCCGCTCGCCGTGGCGGCTGGCGTAGGTGACCTGCACGGTCCAGCCGCCCGCGGCCTGGTCGTGAATCACCTCGACCTCGCGCACCGCCCCCGCCTCCGCCAGGACCTTCAACTTGGGAAGTTGCATCCATCAAGTTTACTATTTTGATGGATAGATTCAACCAGCAAGAGGCTGGCACTGCTTTTTTAACCAACTCGCAGAATTGCGCCAAGTGCGCGGCGTGGTGAAGGGTTTACTCCATCCCGGCGGGAGTTATCCACCGGGATGGTGCATAAGCCGCCCGCGGCCGGCTCGTGCGTGCTTTTCCGCAATCCCTCTCGTTCCACGAGCGGCTGAACGCCAGCAGCGCCCACCGGTGCTGGGAGCGGGGCCGCTTACAGTGGTTGAGGCGCTTCGGGAGTTCACCGATCCGACCAGACCGCCAGTTCGTTTGAAGCCAGGTCGGTGAAGTGAAAGCGTCGGCCGCCTGGAAAGGAAAAGATGGCTTTGGTGATCGTCCCGCCCGCCGCCTGGATCTTCGCCTGCGTCAGCTCCAAGTCTTGGCTATAGATAACCGCCAGCGGCTGGCGCGGGCGATGTTGTCGATCCGCGTTGAAGCCGCTACCCAGTCCGCTGCTGGTTGTGTCGATGTAGTCATCACCCCAGTCCTGGAATGACCAGCCAAACACCTCGCCATAAAAGCGCTTGGCCAAGGCGACCGCTTGAACGCTTGGCGCCGGAAACTCGATAAAGTCGATCGTGTTGATTTCTTTGGTCATAGGCGACTATTCCAGTGATGTCACCCGCGCTGGAACCGAACGTCACCGCCCCGTCGCCGGGGCGCCCCCTGGCTAAGCCTGAAGCAGCGGGTCTGAAAAAAAGCAGGCGGGCGATGTCTCGCAGAGCGCCCGCCCCTCAAGTTACATATCGTGCCCTGGCAGTTGCATCAGGACGGTATAACCATAGCCCCCCGTCGAGCGGGATGGCTAGCCGACGAGGCTGTGGACCCGCGTGCTGGAGCGGGCGCGACGAACCCACCTTGCTCACGGTTTGCACAACGTGCCGATGTAGTCGCCATTGGTGGCGCCTTCCTGTGCATCGAACTCGCCACGCAATCGAATTTGCCCCGTCGCATCACTCATGCCGCCCGTTCCACCCGTAAACGTAATCAACGACGCAAAGCCGCCCTGGCCACCCACGTCGATGCTGCCCGTATCCGTGCCATCCACCTGATCGCCACCTTTCTTTAAGAAGATCGTGCTTTTTCCGACAAAGAACTGAATCGTGGGGATGCCGCTGGGTGGATTGCTAATCAAACCAGAATTAGAAGAAATCTCGCCCGTCATGACGAACTGGTAGTTTCCCTGAATGCCGCCCCAGACGCGGCCAGCGGTGCAGAACACCGGGGGGTTCGACGGACAATGGCCTTGGCCCGGTGGCACCACCACGGCCTCAAAATGACCGACGACCGGCTTGCACTGCGGGTCGGCAAGGACCGGGGGTATCGCCATCAGCAAAACACCGCACCCGGCAATCGATTGGAACCATCGAGTCATACGCACCTCCTCACTTTGCTGAGCCCTCTCACCTATTCGGTCAAGTCTGGACCGGTCACAGGAACACGGGTGTCCTACTTCCGGTGTGCGACCACAGGACGGGTCTGGCCCACTGGCCCGTCGGGACAGTGGGCCAGCGCGCGACGTGTTGGGCCGCGGGCGCACCCGTCCTCATCAAACATAGTCCAATCCGCGACCCAAAGATGGCCCAAACACCGGGGGTGAGCCGTCGCCCGGTAGTGTTCTAGACTTGGATGTGCTATATTTTTAGAGCCTATACGAAAACTAAGATCTTGTTTTAAATAACAAATTTGTGT
>WBUJ01000122.1 GCA_008933795.1 Candidatus Contendibacter sp. | reverse complement strand
GCCATCGACCACGCTGGCGACCGCCCGCGTCCCCGCCAACGCCGCCAGCATCCGCGCCGCGTAGTCCGGCGGCAACAACGGCGAATCGCAAGGCGCGGTCAGCACCCAAGGCGTCGTCGCCACGCGCAGCGCCGCCAGCATCCCCGCCAGCGGCCCTCGAAAGCGTTCGTCCGCGCCATCGCCAACCACCCGGCAACCGAACCGCTGGTAAGTCTCCCCATGGCGGTTGGCGCTGATCAGCAACTCCGCGACCTGCGGCTTCAGCCGGCGAATGCCGTGGGCGATCAGCGGCTCGCCAGCCAACGGGAGCAAGCCCTTGTCGCGCCCGCCCATGCGCTCGGCGCGGCCACCCGCCAGCAGGACGCCGGTCGCCAGGATCCGAGAGTCGGTCATCCCGCGCGATTCCACGCCGTTCGGCCCTTCAACCCAGCGGCAGGCTCACATGCAACACACCGGGGTCGTCCGGCGTGGCGTGAATCCTGAAATTGAGGGCGCGGTTGAGCCGCAGCATTGGCTCGTTCTCTCGCAGCACCTCGCCGTATAGTTCCTTGACGCCGCGACTCCGGGCGTAGTCGATGATGTAGCGCATCAGCATCGGCCCCAAGCCCAGACCGGTCATGTTTCGGTCTACCAGGATCGAGTACTCGGCCTTTTCCAGGTCCGGGTCGGCGTTGCAGCGCACCACCCCCCAAATCGTGCTCTTGCCGGGCAGGCTGTCGGGTTCGGTGACGATGAACGCCATTTCCCGCTCGTAATCGAGTTGGGTCAGCCGCGCCGCCATTTCGTGCGGCAGTTCCCGCAGCGGCTGGAAAAACCGCATCCGCACGTCCTCCGAGGGCAGGCGCTTGACCAGTTGGCGCAGTTCCGGCTCGTCCTCGGGCAGGATCGGCCGGATCAGGAAGGCGCGACCGTCCGGCAAATCGTAGCGCCGCTCCAGTTCCTTCGGATAGGGCGAGATCGCCAGTCGCCGCACCGCCGGCGTCGTGCCGGGCTCGATCAGGATGTTGGCGTCCAGGGTTACCATGCGGTCGGAGTAGACCCAGATCGGATTGATGTCCATCTCGACAACCTCGGCCAAGTCGACCACCATCTGCGAGACCTTGATCAGGGTCAGGGCGATGTCGTCCAAGTCCACCGGCCGGCCGCGATTGGTGCGAAGCTGGCGGTACAGCCGGGTGCGCGACATCAAATCGCGCGCCAGTTGCATATTCAACGGCGGCAGGGCGTAGGCGACGTCGTCGATCACCTCGGCCTCGGTGCCGCCTTGGCCAAAGAAGATCACCGGCCCGAACCGCTGGCCGGTACGCACCCCGATCATCAGCTCGTAGGCACCGTGTCGGGATTGCATCGGCTGCACCGCAAAGCCGTCGATCACCGCATCGGGCGCGAGTTCGCGCACTCGCTCCAACATGCCGTTGGCGGCCATCAGCACTTCCAGCGGATTCTTCAGGCCGAAGGTCACGCCGCCGACCTCGGACTTGTTGACGATATCGGGCGACAAGATCTTGAGCGCCACCGGCTCGCGCAATTCCAGGGCAATTTCGGAAGCCGCTTCCGGCGTCGAGGCGAAATGGAGCGGCGCGGTCGTGATCTGGTAGGCGTTCAACACCTGGCTGGTTTCGTAGGCGTTCAGCCGGCGGCGGCCGGCGGTCAGGGCGATCTGGACGATGCGGCGGGCGGTCTCGGGATCCGGCGTGAACTCCTCCGGAATCGAGGGTGGGGTCTCAATCAGCAGCTCCTGATTGCGCCGGTGCTGAGCCAGCCGCATGAACGCTTCCACCGCCTCGCCAGGCGCCTGGTAGGTCGGGATGTGGGCGTCCTTGAACTGATCGCGAGCCTGCTCCACCGACGACTCGCCGACCCAGCAGGTCATGATCATCCGCCGGCTCTTGGCCCGCTCGACCACCGCCCGGGCGCACTCCTCCGACCGGTTCACCGAGGCCGGGGCATGGACCACCAGCACCGCGTCGGCGCCCGGCTCCTGAAGCAGCAGGTCCAGCGCCTTGCCGTACTCGTCGGGACCGGCCATGTCGCCCAGGTCCACCGGATTCTCGATGGGATGGTCGGGTCGGCAGGCGCGCGCCAGTTGCTCGCGGGTCGCCGCGCTGATCTCGGCCAGATGGCCGCCGTGCCGCAGCAGGGTATCGCTGGTCAACAGCGCCAAGCTATAGCTGTTGCTGATGATCGCCAGCCGGTCGCTGTAGACTGGCTTGGCGGTGGCCAGGGTCTCGGCGGCGCCGAACAGTTGCTCGATGTTGTTCACCCGCAGGATGCCGGCGCGCTGGAACACCGCGTCGTACACCGCATCCTCGACGGGTCCGGCCCGAAAGTCGCGCGGCTTGAGCACGATCACCGGCTTGACCCGGGCGGCGGCGCGGGCGGCGGACACGAATTTGCGACGGTTGCGCGTGTTTTCCATATACATCAGGATGGCGCGGGTATTGCCGTCCCGCAGCAGATAATCGAGCAGATCACCCAGATCCACGTCCCAGCGGACGCCCACCGAGATCACGTGCGAAAAGCCAATGTTGCGGCCAGTGGCCCAGTCGATCACGCTACGCGTGATCGCGGCGGACTGACACAGCAGCGCGATGTGGCCCGACAGCGGCCGGGTCGCGTTCAGACTGGCGTTGACGTTGGCCGACGGCGCCGCGTAACCAAAGTGATCCGGACCCATGATGCGCAGCAGATAGGGCTTGGCGGCTTCCAGGATCTGTTGCCTCAGGGATTCGCCCTCATCCGGGTATTTGCGCAGCATTTCCGGGCTCAGCAACGCCGGCTTGACGCCGCTATGGTCTTGCAGCACGTCCCGGCTGAGCAGCAACGCCGCCCGGGTTCCGCGCGCTCCCAACTCGCCGATCAGGGTCGGAGCCTCCTCCAGCGGGGTGGTCAGAATGGCCAAGTCGGGGGTAACGGGCAGACTGGCGATGTCCTTGTAGGCCAGCACGCCGGACACGGACTGGTGGTCCGGGTTAACCGGCATCACCGGCCCCTTGAAGCCGCCTTCGATCAGGTTGAACTCCACGGTGGCGTCGGGACCGCCAGCGGCTTTGCCGCGACCGATCACCGCGATGGAACGAGGCTTGAACAGGTATTCCAGATTGCGAATGGTCATGGTGCTTCTCGGGCGAGGAAAACCGTTGGGATCGGCCAACGGGTCGAGTCGGAATGGTTCTATGGTAGCGCGATTCGACTGCGGCGGCTCGACTGGCGGCGCCGAGCTTGGCGATTATCCGGTTTTTCCCCAACAATAGATTTTTCCGACGACGACGATCCGAACGCGAGGACCGGCATGAACTGGACGACGATACGCAAGACCCCGGAATTGAGCGAACCGGCGCCAAACCCAGCCGATGCAACCCCTTTTTCTTGGGAAGCGGCCCGCGCCGAACTGGAGGGTTTGCCCGGCGGCGGCCTGAACATCGCCCACGAAGCGGTGGACCGGCAGGTCCGGGCCGGTCACGGTGAAATGATCGCCCTGCGTTGGCTGGGCAAAAATGGCGAGCGGCGCGAGTTCAGCTACGCCGAGCTGGCCCGGTCGAGCAACCGGTTTGCCAACGGACTGAACCGGCTGGGCATCCAGCGAGGCGACCGGATCTGCGTGTTGGCCGGGCGGATTCCCGAGCTGTACATCGCCGCGCTGGGAACGCTGAAGATCGGCGCGGTGTTCTGCCCGCTATTTTCCGCCTTTGGCCCGGAGCCGGTGCGGGTGCGGCTAGCCAAGAGTCGGGCGCGGGTGCTGGTGACCACCGCGCTCCTGCACGAGCGCAAGGTGCGGGCGCAGCGCGCGGCGCTGCCGGATTTGGAGCACGTGCTGCTAACCGACGGCGACGGCGCGGAACCGGGTGTTTGCTCGTTCCACGCCTTGCTGGAGACCGAATCCAACCAGTTCGCCATTCCCTTCACCGCCCCGGAGGACTGGGCGCTGCTGCATTTCACCAGCGGCACCACCGGCTCGCCCAAGGGCGCGATCCACGTTCACGACGCGGTGGTCGCCCACCGGATGACCGGTCGGCGGGTGCTCGATCTGCGTCCCGGCGACATTTATTGGTGCACCGCCGATCCCGGCTGGGTCACCGGCGTGTCCTACGGCATCATCGCCCCGCTGACGAACGGCGCGACCCTGGTGGTGGACGAAGCCGAATTCGACGCCAGCCGCTGGTACGCCATCCTCGAACGGGAGCGAGTCAACGTCTGGTATACCGCGCCGACCGCCATCCGCATGTTGATGAAAGCCGGAGCCGGTCTGGCCCGAAACCGCGACCTGAGCGCGCTGCGCTTCGCCGCCAGCGTCGGCGAGCCGTTGCATCCCGAAGGCGTGGTCTGGGGCCTGGAAGCCCTGGGCCAGCCCTTTCACGATACTTGGTGGCAAACCGAAACCGGCGCCATCATGATCGCCAACACTCCCACCCAGGATATTCGTCCCGGTTCGATGGGACGGCCGCTGCCGGGCATTGAGGCCGCCATCGTCCGGCGGCGGACGGAGGGCGGCGTGGACCTCCTCGAACCGGGCGCGGAAGGCGAGTTGGCGCTGCGGGCCGGCTGGCCGTCGCTGTTTCGCGGCTATCTGGACGACGAGGAACGCTACCGGCAATGCTTCGTCGCCGGCTGGTACCTGACCGGCGATCTGGCCACCCGCGACGCGGACGGTTATTACTGGTTCCTGGGCCGCGCCGACGACGTGATCAAAACCGCCGGCCATCTGATCGGGCCGTTCGAGATCGAGAGCGTGCTGCTGGAGCATCCGGCGGTGGCCGAGGCCGGCATGATCGGCAAGCCCGATGATTTCGCCGGCCAGATCATCAAGGCATTCGTGGCGCTCAAGCCCGGCCACGCGCCTAGCGACGCGCTGCGCAAGGAACTGATTGGCTTCGCCCGCACCCGGCTGGGACCCGCGGTGGCGCCGCGCGAGTTGGAGTTCGTGGCGGATTTACCCAAGACCCGCAGCGGTAAAATCATGCGCCGCCTGCTGCGGGCCCGGGAGTTGGGACTACCGCTGGGCGACCTGTCGGCGCTGGAAAACAACGCACCGGGCAAGACACCTGAAAATTAGTAGGTTTGTTCTAATTCCTGCAGCTAGGATAATCGCCAAACTTCTTGCTGGATCGGCACGAAAATCGCTTGATTTTTGCGGGGTGCTGCGGCAAACTGATGCTGCGGCGCAACATGCCGACCCTAATGCAACAACAGGATTTGAGCTTAAACAATCCAGAGTAAGGAAAACCCTATGAACGCCACGAGCCAAAAGCAAATTCGCGAGACGATCTTGCGCGTCCTCGGTGATATCGCACCGAACGCCAACATCCAGGCAATCAACCCCGACATCAGCTTTCACGACCAGGTCGAACTGGATTCGATCGATTTTCTGCGACTGATGATGAGCCTGGAAAAAGAGACGAGCGTAACCATTTTCGATTTCGACTATCCCAAGCTGTCCACGCTGAAAGGCTGCGAACGCTACCTGAGCGAACGCTTGGCGGCGATGGCCTGACTGGTTCCATACCTCGTCGCCCTTCACCGCGAATCCCGACCCGGATCGCGCAACCATCCGCGCCGAGCGCGCGGCGGGCTCGGCGATTACAGGCTATCCGCTTCCCCGTTGGTAGAGACCGATAGCGGAGCCTCTACCAGCGGCCTCGAAGTCAGCAAGAATCATCCGCATTGGCGGACGCCCAGTAGTAAAACCTCATGATCCCGGTTTCGGGCTGACGGGGATCATACACCCGAAAAAAAAACCGACCCTTTTGGGATCGGTCGCTCTATCAAAGGAGATTAGGGTGCTTGCTCTAATCCGAAACTTTAGAATCAAATGCGCGTGGTGAGGTTTTTTACCTCTTTTTCGTCACGCAACCCTCCTTTGGTGGTTTTTGGCCGGATCGCTCGTGTCCGGCCTTTTTTATTAGGAAGCTTTTCAAATTCCTTCCGGAAATCCCACCGAACCGACGAAGATTATCCGCAGCGCCCATGCGCACGCCGAAGTAACAACGGGCGCATTATACCGGTCGCGCCTGATTCCGCAACTTTAACTTCATGTCAAGTTTTAACTTCATGTCAAGTTCCCGCTTCACCCTAGATCACCGGGCAAGCCGTGCTCCGGTGGAAATGCCAACTCGAATCCATGCTTACCTCCCGCGCAATGTCACCGGGACACGCCACGCCGGCGGAGCGCCTCCACCACCACCGCCAATCCGGTCAGCGCCAGCGCGGCGACAACGACTAGCAAAGAAGTCAATGCGTCGCTCAATCCTTCGGGATACAGCAGCAACATCAAGCCCAATCCCACCATCATCGCGCCCGACAGCAACTTCAGCCGCCGCCCCTCGCGCTCTTGCAGCTTGCGCGAACCCAGGGTCCAGACGAATGCCAGCACGATCGCCAGCAAGGGCAATACATAGATAAGGTTGTAGAGAGTTAGGTAGAGATAGTAGCCGCCAGCGGACAAGGAATGCAGGGTCAGCGCGCGAGTGTAAACCATCGGGAAGCCGGCGGTGCAAAGCAACTCATAGCTGTTGGCGACGATGGCCAGGGCCACGGTTCCCGCCAGTAATGTCGGCAAACGCTCGGCCCCAACCAAGTTCCGCATCCGTTTGAACAGCCTCGGCTTGGCCTCGTCCGGGATACTCAGCGACGGGCCCTGCTGGAACGCGAAGTAATCCTTGACGTTCAGTCCGCCCATGATCATCGCCAAGCCCCCCGCCAGCAGGGTCATGATCCGTAGCTCGCCCACCAGCAGAAATACGTTCAGCCAGGCGGCCATGAACACGAAATACACCAGCCCCGAGCAAAACACGAACACCCCGCCGATCAGCAGCATCCGTCGCCGGTCGCGCGCATGCGCCAGCAGGCTGAGCAGGAATAGCAGGACGAAGAAGGCGCAGGGATTGAAAGCGTCCAGCCCAGCCAGCACGACGGTCAACACCGGCAGCGACAGCGCGCCGGGGTCCAAGCGACCCACCAGCGGCAATTCCAATGGCGGCGCGGCGACCGCAACCGGTTCGGCGGCGGTCGGCTCGGCAAGGTGGCGGCGACAATCCTCCAGCTGCTGGCGCAGTTGCTGGCCGGTGGTTTCGGGACGGTCGAAGCCGGTCATCATCCGCCCGCAGAACAGGAAGGCCGGCACCGAGTTGGCCGACTCGCCCAAGGCTGCGGCCATCCGCGCATATTGCACGCCCCCAGCCATGTCCCGGGTGATATCGTGGCTGTGCAGTTCCAGCCAGGGGTAATCGGCCGGCAGGGCCTCGACCAAGGGCCGCGCCTGCCGGCAGTGCGGGCAGGTCCGGGTCCAGAAGAAATAGAGGTGAACCCGTGGTTCGCCGGTCGCGGTTCGGGTTAACCACCACTCCGCCGGCGCGGGTGAAACCCCCTCTGCGGGAGCGCCGGGAATCGATGTCCAAACCAGCAGCAGGCCAAACAGCAACGGGATTAGACGAAAACGTCCCATGGCAACGGAATTCAGGGTTCCAGCCGTTCCAGCAGCCAACCGCCATCGGTTCGCCGCCGATAACGTAGCCGGTCATGCATTCGGCCATGCCGGCCCTGCCAGAATTCCAGCATCTCCGGCCGCATCCGGTAACCGCCCCAATGGTGCGGCATCGGAATATTGTCGTCCGGATATTGCGCATCCAACGTCTGGAAACGCTCGTCCAGAATCCGCCGGCTGGCCACCACCTGGCTCTGCCGCGACGCCAGCGAACCCAGTCGACTTTCGCGTGGCCGGGTCCGAAAATACGCTTCGGATTCGGCGGGCGAAATCTTGTCAACGATCCCCTCCACCCGAATCTGCCGTTCCAGTTCCAGCCACAGGAACAGCAGCGCGGCATGCGGGCTGGCCGCCAATTGCTGACCCTTGTCGCTGCGATAGTTGGTGTAGAACACGAAACCATCGGCGTCGCACTCCTTGAGCAACACCACCCGCGCGTAGGGGCGACCGGTTCGGTCGGCGGTGGCCAGCGTCATGGCGTTGGGTTCGGGCAGTTGCGCGGTGATCGCCTCCCCCAGCCAGCGTTGAAACTGCTTGAGGGGATCGGGGTCGACGTCGGCCTTGTTCAAGGCCCCCCGGGCATATTCCTGACGAAGTTCGGCGAGGGATTGACTCATGGCGATTCCGGTTTCCTGGGGCTGAACATTGAGGATCGACCGATTATAACCCTTTCGCCAGCGTCGTTTGCTCACAACCTACCATCATCGCCTCGGCAGCGGCGCGTGGGGTGCTAACATAATCGTGCGCCATCGGAACCGCGTCGCGATCCCGATGCGCCTTGTCAGACAATCGCGCTCCTCCCGGCCCTTCGACCGGGGAAAAGAAAATCCAGAATGTTCCAAGGGAGATACCATGAGTCATCCGAGAAAACTTTTGCTTTTAGTGGCGCTGGCTACGCTGGCCAGTCCAATGGCGCTGGCCAAGGAAGGCCCCGATCAGTATCCCAACGGCGCCGAAAACTTTTTGGCGGGCGCGCTGCCGCCTCCCGGCAACTATTTCATCAACTATCTGGGTTACTACGACGGGGAATACCGCGACAACAACGGCGACAAAGTTCCAGGTCTGCAAGTCAACGCGGTATTCGACGCCCTGCGTTATATCTATGTCAGCAACCACCAGATTTTAGGCGGCTCCTGGGGAATGCATGCGATCGTGCCGTTCGTCCACCAGAGCCTGGATACTCCCTTCCCCACCATCGGCAACGGCGATACCTTCGGCCTCGGCGACATTATCATCGGCCCGCTGATCATCGGCTGGCACTTTCCGCCGGAATGGCACGTCACCGTCGGGTTGGACATCAGCCTGCCCACGGGCAAGTACGATCAAAACGACCCGACGAACAGTATCGGCGCCAACTATTACAGCTTCGAGCCGATCTTCGCCTTCACCTACCTGTCGCAGGGCGGTTTCGAGGTTTCGGCCAAGCTGATGTACAACATCAAGACCCGTAACGACGACACCGATTATGAATCGGGAGATGAGTTTCACATGGACTATCTGATCGGCCAGCATTTCGGGCCGTGGGCGGTGGGACTCGGGGGCTATTACCTCAAGCAGACCACCGACGACACGCTGAACGGCCAGAAGGTCGGCCCGGACGGCAACCGCGGGCAGGTCCTCGCCCTCGGCCCGGCGGTGAAGTACGACTATCAGGGTATGAGCTTCGTCGGCGCCTGGGATTACGAAACCGATGTCGAGAACCGTTTCCGGGGCAACAAGTTCTTCTTCAAGTTCGTCGCTGCTTTCTAGGATAGCCGCTGGCTCCGCCGATTTTCCCCCGTCTGTTCGGGGGAAAATCGGAGCGGGCACGGTGATTTCAAGCCACCGGATCAAACCCTGTTCCTCCTGTTATCCCCGGCAAACTCATTCCGCATCGCAGCAAAAATCATCTATACTTATCGATGGTTGATCGGCTGTTTCGACCTTCAAAACGACCCGTCATCAACTAATATACATAGCGTGGCCGTCGGATTTTCAGGGATGAAGCCCACGTAAAACCAACAATAGGTTAGAACATTGAGTCAGGCGCGCTTGGCCTGCGATAGCTGTCAATTACAGGTGAGAGGTTAAAACCATGCGTGGCAACCACAAGTTTCAACACCCGTTTATCTGGTTCGAACGCGGCGGCTGGTGGTTCAAGGTGTTCGGCGAAGGCTTCGGTCCTTACCCAGAGCTGGTCGAGGCCCGCTACCACCTGCTGGTCATCAAGGGCTTGAGCCAGCAATTGCGCACCGTTCTGTCCAGGCAGGCCTGAATCAGACCCTTGCTGTCGCCGGGGAACGGGAACGCGGAACCGGCTCATGACCGATGAGGCATTGGCGGCTCGGATTCACGCCGCCGTCACCGAAGCTACCCGGCAATATTTGGCCGAGCGCCGGTTGCGGGTGGATGACTTTGCGCGGCGGCACTATTCGTTCCGGGGCGCGCTGCGCGTCAACCGCCGCGCGCTCGGTTTGGACTTGGCGCGCACCCCGGTCAACGTGCTCTGGGCCATCCCGCACCTGCTGGCGCGCGGCGGCGCGAAGTTGGGCCGCACGCTCCGCCTGGAGACGCTCGCCCGATGTCTCGACCGCCTGCCCCCCGGTTTCAAAACCGATGTGGAACGTGAGATCGAGTGGCTGATCTACAGCGAACTGCTGGAACTGCCCTTCGAACAGGCGAGACGGCGCTGCACTCGGGACGCCCTGCTGGAAACGATCCTGGCGCACCCCGCCATCAGCCAGTTGCTGCTTCCCGAACTGCTCCGACTGGATGAGCTCGCCCATCGCCAGGACTTTCGGCGGCGGCTTGAAGACTATCTGCTCACCTACACCAGCAACCGCGCGGTGGCCGCCGACTTGTCCGGTTCCCTGCTCAGCTTGGCCGCTGGCGTCGCCGCCTTCAAGCAATTCACCCCCGGCGCGATGGCGATTGGCAGCGCTGCCGCAACCGCTATCGCCAACCAATTGGCTATCGCCAACTTCATGCTGGGACCAACGCTGGGCTCGCTGTATTACGGTTTCTTCCCGGCCACGGCCTCCGCCGGTCTGCTGGTCGCCACCACGGGCGGACTGCTGCTGGCGCTGGGCGTGCTGAGCGCCGGCGCCGGCGTGATTGCCGATCCCCTCCAGCAGGCGCTGGGACTGCACCAGCGCAAGCTGATGAAACTGCTGGACGCGCTCGAACAGGAACTGACCGGCCAGGGCAGCAGCTACCGGCTGCACGATGCCTACGTCGCGCGCATTTTCGACCTGTGGGACTTGTTGCAAGCCGCGACTCGCGCCCTAAGCTGAGAATGCCCGCGCCGGGTGGACGCAAAAAAGCCGGGCTAAGCCCGGCTTCGCGACAAAATCACTATCCGCTGGCTAGTCGGCTGCCGCTTGGGGCCGATCCACCAGTTCGACATAGGCCATGGGTGCGTTATCACCATTGCGAAAACCGCACTTCAGAATGCGCAGGTAGCCGCCGGGTCGCGCCTGATAGCGCGGTCCCAGTTCGTTAAACAGTTTGGTCACCACGTCCCGGTCGCGCAGGCGAGCAAAAGCGAGCCGGCGCCGAGCCACGCTGTCCTCCTTGGACAGCGTGATCAGCGGTTCGGCGACCCGACGCAATTCCTTGGCCTTGGGCAGCGTGGTCCGAATCAGTTCGTGGGTGAACAGCGAAACAGCCATGTTGCCGAACATGGCCTTGCGATGGCTGCTGGTGCGATTGAGCTTGCGACCGGCGTTGCGATGGCGCATGACAATAACTCCTCAAAAACTCGAAACTCGAATGAAAAAGCGCTAGGTGAAGGAGAAGCCAGCCGTAACCACGCCTCCTAGTCGTTCTCGGTATCGTCGCCACCCGTTCCAGCCCGCTGTCCCAGCCGGGAAGACGATTTATCCGCCTCCGCCGTTTCAAAGGCCAAGCTCGCGCGCCGCGCGGCGGCCCGTTCCTCGGATTGCTCCAGACTCAAACCCGGCGGTGGCCAGTTGTCGACTTTCATGCCCAGCGCCAACTTGAACTTGGCCAGTACATCCTTGATCTCGGTCAGCGATTTCTTGCCGAGATTCGGAGTCTTCAGCAGTTCCGCCTCGGTCCGTTGCACCAGATCGCCGATGTAATAGATGTTCTCCGCCTTCAGGCAGTTGGCCGAACGCACGGTCAGTTCCAAATCGTCCACTGGCTGCATCAGGACCGGATCGATATCCACCGGCGGCGGCAGAATCGGCTCATCCTTTTTGCCTCTAAGATCCACGAACACCGACAATTGATCCAGAAGGATCCGGGCCGCCGTGCGAATGGCGTCCTCGGGATCGATGGTGCCGTTGGTTTCCAGCATCAGCACCAGCTTGTCCAGATCGGTTCGCTGCTCGACGCGGGCATTTTCCACCCGGTAACTGATCCGCTCGACCGGGCTGAAGGAGGCGTCCAGGCGCAGCCGCCCAATCGGCCGACTTTCGCTGTCCGCTCCTTCCCGTTGGGTGACCGGCCAGTAACCGCGCCCGCGCTCAACCTTGAGCTTCATGCTCAGTTCGCCACTCTTGGTCAGATGCGCGATGACGTGTTGCGGATTGATGATTTCGACGGCGTGGGTCCGCTCGATGTCGCCCGCCAGCACCGGTCCCGGTCCTTTCTTGGTGAGCGACAGCGTGGCCTCGAAGGCACCCTCTTGCAGCGTGACCGCCACCCCTTTCAGATTGAGCAGGATATCGATCACGTCTTCCTGCACCCCTTCGATGGTCGAGTACTCGTGCAACACCCCTTCGATTTCGCACTCGATGATCGCGGCGCCAGGAATGGAGGACAGCAGAATCCGCCGCAGGGCGTTACCGAGAGTGTAGCCAAAACCCCGTTCCAACGGCTCCACGGTCACCCGCGCCCGACGCGAGTCGAGCTTTTCCACTTCGACGCGGGTCGGTTTCAGCAAATCAAATGCGCCCACCATCCGTTTGCCCTCGGCATCGCTCACTTGGAGTACAGTTCCACGACCAGGGATTCATTGATATCCGCCGGCAGGTCGGCGCGGTCGGGAACCCGCTTGAACACGCCGCTCATCTTGCCCGCGTCCACGTCCACCCAGTCCACGAAGCCGCCATGGCCCTGGGCCAATTGCAGCGCATACTGGATGCGGGTCTGGGTACGGCTCTTCTCGTGAACCGCGACCACATCCTCCGGTCGGACCTGGTAGGAGGGAATGTTGACCCGCTGGCCGTTGACGGTGATCGCCCGGTGCGAAACCAGTTGCCGGGCCTCGGCGCGGGTGCTGCCGAACCCCATCCGGTACACCACGTTGTCCAACCGGCATTCCAGCAACCGCAACAGGTTTTCGCCGGTGGAACCTTTACGGCGGGCGGCTTCCTTGTAGTAGTTGACGAACTGCCGCTCCAGCACGCCGTAGCTACGGCGCAACTTCTGTTTTTCGCGCAACTGCAAGCCGTAATCGGACAAGCGGGGACGACGCGCGCCATGCTGGCCCGGCGGCCGTTCCAGATTGCACTTGGATTCCAGCGCCCGCGCCGCGGACTTCAGGAACAGGTCCACGCCTTCCCGGCGACTGAGCTTGCACTTGGGACCGAGATATCTCGCCACGATAGGACTCCTGAACTAGACGCGACGGCGCTTCGGGGGACGACAGCCGTTATGCGGAATCGGCGTCACATCCATGATGCTGATGATCTTGAAACCAGCGGCGTTCAAAGCGCGCACGGCGGATTCCCGACCCGGCCCCGGACCGTTGACGTTGACTTCCAGATTCTTGACGCCAAATTCCTTGACCACCCCGCCCACCCGCTCGGCGGCGACTTGCGCCGCGAACGGCGTACTCTTGCGGGAACCGAGAAAACCCGACCCCCCCGAGG
>WBUJ01000121.1 GCA_008933795.1 Candidatus Contendibacter sp. | reverse complement strand
GATGGACGCGATGCTATCTTGAATCGGGCACGGAGGGATTGTGATAGGAATATCGTGGATATGATTTCGATTCAGTGTCGGATTAGAGTTGCCAACATCGAAGCGTTTAAAATCGAGTGTGTGTAGAAAGTAATAGATAAACCGAGGACTATTTTCTTTGAAGTCTTTGCTCCAAAGTGTCGTATCGTGGGGCCAGTAATCACCTGCGGTGAAATGAATCGATCCGAGCGTTCCTTTGCGGCCTATGACGACACCAGGACCACTTGCTTTGAATTCATCGTGGAAGCTGGTCACGCCAGACGAGGAGATAACGGGATAAGGCCCTGGTTTCTGTTGGGCTTGGGTAATATCAAATCCGCGTTGGAAGAAGACTAGATCACTCAGTTTTACCGAATGCCAACCACGCGGTTTAGCCGAGTAACTCATACCCCCAACTCCTCAAAATTCTCCTGAATCTTCGCGGCCAGTTCCACCGCCTCCCGATTCAGGTCCGCGAGTTCCACATGAATGTCGCGCAAGGTCTGCTCGAAATCGAAATCCTCGTCCACTTCCGGCGGTGCGACGCCGACGTAGCGGCCCGGCGTCAGGCTCCAATCAGCCGCCGCAATCTCGGCGCGCGTCACCACCTTGCACAAACCCGGTACCGCCTGCATTTCGGCATTGGGGAAACGGTCTTGCAGCCAGACAATTTGCCGGTGGAAATAGGCGGCCGCTTTGAGTTGTTCAACCGCCTGCTTGCGCTCCTCGTCAAGTTGCTTGAGGCGTTTGCCGGCGAGGCGGCGGTCATAAAGCTCGGCGGCTTCCTCGACGGCCGCCAGTTCTTGCGCCAGTTGCCCGCAGCGGGCGGCCAGCTTGTAGAGCAAATCCACCTGCTTGACCAAACCCTTGATCCTGTCAGCCAGTGGCTCGAAGGCATGGCGGGCGGCGTGCTGGGCCTCATTGGTATCGGGTAATGCGGCGGCATGGCGGTTGCGGAAATCCGCCAGTTCCCCAAGCAGCGCGGCGCGGTCGGCGTCATACGCTGACCGGCTTTCGACGAGTTCCGCCAGCCCATCGGCCAGCGGCTGTTTCTGTCCCGGGGTGATTGCAGCCAGCCTCTTCACCCGCTCATCGAACTCCGCAAACTGGATTTGCAAGCCCTTGCAGGTCGTCTCGAAGCGCTCCAGTTCGCCGGGAACGGCGGCGGCTTCCCGACAAATGGCGGCGACATAATCCCGCACCAGCGCGAGGAAGCGCGCCTGCTGGCCCCGATAGAGCCAGACGATGGCGGTCAGGTTGGCCAGTTGCTCCGGGCTGAAGTCGTAAATCTTGCGGGTGACCTTGCGGTAGATGTTGCGCGCGTCGAGCATCAAGACGGTGTCGGCGCTTCTCGCCCCCCCACCCTGACCCTCCCCCGCCGGGGGGGAGGGAAGCCATTTCTTGCCCTTGTCGAAGAACCACAATTCGCAGGGCACGGTGCGGGTGTAGAAGAAGTTGGAGCGGATGGCGATCATCACGTCCACGTCGCCGGTCTGCACGATCTTGCGGCGCACCTCCGCCTCGCCATGCCCGGCGCTGGATGCCTGCGAGGACATGACGAAACCGGCCCGGCCCTTTGGGTTCAAGTAGCTGTGGAAATAGGAAATCCACAGGTAGTTGCCGTTGGAAACGGTTTCCTTGCTTTTTCCGGCATCCCCTTTCCTGTTCTTGCCCGCGCCCTTGGTGGTTCCCGGCAACCCGAACGGCAGTCTGCGGTCGGTCTTCACCTTCTCCGCATCGACCAGGTCCACGTTGAACGGCGGATTGGCCATCACGAAATCGCAGCGACCGAACAGGTTGTGCTCGTCCTGATAGAAGGTGTTAGCCTCGCGAATGTCACCCTCCAGCCCATGCACAGCCAGATTCATCCTGGCCAGCCGAATCGTGGTGGCGGTCTTCTCCTGCCCGTAGAAGGTGACCTTGTGGCTGGTGTCCTGTCCCTGGCGCTCGATAAAGTGGCTGGATTGCACGAACATGCCGCCGGAACCGCAAGCGGGATCGAAGACGATGCCGTGTTCGGGTTCGATGACGTTGACGAGGGTCTGCACCAGTGAGGGCGGGGTGAAGAACTCACCGCTATCCTGCGCGCCCTGCATCGCGAACTTCATCAGGAAGTATTCGTAGATGCGGCCAAACACATCGCCGCTGGCGTTGCGCAGCGCCTCCCGGTCGAAAGCGCGCAACAGGTCTTCCAGCAGATCGCTCTCGAACCGGTCGTAATCCTTCGGCAACTGACCCCGTAGCGGCTCGAACTCGTCCTCAATGGCGGTCATCGCCTCGACCAGCGCCGCGCCCAGTTTGCCATCCTTGGGCCGGTTCATTAGCTCGTCGTAGCGGGCCTGTTCGGGGAGCATCAAGGCCCGGCGTTTGATGAAGTCACCCTTGACCAGCGGCCGTTTGGGTATCCTGCCGGCGGCCTGATCGGCTTCGATCTGCTTCAGCGCGGCCTGATAGCGATTGCTGGCGTGGCGCAGGAAGATCACCCCCAGCACCGGCATACAGTATTCGCTGCTGGTCAGCTTGGAGTTGGCGCGAAGCTGGTCGGCAGCTTCCCACAGCGAGGCTTCGAGTTGTTCGATGTCGTGCAGGGCGTTGTGGGTCATTGGTGGGGTCAATTCGACTTAAAGAAATTCAGGCGCGGGAATGCCCACGAAACCGCTCAAAATCACCCACGGCGGGTACAACTCGACCACCACCAGTTGGAAGCTGGTGGGTTGACTATCGGCGGACTAACCGCCGACTGGAAGAAAAGGCGGCTGGAAGCCGGTGGTTTTGCACCACGGGCCGAGCGCCCTTCGGGCGGGCTGAAACCGCCCACAGACAATCAACCGGCCATGTTTGATAAGAGAGGGGAACCGAGAAAAACCGCCAGAACGCGGCCCCAGCGTTTTCAGAACTTCATGTCCTCGAAAAACTTCTTGACCCCGTCCAGCCAGCTCCCCTGTTGCGGAGTATGGCGCTTGCCGCCGGCTTCCATGGTGTCGGCGAACTGCTGCAACAGTTCCTTCTGTTCCCGGGTCAGGTTGACCGGCGTTTCCACCACCACCCGGCACAGCAGATCGCCGCTCGGGCCGCCGCGCACCGGTTTGACCCCCTTGCCACGGATTCGGAACACCTTGCCGGTCTGAGTCTCGGGCGGAATCTTGAGGCTCAGTCGCCCATCCAGGGTCGGCACCTCCAAATCGCCGCCCAGCGCGGCCGCGGTGAAACTGATCGGCACATCGCAGTACAGATCGTTGTCCTCGCGGGTAAAGATCGGATGCGGCTTGACCTGAATCTGCACGTACAAATCGCCCGGCGGCCCGCCCTGTTCGCCGGCCTCGCCCTCGCCGGCCAGCCGGATGCGATCGCCGTTATCCACCCCCGCCGGCACCTTGACCGACAGGGTCTTTTGCTCCTCCACCCGGCCAACGCCCCGGCAGGTCTCGCAGGGTTCGGGAATGATCGTGCCCCGCCCCTGACAGCGCGGACAGGTCTGCTGGATCGAGAAAAAGCCCTGCTGCATCCGCACTTGGCCGACGCCGCGACAGGTGGGGCAGGTGGTGGGCTTGGTGCCCGGCTTGGCCCCGTTGCCGGCGCAGGTCGCGCAGGTCACCAGGGTCGGCGCCCGAATCTTGGCGGTGGTGCCGAACACCGCTTCCTCCAGCGTCAGGTCCAGGGTATAACGCAGATCGGCGCCCCGATAGCCCTGCGCGCCGCCGCGCGCCCCACCGAAAATATCGCGGAACACGCCACCGAAAAGATCGCCCAGATCGGCCGGGCCGCCGAAGCCGCCACCGGCCGAGCCGTCCACGCCCGCATGACCGAACTGGTCGTAGGCAGCCCGTTTGCGCGCGTCGCTCAGCGCCTCGTAGGCCTCCTTGGCCTCCTTAAACTTTTCCTCGGCCACCTGATCGCCAGGATTGCGGTCAGGGTGGTGCTTCATCGCCAACCGCCGATACGCCTGCTTGATCTCGGCTTCGCTGGCGTTGCGGGCCACGTTGAGGATTTCGTAATAGTCGCGTTTGGCCATGTTTCGGTCTTGCGTCGCGGAGGTCGCGGGTGGATACATTCAAAACCAAAAATCCGGGAGGGTTTCAAACCCTCCCGGATTCGCAGTTTAGCGCAGCCGAGGCGCTTACTTCTTCACTTCCTCGAATTCGGCGTCCACCACGCCGTCGTCGGCCGGTTTGTGTCCGCCGCCCGCGCCGCCTTCCGGCCCGCCGCCGGACTGGCCGTAAATCCGCTCGGCCAGCTTGCCGGACGCCTCGGCCAGGGTCCGGGTCTTGGCCTCGATCGCGCTCTTGTTGTCGGTCTTGACTGTGGTGCGCAGGTCGCTGATCGCCGCTTCGATCGCCGACCGCTCGCCACCTTCCACCTTGTCGCCCAGATCGCGCAGGGTTTTCTCGGTGGCGTGAATCAGGTTCTCGGCCTGATTGCGGGCGTTGACCAGCTCGTGGAACTTGCGATCCTCGTCGGCATGGGCCTCGGCGTCGCCGACCATCCGCTTGATCTCGTCCTCGGACAGACCGGAACTGGCCTTGATCACGATGCGGTTTTCCTTGCCAGTGGCCTTGTCCTTGGCCGAGACGTGCAGGATGCCGTTGGCGTCGATGTCGAAGGTGACCTCGATCTGCGGCACGCCGCGCGGCGCCGGCGGGATGTCCTGCAAATCGAACTTGCCCAGCGACTTGTTGGCCGAGGCAATCTCGCGCTCGCCCTGCAACACATGCACCGTCACCGCCGTCTGGTTGTCGTCGGCGGTCGAGAACACCTGGGTCGCCTTGGTCGGGATGGTGGTGTTCTTCTCGATCAGCTTGGTCATCACTCCGCCCAGGGTTTCGATGCCGAGTGACAGCGGAGTCACGTCGAGCAGCAAGACATCCTTGACTTGGCCGCCGAGCACGCCACCCTGAATCGCCGCGCCCACCGCCACCGCCTCGTCGGGATTGACGTCCTTGCGCGGCTCGCGGCCGAAGAACTCGCGCACCTTCTCCTGCACCTTGGGCATCCGGGTCTGGCCGCCGACCAGCAGCACGTCGTCGATCTGGCCGATGCCCAGCCCCGCATCCTTGAGCGCGATCCGGCAGGGACCGATGGTTTTATCCACCAGATCCTCGACCAGCGATTCCAGCTTGGCGCGAGTCAGCTTCAGGTTCAGATGCTTCGGGCCGCTGGCGTCCGCCGTCATGTACGGCAGGTTGATTTCGCTCTGCTGGCTGGAGGACAGCTCGATCTTGGCCTTTTCCGCCGCTTCCTTCAGCCGCTGCAAGGCCAGCGGGTCGTTGGCCAGGTTGATGCCGGACTCGCGCTGGAACTGCTCGATCAGGTAGTCGATGATCCGCTTGTCGAAGTCCTCGCCGCCCAGGAAGGTGTCGCCGTTGGTCGAAAGCACCTCGAACTGCTTTTCGCCGTCCACCTCGGCAATCTCGATGATCGAAATGTCGAAGGTGCCACCGCCCAGGTCGTACACCGCGATCTTGCGGTCCTTCGTGCTGGACTTGTCCATGCCGAAGGCCAGCGCCGCCGCCGTCGGTTCGTTGATGATGCGCTTGACCTCCAGACCGGCGATGCGGCCGGCGTCCTTGGTGGCTTGGCGCTGGCTGTCGTTGAAGTAGGCCGGCACCGTGATCACCGCCTCGGTGATCGGGTGGCCGAGATAGTCCTCGGCGGTCTTCTTCATCTTCATCAGCACCCGCGCCGAAATTTCCGGCGGTGCCATCTTCTTGCCATGCGCCTCGACCCAGGCATCGCCATTGTCGTTCTTGACGATCCTGTAGGGCACGAGGTCGATGTCCTTTTGCACCTCCGGCTCGCTGAAGCGGCGGCCGATCAGGCGCTTGACCGCGAACAGGGTATTGCGCGGGTTGGTGACCGCCTGGCGCTTGGCCGGCTGGCCGACGGTGATTTCACCGTCCTCCAGGAAGGCGACGACCGAGGGGGTGGTCCGGTCGCCTTCGCTGTTTTCAATCACCCGGGGCTTGCCACCCTCCATGATCGCCACGCAGGAGTTGGTGGTGCCCAGGTCGATGCCGATAATCTTGCTGCTGCTCATTGGCCACGCTCTCTATAACGGTATAACGATGAATTCGGTTGCAAATCTTTTCCTGCGGTCGGATGTGGGGGTGGAGCGACGGATTTTCAATGGGTTTGGCGGGATTTAACCGGCCGGCTTGGGGATGGCCTGGGCCACCAGCACCTTGGCTGGGCGAATCAGCCGATCATTGAGCGAATAGCCCTTTTGCAGCACCTGGATCACGGTATTCGGCTCGGCCTGGTCGGTCGGCGCCATCGCCATCGCTTCGTGTTCGTTCGGGTTGAATTTGACGCCCAGCGGATGGATCTCGCGGGCGCCAAATTTCTCCATCGCCGCCGCCAGTTGCCGGAGCGTCAGCTCGACCCCTTCCCGCAGCTTGGCCACCTCCACGGCGTCGTTGCTGGTCGCCGCCAGCCCCAGTTCCAGGCTGTCGCGCACCGGCAGCAGTTCGCCGAAAAATCGTTCCAGGGCGAATTTGTGGGCGTTCTGCACCTCGCGCTCGGCGCGCTTGCGCAGGTTTTCCATCTCGGCATGGGCGCCCAGATACAGTTTCCAATGTTCGTCGGCCTTGGCCAGCGCCTGGTCCAGATCCTGTTGCAGCGCGTCGAATTCCTCGCGGCTGAGCGGAAGGATATTCTCGGCCGCGGCGGCCGCGGTTTCCGCGAAGGGATGGGGCGCTTCGATGGCCTCCGGCTGGGCGCGAGACTCCAGCGAGGGGTCTGCTTGGGTCATGATCGTTCTCCGTCACCGATAAAATTCGTGTGGGCGGACGAACGCCGCCCCTGTTACAACGGATTTGGGGCGCGATCGCGGAAATTCAAGATCGCGCGTTCGGGTTCGACTGGTAGCCCGACGCCGGCGAATCCGATGGAAGACAGCTTCGAGCGGCTGAAGGACGCGCCGCCAAGGCGCCGCCCTGACCGTAACCGCAGGATCAGGAACGCCACCGCGTTCGCGGGCCAGACGAGCGCGCCCGCATCGCCGCGCGAGTGCTTCACCGGCTTTCGTTGATTTGGAGAAGGTAGGGTCAATCCAGCCCGGCTGAACTCTAGTCCATCTCGCCGGTGAGCACCCGCCGGAGGGCGTCGGCCAGCGAGTCGGCGCAAAAGCTGGTCAACCCGTCCGGCCCGGACCAGATGGCCAGGTTATGAACTGGGTAAAACAAGATCCAGTCCAACTCGTTGGCCACCGTCAGGTGGCAACCCTCGGTCAGCGCATCTGGCGGCAAGCCCAACATCCGCATCGCCTGGGCGTCCACGGCCCGTTCTTGATAGCGCGCCGCGCTGAGACTCGTCATCGGTCAATTCTCCCGGAATCGTATTTTTTTCAGTTTAACACCGGCTCGCATCAAGCGCGTCGCGCGTGGAGATCCGACGTCGCCCGGCTGGATTGACTCACGATCCAGCGGGTGCGCGCCATCGCCAATGGCTTTCCGGTGGCGGTTTGCAATCGGGTCGGTTTCGAACCCGACCCATTCGGCCAGACCGCTGGCGCGCAATTCTAGGGCGGCAGCTTCGTCGTCGGCCCCAAGGCGAATGGCTCGGCGTCGCTCCGTCCAACCAGCCGGCCACGCTGGCGGTGGAGCTGGATTTAAACTGTTCCAAGCAGGCGCGGCGGGGTCTGGCCCTATCCGCGCGACCGGCGGATCGACGCTTATGAGGGGCTGCTGGAGCGGTATCTGGATCGCTGAAGGGATGCGCAATGGGGATGCGGGTGTTTGCCGTTGTGCGCTCCGAAGCACCACGCGGGCAAGGAACCCCATCCCTCCCGAATTTAACCGGGTCGAACCTGTCCTATGAACTGGTTGAATAAACTGGTTGAATGTATCCTATGGTTTGTCGCTTGAAGTTGCTCGAAACTGCGCAACGCTACCGATCCCGTGCATGCCACGCTACCCAAGCCAGCCGCTTCCCAGAATTCCGCGATACGGATTATCCGTATCTCTGAAGGCCTGGAAACCGGCTGATCCGTCAACCCGACAGACTTTACCCACGTAACCCTTAATCATCCGACGGGCATCATGCCGAGGAGCCGAAGTATGGAGATCATCAAAACAGACGTTGCCATTGTCGGCGCGGGAGGGGCGGGGCTGCGCGCCGCCATCGCGCTCGCCGAAACCAACCCAAAGCTTCGCATCGCATTGATTTCAAAAGTCTATCCGATGCGCAGTCACACCTGCGCCGCCGAAGGCGGTGCCGCGGGCGTCATCAAGTCCGACGATAGCCTCGACCTCCACTTCGGCGATACCGTGGGTGGCGGCGACTGGCTGTGCGACCAGAACGCGGTGGAATATTTCATCAACGAGGCTCCCAAGGAGTTGCTGCAACTGGAGCACTGGGGCTGCCCCTGGAGCCGCGAGCCGGATGGTTCGGTGGCGGTGCGGCCCTTCGGCGGGATGAAGATCAAGCGCACTTGGTTCGCCGCCGACAAATCCGGCTTTCACATTCTGCACACCCTGTTCCAAACCTCGCTCAAGTATCCGAGCATCCAGCGCTTCGACGAGTATTACGCCACCGATTTGCTGGTGGACGACGGGCGCTGCCAGGGTCTCGCCGCGTTGGAAATCCGCAGCGGCGAGATGAAGCAGTTCCAGGCCAAGGCCGTGATCATCGCTGCCGGTGGCGCGGGCAAGATGTTTCCGTTCACTACCAACGGCGCGATCAAGACCGGCGACGGCATGGCCCTGGCCTATCGCGCCGGGGTGCCGCTTAAGGACATGGAGTTCGTCCAATATCACCCGACGGGGCTACCCAACAACGGCATTCTGCTGACCGAGGGCTGCCGGGGCGAGGGTGGCATACTGGTCAACAAGGATGGGCGACGCTATTTGCAGGATTACGGCATGGGACCGGAAACGCCGGTCGGCCAGCCGGTGCTCAAAACCATGGAACTCGGCCCGCGCGACCGGCTGAGCCAATCGTTCTGGCACGAGCAGAAGAAGGGCAACACCGTCTCGACGCCCTGGGGCGACTGTGTGTTGCTGGACATGCGTCATCTGGGCGAAAAGAAGATCAACGAGCGCTTGCCGCTGGTGCGCGACCTGTGCATCAGCTATCTGGGCATGGACCCAGTCAAGGAACCGATCCCGATCCGCCCGGTGGTGCATTACTGCATGGGCGGCATCCATACCGACATCAAGGCTGCGACGCCGGTGCCGGGGCTGTTCGCGGCGGGCGAATGCGCCTGCGTCAGCATCAACGGCGCGAATCGGCTGGGTTCCAACTCCCTGACCGAACTCCTGGTGTTCGGGCGGCGGGCGGCGTTGAGCGCCATCGAGCATCTCCAGTCCGGCTTGCCCGCCAGCAAGGACGCCGCGCTATCGGCCCAGGCCAAGGCATCGGAGGATCGCATCCGCGCCCTGTTCGATCGGAGCGCGGGCGCGGAAACCGTCGCCGGGCTGCGCAAGGAAATGATGCACACCATGGAGGAAAACGCCGGGATTTACCGCACCGGCGAGGAACTGCAACGGGCGTGCGAGAAGATCGCCGAACTGCGCCAGCGCTACGCGAATCTGGCGCTGACCGATAAAAGCAAGGTCTTCAACACCGACCTGATGCAGGCGCTGGAACTGGGTTCGATGCTCGATTGCGCCGAAACGGTTGCGGTCGGCGCGCGGGATCGGCAGGAATCGCGCGGCGCGCACCAACGGCTCGACTTCACTGCGCGGGATGACCAAAACTTCCTCAAGCATACCCTGGCCTATCACCATCCCAAGGAACCGCCGCGCATCGAGTACCTCGATGTGGTGATCACCAAGTCGCAGCCCGGTGTCCGTGATTACTCAGGAGCCAAGAAATGAGCGAAGAACGCCAAATCCAACTGGAGGTGCTCCGCTACAACCCGGAGACTGATAGCCAGCCCCGGTTTCAGACCTACACCGTGCCGTGCGTGAACGAATGGGTCGTGCTGGATGCGCTGAACTACGTCAAGGAAAACCTGGATCCGACCCTGAGTTATCGCTGGTCGTGCCACATGGCGGTCTGCGGCAGTTGCGGCTACATGATCAACGGCGAACCCAAGCTGGGCTGCAAGGCGTTCATCCACGAGTACGGCGACCACATCCGGGTCGAACCGCTGGCGCATTTCCCCATCGAGCGGGATTTGGTGACGGTGGTCGAGGATTTCATCGCCAAGCTGGCCAGCGTCAAGCCGTACCTGATTCCCAAGGAAGACAAGCCGATCAGCGCCGGCGAGTTCAAGCAGACGCCGGCGGAACTGATGAAGTTCAAGCAATACACGCTGTGCATCAACTGCATGTTGTGCTACGCCGCCTGTCCGCAATACGGTCTGGTTCCGGAGTTTCTCGGCCCGGCGGCCATTTCCATGGCGCATCGCTACAACCAGGATTCCCGCGATGGCGGTCGGGATCAGCGCCAGGAGGTGGTCGCCTCCGACGAGGGGGTGTGGGAATGCTCGTTCGTGGGGGCCTGCTCCGAGGTTTGCCCCAAGCATGTCGATCCCGCCGGGGCGTTGCAGCAGGTCAAGGTGGCCAGCACCATCGACTGGTACAAAGAACACTTGATGCCGTGGGTGAAGAAATGAGCCGCAAACCCTATATCCGCGAAATTTCTAAGACGCGCTGGTTCCTTCGGCAACCGCGCTACATGCGCTACATGGCGCGCGAAGTGACCTGCATTTTCATTTTCGCCTATACCTTCCTGCTGATCGTGGCGCTGGCGCGTCTATCGCAGGGACCGGACGCCTTTCAGGAGTTTCTGAACGCGCTGCGCAGCCCGCTGGGCGTGCTGTTCAATCTGGCGGTTTTGATCGCCGCGGTGTACCACAGCATGTCGTGGTTCAACGTGACGCCGCAGGCCATGCCGATCCAGCAGGGCGAGGAGTTCGTGCCGGGCAGCATCATCGTCGGCGCCCATTATGGCGCCTGGGCGGTAATTTCGTTGATCATCCTGTTTCTGGGAGTGTGATCGTGGCCAAGTCCAACAAACCGATTTTCTGGGGCCTGTTCGCCGCCGGCGGCACGGTCACCGCGTTCGTGACCCCGGCGCTCGTACTGATCACGCTGTTCGCCGCGATGCGGTTCTCGCCGGATTTGTTCACTTACGAGGTTTTGCATGCCTTCGCCGCTAACTGGCTGGGCAAGCTGATCATTTTTGGCGTGATCCTGGTGTCGCTGTGGCACGCCGCCCACCGGCTGCGGGTCACCGTTCACGATTTCGGCGTTCGCGCCGACACGCTGGTCGCCTATGTCGTGTATGGAATCGCGGGCCTGGGCACGTTCGTGACGATCGTCTACCTGCTGCGGATCTGAGGGAGAACATTCCGATTCGCGGACCCTTTCACCCCTCGACCCGTCATCTCCAACCCCTCTCTCTACCACGGGAGAGGGAATTTTTTACCGGCTCCAAGGAATCTGTTGCAGCCATGAGTTCCCAATCTGATCAATGCACGGCCACCCTGCCCCGGCCAAGGTCGTTGGATAACGGCGCGGACCTGGAGCCGGCGACCGCCAGCGTTGCGGACACGGTCCAGTTCGAAGCATCCAGCGAGACGTCCGGATTTCCGGCGCACGTTCCGCTGCCGGCGTACTTGCAGCAAACCTACTGGTGGGCCTACCTGCACCCTGCCGCGGTGCGCATCTTCGAGCGGCAATGGCTGGTCAACCTGATCCTGTGGGGCAATTTCGCCCGGCTGCGCGATCTGGCCCTGGACGAGATCGGCCACTCCATTTCGGGCGACGTGCTGCAAGTGGCGTGCGTTTACGGGAACTTCACCGAGCGGCTGGTCCAGCGGCTGGAGCCGACCGGGCGCCTGGACGTGGTGGATGTCGCTCGGGTCCAGTTGGAGAATCTGAAGGAAAAGTTGCAGGGCGCATTGCGCGTTGGGCTGCATCATCAGGACTCGACCGATCTGCGCTTCGCGGACGCCAGCTACGATTGCGTCGTCCTGTTTTTCCTGCTGCACGAGCAGCCGGAGGAGGTGCGCGCACAAACCGTGGCTCAGGCGCTGCGCGTCGTCAAACCCGGCGGCAAGGTGATTTTCGTGGATTATCATCGCCCGAACTGGCTCAATCCGTTCCGTTATATCATGACGGCTATCCTCAAAACCCTGGAACCCTTCGCCATGGATTTATGGCGTCAGGAAATCGCGGACTGGCTGCCCGACCAGGGGCGCTCGCTGAAGGTCGAGAAGGAGACCTTTTTCGGCGGGCTTTATCAGAAGGTAGTCGTAACCCGGACTTGAGGATGAGGAACAACCGACATTGCGAATTCACAAACCTGGAGGGTCAGGGTTGGTGGATAATGTCGTTACCCGCAACCCAACGGAGGTTACCTGCCATGAACATTACCCCGAACGTCGGATCGACCGACAAAATTGCCCGCATCGCAGTCGGCGCCCTGCTGATTTTGCTAGCGTTGTTCGGAGCCATCGGCTGGTGGGGCTGGATCGGCGTCGTGCCCATCGCCACCGCGCTGATGGGCTGGTGCCCGGCCTATACCCTGCTTGGCATCAAGACCTGCCCGACCAGCAATCCGCCCGGCGCGTAGCCGTTCCCGCTCCAGGCTTCAGCCCGACCGGCCGCCACAAGCGGCCGGTTTTTTCCTCATCCCCGCCACTACCCGTGGCCAGCCCCGAAAACAGCTTGAACGAACTTCAGTGCCATCGCACGAGAAAATCCGCCAAGGGAATGAAATTGCAGCGAATCTGGGCGCCGAACTCCCACGCACCCGGTCGTCGCCGCGCTGGCGGAACTTGACCTCAACGCGCCGAACCCGGAACAGGCGCTGGCCGAACCGAGGCGGCTGAAAAAACTCAGGCGCTGGGCCAAGCCGGCATCAGCGACAAGATCGGGAGAGATTGCCATGGTGTCCAAATCCCCGTTTCACCTGCCCAACTCGCTGCGGATGGGACTGCTGATCGCCGCGCTGGTCGGCCTATTGATCAGCGCGTTGGCCTGGTTTCAGATCGAACGCGAACGCCGCAACGATCTGGAGGAGATGGATCGCCGCGCCTACGTCATCGCCCATCAGATGGTTTATCCAGCCCAGGTTGCATTGCAACTGCCGGACAGCGAGGCGGCGACCGCGTTCGGCTCGATGCTGGAAGGCTACCGACGCCTGATCGGACTGGCGGTCTACCGCACCGATGGTCGGCTGGTCGCTGCCGGCAAGGGCGTCGCCGATTTTACCGACCTGGTGCAGCAGGCGGTCGGCCAGACCTTGGCGGAAGCGAAAGATACCGTCGCAACTCGCCGCACGGCCGATGCCCACATTCACCTGCTGGTCTCGGTGATTCGCGCGCCGGATGGCGAGCCGCAGGGCGTACTGGCGGTGCTGCACGATCTGGTGAGCCTGGACGAGC
>WBUJ01000278.1 GCA_008933795.1 Candidatus Contendibacter sp. | reverse complement strand
GAACCGGCGCGGGTCCCGGACTCGAACCGGAACGGCGGCCGCCCGGCGCCGGACGGACGATGGTGCGCCCGCCGTCGTCGTCGTCGCCGTTTTCGGTGGCAAACGGATCTTCGATGGTCACGGTTCGCTACTCGCTCACTCTTTGATGGCCCAGAACATCATCTCCATTCCCGGGAATTCGCCGCCGACGTGGAAGGCGAAGCCGCCGGAGTTGAGAATCTGTTTCCAAAATTCGCTGCTGCGGTCGAGCCGGAAGTAGATAAAATCGGCGCGGTAGGGGATTTCCCGCGGCGCCACTGGCAGGGCGTTGACGCCGATGCCGGGCAGGTGGTGGTTGACGAACTGGGCGATGCGCTCCACCGGTCCGATCTTGACCTGGGTGGGGAAACGGGCGCGCAGCAGGTCGGTCGCCATGTCGGCGCGAACCGCGAGGATGAACGTGGCCTTGGTGAGCAACGGGCGCTCGCGGTCGGTGATGATCGCCACCCGGATGCCGTACTGGCGCTCCTCGATGGGAATCTGGATCGCCGCGTCCACTTCCTCCAGGCTGAGCGAGCGGCGCAGTTCGGTCATCAGGGGGCCGAAGGTTTTTTGCAGATCGTCGTGATCGTAGGCCGGGAAGACGGGTGGCCGGCGTTTGATCTTGTCGGTGAAGGTGGCCATTTCGCCGGCCAGTTGCAGGGCGACCTGGTAAAAGTCCTCTGGGTGCAGGCTCCGCATGGCCGCCAGATGGGCGAACAGCGGCTCGAACCGGTTGACGACTTGCAGTCGCAGGAACTGGGCGATATCCAGGCTGGCGCCGCGCGCCGTGCCCGCGCCCGCCACCCGGTCGGCCAGGGCGTCGCCGCGCTGGTGCAACAGGCCCAGCACTTCGGTGACGAAACCGGCCAAGGCTGGCGCCCCCCGGCAGTCGAGGCAGGGCGGCAGGTAGTCGGGGTCGAGAATCACCCGCTGATCGGGCCGTTTTTCCAGCACCCGGGTCACGCCGATGGCGGTGTATTCGCCGAAATCGCGGGTATCGAGAAACAGCCGCAGGCGGGGTTCGCCGACTTCGATGAAGGCGCTGTTGTTGGCGGTGTCCACGTTGTTGTCGCGCACCTCGCCAGCCACGGCGCGGTAGCGGGCGACGGTGTCGGTCTGGTCGCCGCGCTCCACGTCCGCCATGCCGACGCGCCGCAGGGGCAGGGCCAGCATCACCCGGGTGTTGCGCACGTCGGCGCCGATCTCCAGCGGAGTCGGCGGCGGATCGTGATCGGGAATGTTGAAGGGCGTGCCGTCGGACAGCAGGCCCCGGGCGGCGGTGATGGCGACCCTGCCCAGGGCCAGGGCTTCCCGGTCCAAGGTCAGATGCGCCACGCCCCAGCCGTAGGGACGCAGGGAATCGCAGGATTGTCGAACCAGGGCTTCGGTGTAGCGGTCCTGCTGCTGGAAGTGTTGGGGCTGCAGGAACATCCCCTCGGACCAAACGACCTTGCTATACCAACTCATGGCGGTGTCGCTCGTTGCGGCGCGTTGTCGGGTGTTGGATCGTCATCTCTAAATCCTAGCATTCAAACCGCCGAACGGTGGGAGCCGCGCGGGATTCGGAGCCGCGGGGTCAGCGGCGCGCGCGCAACCGCTCTTCGTAGGCAAGAGCGAATTCGCGGCCGAACAGCTCGTTAAAATCATCCTCGGCTTCCCGGGCGATGGCTTGATATTCGGTGGTGAACAAATCCCAGTACTTGGCCTTGCGGCTGGCCGGCAGGATGCTGTCGAGCACGGTCTGCTGCAAGCGGGTTTCCAGATTGTTCGGATCAAACCGTTCGAGCAGGCGGTTCAGCGCCGCCTGGATGCCGGCCATGACCGCCAGTTGATGGGCCTTGATGTCGTTGAAGCTCTCGCGCACCGCCTGTACCGGCGACATGTAGGCGCCCTTCTGGCGGATCAGGAGCAGGGTCATGATCTCTTCCGGGCCGAGCGGCGACTGGCCCGGCGGCGTCTTGAGCGGGTTATTTTCCGTCGGGCCAATGGTGGTCCGGTCCAACCGGAATTCGCCCTTGACGTCGCCGCGGGCGAGCAGGATGTCCGTCAACCCCTGCACGGTTTCGCGGAAGATGGCCCCGAGGTTGGTCGCGATTTCGAGCCACTGTTCCGCGGTCGGCCGCGCGTGTGGCAAGCCAGCGCCTTTCAGGAAAGCCTGAATCAAAGCTTCGGCATCCAGTCCCGATTCGACGGCGGTCGGCGCGGTCGGCGCCGAGGGTGGGGGTTCGACGACCGCCGGCGCGTGGGGCTGGGG
>WBUJ01000277.1 GCA_008933795.1 Candidatus Contendibacter sp. | reverse complement strand
GGCTCATCCTGCTGGTGTTGCTGCCGCTTGCCGCGTATAGCGTCAATCTTGCGGTGGCGGATCGTTACGCCTCCTACCGCACCACGTTCGCGCTGACTGGCGTGCTGCTGGTTTTTCTCACGCTGTCGTGGGTCAATCTGTGTGGTTTGGCGGGACGCAGAGGGCGGTGGATCGAAGGGTCCGGCTATATCGTGGCGTTGGCGCTGGCGGTCTACACGGCGCGTTTCCACGCCTTTGCTCTCATCGCCGTCCCACAGAGCGGCGAGTTGCAAATCATCCAGGACATGGCCGAGCATGTCGTATTGCGCGAGCAACCGGTCAGGATTTATTTTGTGCAGCCCTCGCTCGCCGACAGCCCGGCGGCGATTGCCTATCACGATGAATTTGGTTCGCTTTCGACCAACAACGACTGGATGCCAAAAGAGATCTTCGGCGAGTTCATGCGCGAGCGCTTTCCCACGCTGCCGGATCGCGAGCAACGCTACGAGATGCAGACCGGCTACGGGCCACCGCCGAACGATAAGAAGTTCGACTTTGTCATTGATATGCGCAAGTTGAGGAAACTCGGTTGGCCCGGTGCGGGACCATATTTAGGAAGGGCTTCGTAGCGAATGCTCGTTGCTCGTATCAGCGATTTTTCACCCTCACCCCAGAGCAATGGCTAATGAGCGAACCTGTTCTGATGACTGTCCACGGTTCGATGGCTCAACTGACCCTGAACCGGCCGGAATCCTATAATGCCCTGAATATCCCGACCGCGCGGGCGCTGACCCGGGCGCTACTGGACGTGGGAGCCGATCCGACGATTCGCGGCGTTATCATCACCGGCAACGGCGCCGCCTTTTCCGCCGGCGGCGACATCAAGTTCGTGCTGGCCCATCCCCACGGACCGGCGGCGGCATTTCACGAACTGGCCACCGATGTGCATGTCTGCGTGACCGAAATCCGCCGGCTGCGCAAACCGGTCATCGCCGCCATCAACGGGGTGGCCGCCGGCGGTGGTTTTTCCCTGGCGCTGGCCTGCGATTTCCGGGTCATGGCGGAATCGGCCCGGCTCAAGCAGGGTTTCACCAGCAACGCGCTATGCATCGACGCCGGCGGCACCTTCACCCTGCCGCGCTTGGTCGGGCTGGCCCGCGCCCTGGAAATCGCCGCCTTCGACGAACCGATTTCCGCCGAACAGGCCATGGCCTGGGGTCTGGCGACGCGGGTGGTTCCCGACGCGCAACTGCTCGAAAGCGCCTTGACGATGGGCCAAACCCTCGCCCAAAAATCCCTACACGCTTTCGGCCACGTTAAAACCCTGCTGACCGATGCGTTCGATACCTCTTGGGAATCACAACTGGAACGCGAGCGGCGCGGACTGGCCGCGTGCGCCGGCCACGCCGATGGTCTGGAGGGTCTTCACGCCTTCGTGGAAAAGAGGTCACCGTACTACAATCGCTGGTAGTCCTGAAATCCGAATGATAAAATGATTTTTAATCATAGTGTTGAGGAGGTTGATGAGTGCAATGTACGTACTGTTGCTCTCAAAATACTGTAAAAAATGGGTTCTTCGACGGTTCTTGTGGAGCTAGGTGAAACTGCTCATTATCCGTTGCTTAAAGTTGACAAACTTACGGAATCCGCAACCCATGTCCTGGTGAAAGGCGTCGTGCCCCTCGGTCAGCCGGTGGTTGAGTTGGCCGGCGCAGATCTCGATCCCCCAGTTGTGGAGCTGGGCCAGCAGCAGCGGCTGGGTTACATGGGCGTGGTAATACCGATGCAGGACGTAACCGATCAACTGCGGCCCGTAATGGCCGCCCCCGACCGCCGGCACCGGCGCCGTCACGTATTCCCCCGTGGGGAACCGCCACTGCTCCTTTGCCGCTTGCGCGCCGAACGACAAGGCCGTCCTGCGCGAGGCGCGCTGGCCCAATCTCGCCATCGTCTCCTCGTACAACGATATGCTGTCGGCGCATCAACCGCTGGAGCGATTCCCCGCCCTGATCAAGCAGGCGGCGTGCGAGGCGGGCGCGGTGGCGCAGTTCGCCGGCGGCGTGCCGGCCATGTGCGACGGCGTGACTCAGGGCCAGCCGGGCATGGAACTGTCGCTGTTCTCGCGGGATGTCATCGCCATGGCGACGGCGGTTTCACTGTCGCACAACGTGTTCGACGCGGTGCTGTGTCTGGGCGTGTGCGACAAGATCGTGCCGGGACTGCTGATCGGCGCGTTGCATTTCGGCCATCTGCCGGCGATTTTCGTGCCCGGCGGGCCGATGCCGTCCGGTCTGCCC
>WBUJ01000120.1 GCA_008933795.1 Candidatus Contendibacter sp. | reverse complement strand
TTCGTCCTGGCCTTCGCCATTCCCGAATACAACCTGTTCAACAAGTACATCCAGTTGGTGATGATGTACGTCGGGATCAACATCATCCTGACCGTCAGCCTGAACCTGGTGAACGGTTACATGGGCGAGTTTTCCCTGGCCCACGCCGGTTTCATGGCGGTGGGGGCCTATACCGCCGCCCTGTTGACCCAGAAGGTGTTGCCGGTGGCCGCCTATCCGGGGCTGTTTCCGCTGGCGGTGTTGGCCGGCGGGCTGGCGGCGGCGGCGCTGGGGCTGATCGTGGCGGTGCCGTCGTTCAAGGTGCGCGGCGACTATCTGGCCATCATCACCCTGGCGTTCCTGATGATCGTCAAGTCGGTCATCGAGAACATCGACGCCATCGGCGGCCCGCGCGGCATTCCCGGCATCAAGAAACTGACCACGCTGCCCTGGGTGTTTTTCTGGACCGTGGTCTCGGTCTGGGTGGTGCGCAATTTCGTCTATTCCAAGTACGGGCGCGGCGTCCTGGCGATCCGCGAGGACGAGATCGCCAGCGACCTGATGAGTGTCAACACTCAGCGGGTGAAGTTCCTGGCGTTCATGGTGTCGTCTTTTTTCGCCGGCATTGCCGGAGGGCTGTTCGCCCATGTGTTGCAGTTCATCAGTCCCCGGGTGTTCGACATCATCAAGACCACCGACGTGCTGATCATGGTCTACCTGGGCGGCATTGCCTCCATTGGCGGCTCGATCCTCGGCGCGACGGTGTACACCGTGCTGCTGGAATTGTTGCGACCGTCCACCGTGGCGGCGATGCTGGCCTGGTTGCCGGCCATGGTGTTCGATCCGCTTAACGAGTATTTCATCCGCCATCTGGGCGTCTGGCGGATGGTGATCATGCCGCTGGCCCTGGTGCTGGTGATGCTGTACTGGCCGCGAGGGATCATGGGCCTGCGGGAGTTCCGCTGGTTTATCCCCAGGCGCGATCTGGACGCCCACCGCCACGACGCCCACGGAGGAAGCCATGGCGCTGCTCGCGGCCGCTAAGGTCAAGCATTATTTTGGCGGTCTGTGCGCGGTCGCCGACTTCAATCTGGAACTTCAGGCCGGCGAACTGGTGGGGATCATCGGTCCCAACGGCGCGGGCAAGACCACGATTTTCAACCTGATCACCGGGGTGTACCGGGCCAGCGAGGGCAGCATCCGCCTGCGGGATGTCGAACTGGTCGGCAAGACCCCGCACCAGATTACCGCGCTGCGGGTGGGCCGCACGTTCCAGAACATCCGGCTGTTCCGGGATTTGTCGGTGCTGGACAACGTGCGCATCGCCCACTATGCCCAGGTCCGTTACAGCCCGCTGGAGGCGCTGCTGCACTTGGGCCGCTACCGCCGCGAGGAAGAACGCATCATCGAGAACTCCCGGCGACTGCTGAGCATTTTCAAGCTGGAGCATCTGGCCGGTGAGACCGCCAAGAACCTGCCCTACGGTTCGCAGCGGCGGCTGGAAATCGCCCGAGCGCTGGCCATCGACCCGGAACTGTTGCTGCTGGACGAACCGGCGGCGGGGATGAACCCGAACGAGATCGATCAGTTGATGGAATTCATCCAGTGGATTCGCCGGGAATTTAAGCTCACCATCCTGTTGATCGAACATCAGATGAAACTGGTCATGGGCATCTGCGAGCGGATCAAGGTGCTGGATTTCGGCGAAACCCTGGCCGAGGGGCCGCCCGAGGCGATCCAGAACGATCCCAAAGTGTTGGAGGCTTACCTGGGCGAGGGGCCGGTCGGATGAGCGACGGAACGGGGAGTTTCGAGGACATTCAACTGGAGGTGCGGGATCTGGAGGTCCATTACGACGGCATCCGGGCGCTCCATGGCGTTTCCTTCACCGTGCTGAAGGGCGAGATCGTAACCCTGATCGGCGCCAACGGGGCGGGCAAGACCTCGATTCTGCGGGCGGTTTCGGGGCTGATATCCTACAGTGGCGCCGTGGTGTTCGAGGGCCGGGATCTCAAACGGACGCCGGCGCACCGGATCGTCGGGCTGGGCATCGCCCACGTGCCGGAGGGCCGGGGCATCTTCGGCAATCTGACGGTGCTGGAGAACCTACGGCTGGCGACCTGGCAGCGGACCGACAAGGGCGAAATCGAAGCGGATTACGACCGGGTGTTTACCATCTTTCCACGGCTCGGGGAGCGCCAGCGCCAGCCGGGTGGCACCCTGTCCGGCGGCGAGCAACAAATGCTGGCGGTGGGGCGGGCGCTGATGAGTCGGGGCCGGCTGCTGCTGCTAGACGAGCCGTCGATGGGCCTGTCACCGCGGCTGGTGCAGGAAATCTTCCGGGTGATCGAGGACATCAACCGCTCCGGAACCACCATTCTGCTGGTGGAACAGAACGCCAACATGGCCTTGCGGATCGCGTCCCGCGCCTATGTCCTGGAGACCGGCGGCGTCATCCTGTCGGGCACCGGTCGAGAGTTGCTGGGCGATCCCCGCGTCAAGGAAGCCTATCTGGGTGCGTAGCCGGGCGTTGAACCCGAAAAGAGCAGTTATCCACGGATTACGCAGATTAAACGGATTTTCACTAATGAATGATAGGGTTATGGTTGATCGGCAATTCGCCTCGGCTTTAAGGTGTGGCGCCAGCTTCTTCCAGGATGACGCGAAACCCGGTCATCGCGTCGCGGTAATCGGGTTTGCGAGCCAAGCGCTTGGCCAGGCGCAGATCGCCGGCGCCGTTGTTCCATGATCCCCCTCGGACCACCCGTTGCCCTTCGTTGGACCGCAAGGTCGAACAACGCCGCTCGTCGCCGCCGTAGTTTGAATTGTAGTCCGAGCAGGTCCATTCCCAGACGTTGCCGGTCATGTCGTGCAGGCCCAGGGCATTGGGTAGATAGCTTCCGACGGGCGCGGCGACCGCGTGGCCATCGTCCAAACTGCCGATGGAAGCGCCGGTCGGATCGTTGCGGTCGGAGAAGTTGGCTTGGCGGGGGTCGATGTCGTTGCCCCAGGCGTACCGGGTTGTCGCGCCGGCCCGGGCAGCGTACTCCCACTCGGCCTCGGTGGGCAGCCGGAACCGCTGGCCGGAACCCGCTTCCCAGGACAGCCATTCGGCGAAAGCCCGCGCATCGTCCCAGTTTAGATTGACGGCGGGCTGGGCGTCGTCGTTCAGGGAGCGCCCCTGAAAGGAACCGCTGTTGTGAGCCGATCGGAAACGGCGGAATTGACGGTTACTGATCTCGTTCCTGCCCATCCAGAAGCCCTTGACGCACACCTCGCGAGAAACCTCGTCGCGGCCGCGATCCCGTTCGGTGGCAGGACTGCCCATGGTGAAGCAGCCTCCCTCGATCCAGTTCAGTTCGAGTCCGATGGTGTTCTCGGTTCGGGTCTTGATGACGGCGTTGGGCCGTTCGGCGGCGGCCAGCGCGGCCCGGGCGGCGGCCAGCGCCGGATGGTCGGGGTTGAGGGCCGCCGCCCGCTCCAGGGAGTTGGCAGCCAACGTCCAGTTTTTGGCGGTGGTGGCGTTGCGGGCTTGGTCGAGATGGCGAGCGATTTCCGCCTCGCGGTTTTGGGCGGTTTCCCGAGCCATACGCGCTTCCTCTTCCTGCTGGCGCTGTTGCAGAACCACTGCTTCCTGCTGGCGCTGGTCCTGCGCGGCGTCGTAGTACTGATAGGCGAGCAGACCAGCGCCCGACAAACCCGCAACCGCGAAGACCGTAATCAGAATGCGCATCCATTGGACGGGCGACGACTCGACGATGGCTGGCCCGTCCGAAATTTCAAGGTCCGCTATCGGGGGGGGAGGCGGCTGGGGCGTCGCCAGCGTGGAGCGGACGCTCAGCGTCCCGTCGCGCCGGATGGTGGAAACCTTCCTAAGATGTTCCAGCGCCGATTGGGGCGAGCGTTTGAGCAGGGATTGCGGTTCTGGCGTGGCGGGCGGCGCTTCGGCGCCAGGCGCGATTTTTTCCGGAGCGGGCGCCGGTGGCGGCGCCAAGTCGTCCAGATGTTCCCAGATGTTTTCCAGGAGCGGCAGGGAACCACCATCGGCATCCTCGAATGAAAGCGGGGCCGGGCGCGATGCGGAGCCGGGCGATTGGAACGAGTCGCGTGGTTCGCGGGCGTCTGACACCCGCTTGGGTTGGCTCGCGCCCGCGGCGGGAGGCTTGCCGGCGATGCGCTGGGAAGGACGCGATGGAATGCCCGGCCGTTCCATGGGTTTGAAGCGCGGCGCCGAGGGGCGTCGACTGTCGCTCTCGGGCCAAGCGATGCGCAAGGAAGACGTTGGCGTCTGCTCCAGTAGATCGGCGGCCAGGGGTGGCACTTGGGAGAAATCCGCGCGGCTGTTGGTTTGGTCGGCGGTTTGCAGGGCCTCCCGCATCGCGGCCACGGTCTGGAAACGTTCTTCGGGCCGCACGGCGATGGCCTGATCGACCACGCGCAGCAACCCATGCGAGTACAGCCCGGCGCCGACTTCGATGGCCGGCTGCACCGGATCCTTGAGCACTCGGCCGGGCGCTTCGATCGGCGGCGTGCCCGTGATACAGCGATACAGCACCGCGCCTATGGCGTAAATGTCGGTCCAGGGGCCGTAATCCTCGCCGACCGTGACGTACTGCTCGATGGGTGAATAGCCGGGGGTGACCACGCTGGTGACGCTGCGAGTGCGCCGCCCCAGCGCTTGGCGGGCGGCGCCGAAGTCGATCAGGATGACCCGACCGCTGCTGGCGCGAATGTAGAGATTGCTGGGTTTGATGTCCCGGTGCAGGTAGCCTTGGGCGTGGACGGCTTCCAGCGCCGGCATCACGTCGCCTAGGATTCGGCGCAGCTCCGGTTCGGGCAGAATGCCGCCCCGCTGCAAGGTGGCGCTGAGCGATTCGCCCTCCTCGTATTCCATCACGATGTAGGCGGTGCCATTGGCGGTAAAGTAGTCCCGCACCCGGACCACGCCGGGATGGTTCACCTGCACCAGGATTTTGGCCTCGTCCAGAAATCGTTGCAGGCCCCATTCGTAGCAGGGTGGTTCGGTTTCCCGGGCCGGGATCTGTCCTTGGGCATTGGCGCGGACCGTGACGCCGTTGTGATCGCGGTAGGCCCACTCGGCGGGGAAATACTCCTTGATGGCGACTTCGTTTTCGAGCGCTTCGTGGATCGCCTTGTAGGTGATGCCAAAACCGCCGGCGCCCAGAACGCCCTCGATCTGGTAGCGGTGTAGGTTGTAGCCCGTGGGTAGCGCGTTGGTTTCCTCGGTCATCGGGCTTCCCTTACGATGGGTGGACGCAAACGTGGGCCGGACATGGCGGCGAATCCGGGGCGGCGCTAGCGGCGGTCGGGATTGAGTAGCGACGCGAAGCCCTCGGCCAGCCGTCGCAGCCAGGGCGTCTGGCCATTTACCGCGGCATCGGCGCGCAACAGGATCAAGGTGGCGTTGTCGGCCGTCGCTCCGCCGCGCTGCGCGGCCAGCGCGGTTAGGAGTCGGGCGGCGGCGGTGGCGTTGTTGGCCTGTGCGGCATCCCAAATCTCGGCCTCGGTCGCATGTTCCCAGACGCCATCCGAACACAACGCCAGCAAATCGCCAGCCTGGATCGCGATCTGGCCCAGGTCGGGTTTGGGGCGGTCCTCGCCGCCCAGGCAGCGGTACAGTCGGTTTTGTGCCGGATGGGTCGCCATCTCGGATTCGTCGATTTCGCCCAAATCCATCAGCAGTTGCACGGCCGAGTGATCGCGAGTGCGCATCAGGCGCTCCCCGGCGCGGAAGTGGTAAAGCCGGCTGTCGCCGACGTTGAGCCAATACGCTTGGTCGGCTTCGATCCAGGCCATGATGACGGTGCTGCGGGCGGTTTCCGACTGACTGTTGATCGTGTCGTGCATCCGCTGGCACAACTGATCGAGCGCAGCGAGTGGGTCGTCGCGCAGGACCGCCGCGGGGTTCTGGACGAATTTTCGGGCCTCGTCGACCACGAGTTGCGCCCCCAGCGCCCCGTCGAGATGGCCCCCCATGCCGTCGGCCAGGATGGCCAGCAGCCCTTGCTGGTCGGGCGACTGGAAAATGCCCCAGCGGTCCTGTTGTTCGTGGCGGGCGCCCAGCTCGCTGGCGGCGCCTCGATCCCAGGAATGGATACGGCTCGATCGGTTGCGCGTCATGCGGGCGTCTCCAGCGGACGGGCGGGAGGAGCGGCGGCGACCCGCCATGGGGCGGCGGCCGCGATGGACCATGAACGACGGATGGCGCGGGGGCGAATCCGGCCAGCGTAACGGCGGACGTTGCGGGTATATCGCCCGAGCATGCGGTTCTCCTCGGCAACACTCTGGATAGGCACGGGGGTGGTTGTGGGTAATCCTGGCAACCGGTTGGCGCGGAGAGACGACGCGATGGTTTTCTCCGACGATGGTGCGATTATGTGACCAGTGATCGGGAACAGACAATCTGAAAATTCGCGCCCGATCGGCGCGCGGCGGCCCTACAACAGGTTCAGTACTTCCTCGGCGTGATGGGCGCAATCCGGTTTGTCGATGATGTGGGCGATGTGCCCGCTCTCGTCGATGATGAAGGTCACGCGGCTGGCCATGCCCAACAGGTTGATGGCCGCGCCGATCATGCCGCCGCCGCCGATGGCGCCGTAGGCTTTGCCGATGGCGCCGTCGGTGTCGGCCACCAGGGGAAAATTGAGCTGGTGCTTGGCGGTGAATCGCTGGTGGGATTCGGCGTCCTGGGTGGAAACGCCGAGCACGGCCGCGCCCCGGTCGCGGATTTCCCCGTTGTGGTCGCGCAGGGAACAGGCCTGTTTGGTGCAGCCCGGGGTGTCGTCCATCGGATAGAAGTACAGCACCAGCTTCCTGCCGAGATAATCGGACAGCTTGACGGTGCGGCCATCGGTGGCGGTGGCGATGAACATGGGGGCCGGATCGCCGATTTTCAGTTTCATCGTTCTGCTCTCTCTCGGGTGGTTGGCAAGGATTCTCGAGACTCCCCGGTCGCGGTGCGGAGGAGTTGGATTTAGGGGTGGAACCCCAAAGGGTGGCGACGCGAGGCGCTCGATCCCGGTCTTTGACTCGCCGGTTGCCAAGAGCGCCCCGCCACTTCGTCAGGGCTGGGGACGATTCGTGAGGGTCACCAGTAAATGCCCCGGGTCAATTGGGCGAAGGAAATCTGCTCCAGCGAGGGTTGGGCGTCGGATTGTGGCCCCTTGGCCGCGGACGACTCGGGAAACAGCCGGAACGCGGTGTTCATGATCACGGCGTACAGCTTGGGCGCCACGGCGTGCAGCACCTGGGCGAAAATCCCGACCCGGGTGGCGATGCGCTCCGGCTTGTAAATAATCCCCTGCACGATCATGTCCGCCGCCTCTTCCGGGCTGAGGGTGGGGACATGCTGGTAGATTTTGGTGGGCGCGATCATCTCGGTGCGCACCAGCGGCATGTTGATGGTGGTGAAGTCGATGCCGCTGTCGGAAAACTCGGCGACCGCGCAGCGCGAGAACGCGTCCAGCGCTGCCTTGGACGAGACGTAGGCCGAGAAGCGCGGTGCGTTGCTGAGGACGCCGATGGACGAGATGTTGATGACGTGGCCGCGCTTCTTCTGCAACATGCTGGGGATGAAGCCCATGATCAGCCGCAACGCGCCGAAATAGTTGAGCTGCATGGTGCGCTCGTAGTCGTGGAAGCGGTCCAGCGAGTTTTCGATCGCCCGGCGGATCGAGCGACCGGCGTTGTTGATCAGGATGTCCACCCCGCCGTGATCGGCCAGCACCCGCTGGATCAGCGCGTCGCAGGAGGCGATGTCGGCGACGTCGGCGGTGTAGATGAACGCTTGGCCGCCGCGCGCTTCGATTTCCCGCTGGGTTTCCAGCAGCTTCTCCTCGGTGCGGGCGACGATCAGGGTTTTGGCCCCGGCTTCGGCGATCTTGAGGGCGGCGGCCTTGCCGATGCCGGACGAGGCCCCGGTGATCAGCACCACCTTGTCCTTAACCGCGCCGGTCAGGCTGCGGTCGACGAACAGATCGGGATCGAGGTGGCGCTCCCAGTAATCCCACAGCCGCCAGGCGTAGGTTTCCAGCGGCGGCACCGCGATGTCGGTGCCTTTCAACGCCTTGAGCGTCTCGCGGCAGTCGAAGCGGGTGGGGTAGTTGATCAGGCCGATCGCGTCGGCCGGGATGCCCAGATCCTTGAGGAGCTGATCCCACATCCGCCGCGCCGGCTTGAAGTGCGCCAACCCGGTCTTGATGACCTGCGGCACGAAGGCGAACATCAGCGCGTTGACCCGCAGGCTCATCTCCGGGGCGTGGGCGGCGTGGGCGAACAGGTTGAGGATGTCGCCGACCCGGTGCGGGTGGGGGTCCACCAGGTGGAAGCACTGGCCATCCAGCCCGTCCGCGTGGGCGATGTGGTCCATCGCATCGACGATGAAATTGACCGGCACCAGATTCAGCCGCCCGCCCTCGATGCCGATCACCGGCATCCACGGCGGCAGCAGATTGCGCACCTTCTGGATCAGCTTGAAGAAGTAGTAGGGGCCGTCGATCTTGTCCATCTCGCCGGTGCGCGAATCGCCGACTACGGCGCCGGGCCGGTAGATCCGCCAGGGACGCGAGCACTCGCGGCGGACGATGCCTTCCGATTCGTGCTTGGTGCGGTAGTAGGGATGGTCGAGTTCCTCGGCTTCCTCGAACATGTCCTCGCGGAACACGCCTTCGTAAAGGCCGGCGGCGGCGATGGAACTGGTCAGATGGAAGCAGCCCGCCTCGATGGTCTCGGCGAAGGCGACCACGTTGCGGGTGCCCTGGATGTTCACCTTTTCCTGAATCTCGGCGCTGGCTTTGAGATCGTAGATCGCCGCGAGGTGGAACAGATGGCGGACGTTGCCCTTGAGCCGGGCGATGTCGGCTTCCGCCACGCCCAGGCGCGGCTGGGTCAGATCGCCGATGATCGGGATCGTGCGGGCGGCGCCAGCCCCCCAACGCTGGTGGAGTTGCTCGATCAGCGGCTGTTCGCGTTCCAGGGCCAGGTAGTAAACCGTGGCGTCGGGGCGTTGCAGCAGCTTTTCGACCAAGCGGCGACCGATGAAACCGGAAGCGCCGGTAACGAAATAATTCATGTTGTTCTGGCTCCTGTACTTCAATGGATAGCAGCCTTGAATTATAGAGTTTGCCGCCCCGAAAATCCTTGTTTCCAAATGCGTCCGGTTACGAGATGCTAGGTTTTTGGGGACGCGGAGAGGAGAGAAGACCGATGAGTGGTGGGCAGGGGTTGGTTTTGATCGTCGTCGCGGCCCTGGCGTCGAGCCTGTGTACGCTGGCGCTGGGACTGGCGGTGTTTCAGCGCTGGGTGCGACCGCGGCTGGAAGCGCGGTTGGCGGCCTTCGCCGAGGTGTTGGAAGCCCGGGTGAAGGCGGGCGCGAGCGCGGCCGGGCAGGAGCTGTTGGAGCCGTTGCGCGCGCAGGTGCGCGGCGGGGTGGAGGAAGCGGCGACCGAACTGCTGCCCCGGATTCGGGCGGAGCTGACGGCGGGGTTTCGGGAGGCGGCGGCGGAGAGTCTGCCCACATTCCGGGAGGAAGTGCGCAAGGGATTCGCCGAGGCCATCGCGTCGCTGGCCACGACCGAACTGTTGGACCGAACCGCCCGGAAAGTGGTCCGCACCGGGTCGTCGCTGGTGGAAAGCGGCTTGAGCCTGCTGCGGGGCGCCCGCCCGAACGAGCGGGATGAGTGAGCCGCCGCCCGCAAGGTTGTCACCCCACCGCCTGCCAGACGATGCGCTCCAAGCCCAGCGCGACCACGGCGAACAGGCGCAGGTCGGTCAAACCGTAGCGGTCCCGCAATGTCACGCCGTACCGTTGGGCCTGCGCCCCGGCTTCGGTCAGTTTCTGACCAAAAGATTACGAAATCCACGCTCGGATACCGTGGTTCAGGCGCGCACCACCTGGATGCGCCGGCCCTGGGGGCTGAACTGTTCGCTGCTGGCGGTGCGTTCGGCGATGGGCGGCTGTCCGGTCCGCCGATCGAAGAGGATCAGCCAGCCCGTGTCCAGTCCCAACCCGGCCAGGTAGCCATCCAACTGCGTTAACCCCGCCGCCAGGGGATCGGGCTCGCCATCGCGCCAGACCTTGAGTTCCATCCCCAGCGTGACCGCGCCATAACGCAAACAGAGATCCATCCGCCCGGAGCCGATGGCGTACTCCCGTTCCAGCGTCCCGCCGCCGTTGACCACCCGGTGCAGGAAGGCCATCAGCACCAGGTGGGGGGCGATCTCGTGATAGGGCGCGCTGCGGAGCAGGGGTTGGCCGTGCTGGCGCCAGAAGGCCAGGAAGGCGGCCAGCAGCCCGGCCGGGTTCAGACTGCCATCGGCGTTCAGCCAGGTCGGGGCAATCTGCGGCAGCGTGGCCTGTGGGGTGAACGCCAGGGCGCGCGGCAATACTTCGCGGTAGATCGGATTGGCGATGGTCAGTCCTTGCCCGGGAGTCATCCGGCAAAGACCGAGATCGAGTAGATACTGAATATCATCCTGGGGAACGTCGCCCAGAGCGGCGCCGGCCAGCATCGGTTCGATGATCCGGCGCACCCGGTCCTCGCGCAGTTTGTCGGCCAACTGGTCCAGATGGGTCACCCGGTCGAGAATCAACTGCTCCTTGGCCTGGTCGATCAGGTCCACCGTCACCGGCTGGCTCCGGTCGCGTCCTTCCGGCCTCTCGAAGCACGCCTCGTAGGCCAGGGCGTTGACCAGCCAGGGCTGGCCCTGGGTCAGGTCCCAGACCCGCGCCAGGGCGTCGGGGGTGAAGACCTGCCCGGTGTCGGCGGTATGTTCCCGCAGCAAGGTCGCTGCTTCCTCTTCGGTAAAGTCGCCCAGCCGCAGGGACTTGGCCTTGATGTTGAAGGCGCTGCCGCCGGTGATGGGGCTGGGTTCGGAACGGGCGTGAATCCGGTAGTCGCGCAGATCGCGCACCCCGCACAGGATGACCGACTGGGGAAAAGCGGTCGGACGTTGGTTATAGCCGGCTCGCAACTGGCGCAGCAGCGAAATCAACGTGTCGCCAATCAGGGCGTCCACTTCGTCCAGCAATAGTACGAGAGGTTGGGGTGTTTGCGCACTCCAGCGTTCGAGCAGTTCGTTGAACACGCCTTCCGGGCCGCGCGCTGCCCAGGCGGCTTCGATCCAGCCCAGCAACCGCTTTTCCCCCACATAGAGCCGCGCGGCGCTGGCCAACGCGCCGCAGATGGCGCGCATACCCCGCGCTACATCCTCGCGAGCGGTTTGCGCGGTTTCGAGGTTGGCGTACACCGTCCGATAGCGTCCCTCCCGGTTCAAATGTTCCATCAAGGCCAGGAGGCAACTGGTCTTGCCGGTTTGGCGCGGGGCGTGGAGCAGGAAATACTTCTGCCGCTCGATGAGCGTGAGCACGTCGTCTAGATTCCAGCGGTGCAGGGGCGGCAGACAGTAATGGATGTCGGGTCGAACCGGGCCTTCGGTGTTGAAAAAGCGCATGGCGGGATTCCGGGAGATGCTAAAGGGGCGGGGCAGGCAGCCAACACAGTATACGGGGGCGTTCACCAGGGGCGGCGGGCCGGGTGTGGCTGAGTTACGGTGGGTCTTTTCCCTGGCGCCGACCGGATATCCCGCTGCTCTACAGGTTGCCAGACCACGCGCTCCAAGCCCAGGGCGACCACGGCGAAGGCGCGCAGATCGGTCAGGCCGTAGCGGTCCCGCAAGGCGGCGCCGTACTGTTGGGCCTGATCCGCCGCCGCCCGCAATTGCACCTTCACCAGTGGCAGGGCAGCCAACTCGTCGTGGGTTTTCTCCCGGACCTGCTCCCCGGTCAGTTTCAGGTTCTTCAGGCTGACGCATTTGAACTCCAACAGTAGAGCGAGGGCAGTCACGCCGCGCCGATCCGGGCGCACGATCAGGCTGAGATCCACATAGCCGTGATCGATTTCCGTTTCCGAGACCATCATGTACAGCCGGTCATCGAACAGCAGGGTCAGCACCGCGATCTTGATCATCAGTTCATTGGTCCAGCGATAGTCCCGATTGGACAGCACCGGGAAATAGCGCTGTTCGATGAACGCGACCAGGGGCTGGAGATCACCGGTCTGACAGACGTGTTTGCGCAGGGGCGGGAGGCGGGTTTTATCCTCGTATTCGGGCAGCCAGAGGTCCTGCAAGCGCTCCACGTACAGCGAGCGGGCGACCAGATTGGGGATGTTCAGAATGGTCTCGTCGAAGTCGGTGCGCCCGGCCAGGGTCAGGATCCCGAAGTAATACAACAACGAGGCCATGAACGGCTGATCCTTGACGGCGGCCAGCACGTCCTGCACGCCAAAACGTCGGGCCAGTTGGGGAATGATGATTCCTTGTTCGCCATTGAGGGCTTGAATCAGCAGGGCTTCGCCGTGGGGCAACTGGGAGATATAGACCAGCTTGCTGCGGTCCATCGCCAGATTGTCGTCCAGCATCTGGCGCGGGTAGCGGCCGTGCTTGCCCAGGCATTCCAGGAAATACAGGCTGAGCGTCGGGTTGTACAGGCCATCCGTTGCTTCCTCGCTAAACCGGTAGCCGTTATAAAACGTGCGCATGGCGTCCAGCGCCTCGGCAACCGACCAGGTCGCGCCTGCCGCCAGGCGCGTCAGCACGGCGGCAAGTTCCGGTTCGGTAAACCCGCACAAATCGTTGAATTCATTGTCCAGATAAATATTTTTAGCGACGTTGTAACCGCTGGTCATGTCGCTGAGGACGACGGGGGAGACGCCGGTGATGAAGACCCGATCCAACCCCAGGCCACCCGCCGCCGCCTTGACCGCTTTGAACACGGTTTTCAGCAGACCTTCGCCATACAACAGGGCTTCGTAATACTCCGGCTTGCGCCCGGTCATCAGGACTTCGTTGGCGAAGTTGTCGTATTCGTCAATCAGCAGATAGAGCTTGCGTGGCGTTTCGGAAATTGCGGTCAAGGTCGATTCCCAGGAGGAAAGCGCGTTGTCCGGGTGAATCTCGATCGGTGCGGTTAAGTGATGGGCGTAATATCGCTGGAATTTGGCGATGCGGTCATTGAGATGCTGGTGCAACGCCGTTTCAATCTCTTTCAATTCCCCCTGCGCCTTGATGAGGGAGAAATCCCATTTCATCACGAAATACTGGTTATGCAGCGGGGTGGGGTTGCGACCGATGGCCAGATGCCCGAACAGGGCGTCGAATTGATCGGCCCGATTGACGTCGTAGTAATGCTCCAGCATGGACAGCAGCAGGCTTTTGCCGAAGCGGCGCGGGCGGATGAAGATCAGTTGTCGGCCCGCGTCTTCCAGCAGCGGAATCCGGTCGGTGCGGTCCTGATAGAAGTAGCTTTCGCCGATGAGCGTGGCGAAATCGCTGAGGCCGTAAGGGAACTTCATGGGGTATTCCTTCATGGTGACTCTGCACGCGGTCATTATGGCCGATTTGGAGCGGTCGATGCCTTAACCC
>WBUJ01000119.1 GCA_008933795.1 Candidatus Contendibacter sp. | reverse complement strand
CCGGAATGTTTTTCGACGGCAACCGGGAGCCTGGCCTGCGCGACCACCACATCAGAGAACTGGTCCACCGGCGCGCGGTAGGCTGCAACCTGGGCCTTGACTACGGAATCTTCCGGCGCGACCTGTTGGCTACAGTCCACCGCGCCGCGCACGAAAGCGCAGCCGCGCACGAAAATCGGCTTGGCTTCCCAGCGTTTGATCACCCCGCGCTCATCGAACGAAACTTTTAACTGCCCCAACCAACGGCCCCATTCGTAGCCGCTCACCACCAGCACCGGCTCGCCATCGGCGGCGGTCGCCACGGTCGGATACGGTCCCTTCACCAAGGTGCCCTGACCGGGCGCGACCGCCTCCACCGCCGCCGGGTCGCCGAGCAGGGCGTGATCGTGGCCGGAAACGACGAGGTCCACCCCGCGCAAACGTGGCGCTTGCGCCAGATCCACCGGATAGCCGGAATGGGAAAGCAGGATGATCTTGTCGATCCCCGCCGCTGTCAGGCGATCAACCTCGTCCTGAACGCTCGCCACATAGTCGAGAAAACGGACGTTGGGGCCGGGGCTGGAAATCGCCGGGACATCCTGGGTCACCACGCCCAGAATCCCGAACCGTTCGCCGCCGCGCTCCAGCACCGCGCTACGCGCCAACAGCCCCCGCAGCGCCGGTTCGGCGGCGACGTCGACGTTGGTGGCGACGATGGGCAGGCGCGGCTTCTCGGTGGGATAGGAAGTATCAGCGATGACCACCGGTTCGCCGCGCAGCGCCCGGCCGAGTTCCGCCGGCCCCAGGTCGAATTCGTGGTTGCCCAAAGTGGTGGCGTCATAGCCTAGGGCGTTCAGCGCCATGATCTCCGCCGAGCCTTTCCAGGCGTTGTAGAAGATCGTGCCCTGAAAATTGTCGCCGGCGTCCAACAGCAGCACGTTCGGCTCGCTGGCCCGGATACGGTCGATCAGCGTCTTGCGGCGGGCGACGCCACCCTGTTGCGGTCCCTGGTTGCCGGCCGACAGTTCGCCATCGCGCGGAAAAGGCTCCAGGCGGCTGTGGGTGTCGTTGGTGTGCAGCAAGGTAAGGGTAATTGGCCGCGCGGGCGACTTGGCGCTGGAACCGGCGCAGCCGCTCAAACCAGCGAGGCTCAACGCCGCCAGTATCGCGAAAAAAATCGCATCTCGACGCATGTTCGCGCTCCCGTGGGTCATGCCGACATGATCTGCCCAAGCCGGACAATCGCGGTTAAGATAACGCACTTCATGCTTTCCAGCCTTTCAGGGGACCGCCCATGACGTTCGTCGTCACCGAGAATTGCATCAAGTGCAAGTATACCGACTGCGTGGAAGTGTGCCCGGTGGACTGCTTCCACGAGGGACCGAATTTCCTGGTCATCGATCCCGACGAGTGCATCGACTGCACCCTGTGCGAGCCGGAATGCCCGGCCCACGCGATTTTTGCCGAGGACGACGTGCCGGCTGGTCAGGAACAGTTCCTGGCGCTCAACGCCGAACTGGCCAGGCAATGGCCGGTGATCACCGCCAAAAAGGACGCGCCGCCCGACGCCGCCGACTGGGACGGCAAGCCCAACAAGCTGCCCTATCTCCAACGCTGACCCCGGCGTTCCCGGCCCCGCCCGTTGAAAATCCGGCCCGCGCCTCCATTTCCGGGTCATTGCCGAATGTCATGCCGCCCGGCGCGGCCCTTGCGGATCTCCGATGATGAGCGAATCGCCCTACGTTTTTGACGTCGATCAACACAATTTCGCCTCGGTGGTGGTGGAAAACTCCCAGCGCGCACCAGTGCTGGTGGATTTCTGGGCCGACTGGTGCCAGCCCTGCCAGACGCTCACCCCACTGCTGACCAAACTGGCCCAGGAATACCGGGGCGGTTTCATTCTGGCTAAGGTTAACGCCGACGCCGAGCAGGGGTTGGCCGGTCATTTCCGGGTGCGCAGCCTGCCGACGGTGATGGTGGTCTGGCAGGGGCAGATCGTGGATCAGATTGTCGGCGTGCAACCGGAATCGGCCTACCGCGCGGTGATCGATCAATTGCGCGCCAATCCCGGCGACCAGATTCTGGAACAGGCGAACGCGCTCTGGCAGCACGGCCGCCAGAAGCAGGCGGTCGAACTGTTGCGCGAGGCGCTGAAGCTGGAACCGGATCGCGTCGAATTGAAAGTGGCGCTGGCCGACAAGCTCATGCAACTGGATCGGAGCGAGGAGGCGCGAACGCTGTTGCAAAGCCTGCCGGCGGAGGAACGCGACCGGCAACCGGCCAGCGGTCTGCTGGCGCGGCTGCAATTCGCCGATCTGGCCCAGGGAGCGCCAGACTTGGCCACGTTGGAATCCCAGGTGCGCGCCAAACCGGACGACTGCGCCGCGCGCCGGCAACTGGCGGCCCGCCATGTGCTGGCCGGCGACTACGAGGCGGCGCTGGAGCAGTTCATGGACATCCTGCGGCGCCATCCCCAGTTTGAGGACGGCGCCGGTCGCAAGGGACTGATCATGATGTTCGAGATGCTCGGCAACGAAAATCCGCTGGTCGTGACCTATCGGCGGCGAATGTTCTCGCTGTTGCATTGAGCGCCGCTCGCTCCCCGGCAACGCGGCGCGCGCCCCCGCCATGACCGCCGACCGGCGGACGCTCGACCCGCTGCGCGCCCAAGCTCGCCAAGCCCGTGTCGTCGGGGATTATGGCCGGGCGGCCCAGCTGGAGCGCCAGGCGGTGGAGCGGGCCGGAGTGCTGGGCTGGGTCGGCGAGCGCACGCGGGCGCTGCTGTGGGAAGGCTACAGCCTGTGGCAGGCCGGCGATGACGATCTGGCGCTGGCGGCTCTGTTGCAGGCGGTCAACGAACGGGCCGCGACCGCCGATCCCGCTGATGTGTTCAGCGCCCTGATCGCCATCGTTCGCGTCAGTCTCGATCGCAAGTCCGCCGCCTTTTGTCGCGCGGTGCTCGACCAGGGCCGGCGATTGCTGGCGGACCTCCGGCGGCCATGGACCGCGCCGCTGGATTATCTGACCGGCGAGCTGGCGTTTCGCCGGGGCGACTTCACCGCTGCCTGGGACTGGCATTCCCGCGCCTGGGCCGGCTGGCGCGACGAGCATCCTCGCCTGACCCCGGCTACCCATCTTTGGGCGTTGTGCCGCGCCGCTTTCCGCCGCCGCGCGGCAGACGAATTGGCGCGACTGACCGAAACCCTTGCCGAACTTCATCCAACCCAGGCGTTGGAGCGGCAACTGGTCCAGCGGGCGCGATTGCTGGACTGGCGGGCGCGGCGGACGCTCGATCCTGACGCCGCCACGCCGGTCGAACTGGCCCTGGATTTACTGGTAGCCACCCCTGAGGGCAGCCGTGATTTCGGCGCGCGCCAGGACGCATTACGCGCGCTGGCGCTGGCGGGACGCTGGATGGCGATAGACGCCGCGCTGTCGCGCCATCCGCTGGACGCCGAACGCTTCGAGAACGCGCTGCTGCTAGGCGATCTGGCGCTGGGTCGGGCGCGGGCGGCGCAAGGATGGCCGGCGGTGGATGACGATTACGGCGTGGAACCTAGCCCGCTCTCGGTACCGCCGGGATCTGCTCGAACCGAACGTAACGCAGCGATCGCGCATTACCAAACCGCCCTGCCGCTGGCCCAAGTCGAGGATGAACGGCTGGAGACCGATTGGCATGGCGCGACCGCTCGGGAGCGATTATGGCGGATATAAAACACCGCACCAAGGACACCGCTGGCCTGTACCGCACCGGCCGCGACGACGCGGAGCGCCAGTTGCGTTTCGATCGGGGTACGCTGCTGCTGGAAGGCGTGGCCGAGCTGCCGGCCGGTCTGGAAACCTGGTTCTGCTACGACCCCCGCGTGGACGCCTACCGCGCGCCCGCTCACCGCTACGGTGACATCATCGGTCCGCTCAAGGGCGAGCTGGCCCGGAACAAAGCACCGCGCTACCAGCGCCGGGAACTGGTCTGCGCCCTGGAAATGACGCCCTATCCCCACCAACGGGAAGCCTTGGATGCTTGGCAGGGGTCGAAGGGGCGCGGCGTGGTGGTGCTGCCGACCGGGGCCGGCAAAACCCTGGTCGGACTGCTGGCGCTGTGCTGGGCGCGGCGCGACGGGTTGATCATGGTCCCGACCCTGGACCTGATGCAACAATGGTACGCGCTGCTGCGGGCAGCGTTCCCCGATCAGGAGATTGGCCTGATCGGCGGCGGCTACCACGAACCGCAGCCGCTGACGATCGCAACCTATGACTCCGCCGCCCGCCACATCGAGCGGCTGGGCGACCGCTTCGGCCTGCTGATCTTCGACGAGGCGCATCATCTGCCCTCGGAGTTTTACCGGGTCATCGCCGAATTTTCGCTGGCGCCCTACCGGCTGGGGCTGACCGCCACGCCCGAGCGCGGCGACGGCAAGGACGCCGATCTGCTCGAGCTGGTGGGTCCCATCGTCTACCGCAAGCGCCCGGAACAACTGGCCGGCGACGTGTTGGCGGATTTTCAGGTGCGGCAAGTGCATGTGGACCTGTCCCCCGCCGAGCGCATCGCCTATCAACAGGCGCTGGATGATCGCAACGCCTTCTTGCAGGCCAACCGCCTGGGACTGAACACGCTGGAAGGCTGGAACCGGTTCGTGATGCTGTCGGCCCGCAGCATCGAGGGTCGCCGGGCTATGCGCGCCCACCGCGATGCCCGCCGCATCGCCCACGCCACCCCGGCCAAGCTGCGGGCGCTGGGCATGATCCTAGCCAACCATCCGGGCGCCAGGACGGTGATTTTCACCGAGGACAACGCCACCGCCTACGAAGTGTCGCAACGGTTTCTGATTCCCTGCCTGACCCATCAGACCGCGATCAAGGAACGACAGGACATTCTCGACCGCTTCAAGTCCGGGGCCTACGCCGCCATCGTGACCAGCAACGTGCTCAACGAAGGGGTGGACGTGCCGGACGCTTCGATTGGCGTGATCCTGTCGGGCAGCGCCTCGGCGCGGGAATTCGTGCAGCGGCTGGGCCGTATCCTGCGGCGCGGCGACGGCAAGCAGGCGGTGCTGTATGAAGTCATCGCCCGCGAGACCCGCGAGGAGCGGGTCGCCGACCGGCGTCGAACACCACCAGACGCCAGCCGCAAGGCAGAACGGATCGAGGCCACGCTGGCGTTGTTTGATGCGACGCGACCGTCCGATCCTGACGACATTGCCCGCTGATGCTCCCCTCCGATCTTCTTTTCTCCCACAAACGCGGCGCGCAGGTCTATCCGCGTTTTCTGCGACGGGAACAATACGTCTGGGCCGAGCAGGTTCTGAACCTGATCCGCGAGCATCAGCACCGCACGCGCGGCGAGTTGCAGGCGGCCTTGCGGGCGCTGGAGGGTGACTCGCCCGATTACCGCATCGTGCGCGGTTTCGCCCACTTGGCCTTGAACGCCGCCGAATTTACCCTGGCCACCGGCGAACTGGAGCCGGAAACGCTGCGGCGGGAAGTCTTCACTCTGTCAACCGAACGCGGCGTTTATGGCGAAACCCAGGCGCGGGAGGTGCTCGAAACCGTTGCGCCACGCTATCGACTGGAAGCGGAAACCCTGCGCGAGGCGCTGTACGCTGACTTGCCGGAAAACCATCTGCTGACCGCGTTGCCGGACTTTACCCCGGACCAACTGGTGAACCGCTACAACTTGGCCCAAGCCCAGGGCTTGCTGTACTCGGCGCTGTGCCTGCGCCTCACCGCCCACCGCAACGTTCCCGGCGAATACCGCCGCCTGTTCCAGCATCTCAAGTTCCACGGCCTGATGTACGCGGTCGAGGGCAATCTCGACGACGGCTATCAGATTTACGTGGACGGTCCCGCCAGCCTGTTCAAGCAGACCCGCAAGTACGGCCTGCAAATGGCGCTGTTCCTGCCAGCGCTGCTGCGGGTCAGCCGCTGGGAAATGGAAGCGGTATTACAGCGGGACGGGCAGGAATTGAGCTACCGGCTCGATGCGCAATCGCCACTCAAACCGCTGACCGCCGCGCCGCCCGCTTACGACAGCCTGTTGGAGGAAAGCTTCGCCCGCCGCTGGGAAAAATTGGGGACGCCGTGGGCGTTGGAGCGGGAAGTGGAAATCGTGGATTTGAAAGGGACGGTGTTCGTGCCCGATTTCGCCCTGCGCCATCCCGATGGCCGGGTGGCGCATGTCGAAATCATGGGTTTCTGGCATCCGGATTATCTGCGCCGCAAGCTGGACAAGCTGCGCCGCGCCGCCATGCCCGATCTCATCGTCGCCGTCTCGGAACGGTTGAATGTCGGCGCGGACGATTTCCGGGACATCCCTGGTCCGGTGCTGTTCTTCAAGGGCAAGCTTGAACCGCGCGCGGTGCTGGACAGTCTGGAGCAGTTGCCCCGATAGGACTGCTTTCCCTCGGCGCGATAGGACACCACGCGCTTTTAAGAGTCTGTCGAAAAACTCCTGGCGGGGAGAGGGTCAAGGTGAGGTGAGGTGTATACTGGAAGTGATTCTTTCAGTTGGCGGAAAAGCCCTGCTTGACTGGCGGGCTTGAAAGCGGAAATTTCAGACCTAAACTTATCACGGTGATAAACTAGATGCCTGGTCTATGGAAACGAGACCGCAGCTTGCTCAGTCCACCGACCAACAAGCAGCGATTAATCGGTCGCAAACCGTTGCTTGATTTGGTTGCCCTGCAAGCGTTGGTGTCGAATGGAACCCTGGGAGAAAATGAGGTTTGGATGGCCACGGATAGCTGTGAGTGGGCTCTGCAAAACGAGCGGTGGAGCCTTGATGACGTCCTGCGCATGTTGAGCTGTCTGCAATCAGGGGATTTTAAGAATGCGGAGTGGTGTCAGATCAAGGGCGGGGCGATGTACCCCTGCGACGTTTATCGACTGCGCTACGACTGCATACGACAGCAGCGCAACGCGCGCGGTTTGGAAATTTATATGAAGTTTTCTGTAGATGACGCTGGCCAGTTCAGATTGGTGCTGGTTTCGTGTCACGGCTCTCGCTGAGGAGAAATGGATCATGACGGAATTAACGAGAGATCTTGGGTTGTGCCCGGTGTGCCGCAAGGGCCACCTTGTGGCTACGCAGCGTATTCGCGAGTTTAAACCCAACGGCGAACGTGTCGAGGTGCCCTTACAGACTTCGATCTGTGACGTCTGCGGAGAGACAACCACTAAGGCATCGCAGCACAAGGAAAACCTGCGTGCGCTGGCCGCCCGCAAGGCGCACTATGGCAACCTGCTCATGGGCGAGGAAATCCTCGCGCTGCGCAAGCGCTATGGCCTGACGCAACAGCAGGCTTCCCGCATCTTCGGTAAGGGTAAGATCGCGTTTTCCCGCTACGAATCTGAGGCTAGTTACCCGGATGAGAGCACAACCCTGTTGCTGACGATGGCACTCGAAAAGCCCAATGTTATGAAATCGTTGGCTGATAAGGCGGGGGTAGATCTGCCGCTATGGACCGAACGTTGCGAAGATGAGCAGCGCGTGAAGTTGCGACCGATCCAGATGCCGTATCATTCTGTGACGCGAAAGCAAACCATGCGGCCGGATCTGTCGATTGAACAACACGTAGGCATTACGCAGCAACTAGAGGGGGTGATTAAATACACAAGCAGGCTTGAAGCAACTGTGGCTTGCAATGATTCGGGTGAACTACTTGGGGTAGTCGCATCGTGAAGCCTGCGCCGATCCAGTTATTGCAGTTGCTTTTCAAGAAGGTATCGGTTCAAATCGATGAGAGGCACGCTCCTAGGGAACCCAATAATCCCTTCACCACGGTCTTCGTTTTTGACGGGGTCGACATCAGCACCGTGTTTGGTATCGGCGAGATCGACCCCGATCACGAGCGAGGGCGACTGTTCCTTGTAACGCTGCAAGTCATGGTGGACAACCAGCCGTCGGACCAAGCCCTTGAACGCAAGTTTTGCCCCTACCTCATCGACGTTGAGGTGCGTGGTGTAGTATTGGTACGCAAAGGCGCCGAAAAACTTGCACCGCCAGAGGACTTGGCTGCGGTGAATGGGGCTTCGTTACTGTGGTCCGCGGTGCGCGAACAGGTACTGACCGTTACTTCGCGCATGTTGGCTGGCCCCGTAACATTGCCGACCATGAATTTTCATGATTTGAAGCAAGGGACTCCGGCAGTAGAGCCAGATGTTCCGGCGGCGAAACCCAAGGCAAGTCGCCGCAAGAAAACGGGCAATGCCGATCCAACCTGACAGCTTTTAAGTTTCGCAGATCGAGTTTGGTACATACGCCCTACCTCAATCCACCCACCTCCCGCTTTCCCACGCCCCCAATCCACCACCACCTGAAACGGCCGCCGTTCCACTTCCCGATCCAGACAGGACGAACAGGGCCACCGAACGCCGCTCACCCCGCGAACGGATCCCGCAGCACGATGGTGTCCACCCGGTCCGGGCCGGTGGAAATGATGTCGATGGGCGTGCCGGTCAACTCCTCGATCCGCCGCAGATAAGCCCGCGCGGCGGCCGGCAATTCCTCGTAACGCTTCACGCCCAGGGTGGGTTCCCGCCAACCCGGCATCTCTTCGTAAAGAGGCTGGCAGGCCGCCAAGGCCTCGGCGCCCAGCGGCGCGTCATCCAGCCGTTCCGCTCCGCGCTGGTAGCTTACGCACATCCGGATGCGGTCCAGGCCATCCAGCACGTCCAGCTTGGTCACGCACAATCCTGAAACGCTGTTGTTCACGATGGAACGGCGCAAGGCGACCGCATCGAACCAGCCACAGCGCCGCCGCCGGCCGGTGGTCGAGCCGAACTCGCGACCGCGCTCGGTCAGATAGTCGCCGGTCGCGTCGAACAACTCGGTCGGGAATGGCCCGCCGCCCACCCGGGTGGTGTACGCCTTGGTAATCCCCAGGATGTAATCCAGATAACACGGTCCCAATCCCGTGCCGGTGGCTGCGCCGCCGGCGGTGGTGTTGGAGGAGGTGACGTAGGGATAGGTGCCGTGGTCGATATCCAGCATCGCGCCCTGCGCGCCCTCGAACAACACGTTGTCGCCGCGCCGCCGATGACCATCCAGCAGCGCGGTGACATCCGCCGCCAGCGGACGCAAGCGTTCGCCCATCGCCAGCGTCTCGTCGAGGACTTGCTGGAAAGCGACCGGCTCGGTTCGAAAATAACGCTGCAACACGAAGTTGTGGAAATCCAGCACCTCGCCCAGCTTGGCGGCGAAGCATTCCCGGTCGAACAAATCGGCCAGCCGCACCGCCCGCCGCGCCGCCTTGTCCTCGTAGGCTGGCCCGATGCCGCGGCCAGTGGTGCCAATGGCCCGCTCGCCGCGCGCCTTCTCGCGCGCCTGATCCAGCGCGACGTGATAAGGCAGGATCAGCGGACAGGCCTCGCTGATCTGCAACCGTTCCATCACCGCCACGCCCTGCGTCTCCAGCCGGTCGATCTCGGTCAGCAGCGCCATTGGTGACAACACCACGCCGTTGCCGATCAGGCAAGCCACCCCCTCATGCAGGATGCCCGAGGGGATCAGGTGCAGCACGGTTTTCTGGCCGCCGATCACCAGCGTATGCCCGGCGTTGTGCCCGCCCTGGAATCGCGCCACCGCCGCAGCGTTCTCGGTGAGCAGATCCACCACCTTGCCCTTGCCTTCATCGCCCCATTGCGCACCGATGACGACTACGTTCTTGCCCATGTCAGCTTCCTGTTTCACCCGACCCCACCCCCTCTTCCTCGGGGGGTAAGGGGAGCTTTGAATGGCAACGGAACCACGACCCATTCCCCCTCCCGTTGCACCAGAATCCGATTACAGCCCAAATCTTCCGGCGCCGCCGCCGCGCCGGGCAATTCTCGAATCACCCGTTCGCCCTGATCGCGCAACTCGATTACGCGCCGGTCCAAGGCGATATCCGCGACCGCCGGCGCGTAAATGCCCATGCTAACCGCTTCTGGCGTCGAACCCAGGAGCAGCAAGGTCGCCAGATCGGTGCTGAAGCCCGTCGCGGGTCGGGCGCGGCCGAACACTTGGCCGATCTCATCGTAACGGCCACCCTGCGCCACCGCCTGCCCCTGCCCCGGCACATAGGCGGCGAACACCACGCCGGTGTGGTAGTGGTAACCCCGCAATTCCGCCAGATCCACGTGAATCGGCAACTCTGGCCACTGCCGCCGCAAGGCGACGATCAAGCGCCGCAGGGTCGCCAGCGCCGCGCGGACGCCTTCGCCGGCGGAAGCCAGTCTGACTTCGGCCTCATCCAGCGCCTCCGGCCCACCGTTCAGTTCGGCCAGCGCCAGCAACTGTTCGCCATACGGCGCTGGCGGCGCCCAAGCCGCCAGTTGTTGGCGAATCTCCGGCAGCGCCTTGCGTTGCAAGGCCTCGAACAGCAGCACCTCGCGTTCCTGGCCCAGCGCGGCCCGCCGCGCCAGTTCGCGGAAGATCGCCACGTGCGCCAAATCCAGATGAACCCCGCCGACGCCCGCCGACGCCAGGGTTTCCAGCATCAGCGCCAGCACTTCCAGATCGCTCTCGTGGCCGCGATGACCGTACAGTTCCACGCCGGCCTGATACGGGCTGCGGGAACCGCCAAAGCCATCGGCGCGGGTGCGCAACACATTCCCCATGTAGCACAGCCGAACCGGCCCGTCGCGCTTGAGCAGATGGGCATCGATCCGCGCCACCTGCGGGGTCATGTCGGCGCGCACTCCCATCATCCGGCCGCTGAGTTGATCGGTCAGTTTGAAGGTCTGCAACTCCAGGTCATTGCCCGTGCCAGTCAGCAGCGATTCCAGAAACTCGATCAGCGGCGGAACCACCAGCTCGTAACCCCAGCTTGCGTACAGATTTAGCAACCGGTGACGTAACTGTTCCAGCCGGCTGGCGGCGGGGGGCAGGATTTCCTCGATGCCTTCGGGCAACAGCCAGCGGTCTTCGGTGGTCATGGCGGGGGCAACTTGCGAATCGGGAAGATAGGGCAGCGGATGGACCCGGGGAGCTTCAGCGGCAAAAATACAGCACCAGCAAACCCAATCCCATGCTGGCCAAACCGGCGAACCGCAACACTCGATCCTCCAGTTGGGCCATGCGCAGCAAAGTCTGGCGCAGAGCGCCAGGATTGAGGAATGGCAGGATGCCTTCCAGCACCAGCATCAGCCCGAACGCCGCCAGCAGTTCAGCCCACATGGCGACATCCGGGGTTCGACGCCACACCGGCGCGCATCCGGCGGGCCGCGTTCATTGGGCCTTGTTGAAGTATCGGAAGAACTGGAAGTCCGGTTGCAACACCAGCACGTCGTCCTTGGCGCCGAAACTGTGCCGATAGGCCGACAGGCTGCGATGGAAGCTGTAGAAATCCCGGTTCTTGCCGTAAGCCTGGGCGTAGATGTCGGTGGCCTGGGCGTCGCCCTCGCCGCGCTGGCGCTCGGCGTCGCGATAAGCCTCGGCCAGCAGCACCGTGCTCTGTCGGTCGGCGTCGGCGCGGATGCGCTCGGCCGCCTCGCCGCCGCGGGAGCGGAAATCCTTGGCCACCCGCAACCGCTCCGCCTTCATCCGGCTGAACACCGAATTGCTCACATCCGGCGGCAGATCGATGCGCTTGATTCGCACGTCCACGGAGGCGATGCCCAGTTGCGTAGCCTGCTCCCGCAGCAACCGGCTCAGGGTTTCCATGATCTGGTCGCGGTCGCCCGACACTACTTCCTGAATGGTGCGCTTGCTGAACTCGCTGCGCAGGCCATCCTTGACGATCTGATCGAGCCGCACGTTGGCCTGGCTGGGATCGCCGCCGACCCGGGTGTAGAACTGCCGCACGTCCTCGATCCGCCACATGGCGAAGGAGTCCACGATGACGTTCTTCTTCTCGGCAGTCAGGAACCGTTCCGGCTCGGTGTCCAGGGTCTGCAACCGCCGGTCGAACTTGCGGACGTTGTTGATCAGCGGCCATTTCCAGTGCAGGCCCGGCTTGTAGTTGGCCTGGACGATCTCGCCCAACTGGAAGCGGATGGCGGTCTGGGTTTCATCCACCGTGAACAGGGACATCGCCAGCAGCGCCACCACGGCGCCCAGCACGCCAAATATTAAGTTACGAGACATTGGCCATCGCGACAGAGCCATCAGCGCACCTCCCGGCTACGATTCAGATCGCGCAAACGGCTGACCGCTGCGTTGTCATCGGCCGTGGTCGAAGTGGCCGGCACTGGTTCAGCCGCCGCGCCGCCTGGCCGCGCACCACCCCCTTCTGCCGCCTCGCCAGATTTGAGCAGGCGATCCAGCGGCAGATACAACAAATTGTTGGTTCCCTTCACGTCCACCAGCACCTTGCTGGACCGCGCCAATACCGTTTCCAGGGTTTCGAGATACAACCGTTCGCGGGTCACTTCCGGGGCCTTTTCGTAGGCCGTCAGCAACTGTTCGAAGCGGCTGGCCTCGCCCTGGGCTTCGGCGATCGCCTGTTCCTTGTAAGCCGACGCTTCCTGCAACCGCCGCGCCGCCTGGCCGCGCGCCCGGGGAATCACCTCGTTGGAGTAAGCCTCGGCCTCGTTCTTCAACCGCTGCTCGTCCTCACGCGCCTTGATGGCGTCGGCAAAGGCGTCCTGCACCTCTTCGGGCGGCTGGGCGTCCTGGAGCACGACGGTCACGATTTGCAGGCCGGCGCCCTTGCCAGGGACCGGGCCTCCCTCTTTTCCGGCGGCAGCGGCCTTGGCCGGCTCCTCGGGACCATAGTTGTCCAGAATGCGCTGAGCCAAGATCTTGATATCAGCCACGATGTTACTGCGCCCTTCGGTCAGCACGAAATCCATGGTGCTCTTGCCGATGGTTTCGCGGACGGCGCTCTCCACCACATGTACCAGGACGTTCTCCGGATCGAGGACGTTGAACAGATAGGCGCGGGGATCGCTGATCTGGTATTGCACCGCCAGCCGCACATCCACGATGTTCTCGTCCTGAGTCAGCATCAGCGCTTCCTTCGGCACCGTGCGCACCGCCGGCTGGCGCGCGCCGCTCGCGCCGGAGCGATAGCCGATTTCCCGGAACCGGCGCTGTTCGAGATTGACGATCTCCACCCGGTCAATCGGGAACAGCCGCAGATGCGGGCCGGGCATGGTGGTTTCCAGATAGCGCCCGAACCGCAACACCACGCCGCGTTCACCTTCGTTCACGATGTAGATGCTGGCGATCAGCCAGCCGATCACGGCGATCACGCCGACGATCAGAGCGATGCCGGCGAATCCGGAACCCGCACCGCCCGCGCTGCCGCTCCCACCGCTGCCGCTCCCACCGCGTCGGCCGCCCAGCAGGGCGCCAAACTTGTCGGACAGCTTGCGGACCACTTCATCCAGATCGGGCGGCCCCTGCTCGCGCCCCCCGCCACTCCAGGGATCGCGATTGCCGCCACCGGGTTCATTCCAGGCCATGTCATACCCCAACATCATCAGAACTCACTGATACTTCCGGGATTTCAAAACCCGAACGCACCCATTCCGCCCGCAACCCTTCCCGGCGGCGCAACCACTCCAGA
>WBUJ01000118.1 GCA_008933795.1 Candidatus Contendibacter sp. | reverse complement strand
GTAGGCATTGGCGCGGCGAGGTCGGACCGTTACGAGTTTTGGCCGTGGGACATGGTATAGTTTAGCGACCAATTCGCAAATCCTGATAGCATCGCCGCTCATCGATACCCTATCCCATCCTTGACGAGGTTACCCATGGAAGCTCTCTCGCCATTCGAGTTGGAGGTGGCTCGACTGTTGGTTGAGACCCTGCATCTGGAAGACATCCAACCGGAAGACATCACGCCGGAGGAGCCGCTGTTCGGCGAGGGGCTGGGTTTGGATTCCATTGATGCGCTCGAACTGGCGCTGGCGATTTCCAAAACCTACGGGTTTCAACTGCGTTCCGAGGACAAGGACAACCGGCGTATTTTCGCCTCGCTGCGGGCGCTGAGCCAGCACATCGCGCAACAGCGCACGCGCTGAGTTTCCCCCACCGGTTCATCTGAGCATCGCGCCTGGGAATCGCCGGATGAGCCAGCAGTGGGCGCGGCTGCCGGAGCGTGGCACCCCGCTGATGTTGCGGCTGATTCGGTGGATCGCCCTGCATATTGGTCGGCCGGTGGGCCGCGCGCTGCTGTATCCCATCACTCTGTATTTTCTGCTGACCGCTCCGGCGGCGCGGCGCGGATCGCAGCGGTTCCTGCGGCGGGCGCTGGGCCGCGAGCCAGGCTGGTGGGGGGTATTTCGCCACATCCACTGTTTCGCCGCGACCATTCTGGATCGGGTCTATTTCCTGACCGGGCGGTTGCAACCGTTTGATATCGAGATTTTCGGCGATTCGTTGATCGTGGAGCAGGCGGCGTCCGGGCAGGGCTGCGTTCTGCTGGGATCGCACCTGGGCAGTTTCGAGGCGCTGCGGGCGATTGGCGTCACCCTGCGGCATTTCCCGATCAAAATCCTGATGAATACCGGCCATAACCAGGATATCACCGGATTTCTCAACGCGCTGAATCCGGCGCTGGCCCAGGCCATCATTCCCATCGGTGGGCCGGACACCCTGCTCCGGGTTCAGGAAAGCGTGGCCCAAGGCAGCATGGTCGGCGTGTTGGGGGATCGAGTGATCGCGGACGAAAGAACGGTGCGCGTCCGGTTTTTCGACCGGGAGACGGTGTTTCCCGCCGGACCGTTGCTGCTGGCGGCGCTGGTTGGTTGTCCGGTGATCCTGTTCTTCGGCCTGTATCGGGGCGGCCATCGCTACGAAATCCACTTCGAGCGGCTGGCGGAGCGGATCGCGCTGGACCGGCCCCGTCGCCAGGAACAACTCGCCGTCTGGGTCCAGCGTTACGCCGACCGGCTGGAGCATTACGCTCGCCTCGCGCCCTACAACTGGTTCAATTTCTACGATTACTGGGAGGAGGAAGCATGAACGGGGGAGCGATGGCATCCCGACGCTTCGCCCGGCAACTGGGCATGGGGTGGGATGGCTTGGCGATGCTGGCGCTGTCGAATCTGCTGCTGCTGGCGACCCTGGGCTTGAGTGGATTGTGGCTGCTGCGCCGGGTTTGGCGCATTGCGCGGGACGCGCCGGTTGCCGGAGTGGATGGAGACTGGATCGTGGTGTTGGGCGCGCGGTTGATTCACGACCAAGTCGCGCCCGGCTACGCTCGCCGGCTGCGCCGCGCCGCCGCGCTGCGCCATGCCGATCCCCGCCGGCGGATTCTGCTGGTCGGCGGCCACACCGGCGGCAGCGTCAGCGAAGCCGAACGCGGTCGGGAATTTCTCCGCGCGCTTGGCCTCCCGGCGGCCGGCCTGTTCGTCGAGGACCAGTCCCTGAATACGCTCGATAATCTGCGCCAGGCGCGGCGGTTGCTGGCCGAGGATGGCGCGCGGCCCTTCGTGCTGGTGACGAGCCGTTACCATCTGGCCCGCAGTCAGGCGCTGGCGTGCGGCCTCGACTTGCAGCCGGTGTTGTGCGCCGCCGAGGACCGCCTGCGCCTGAATCCGCCGATGCTGTGGCGGCTCGTTCTGGAAGCTTGGTATCTGCATTGGTACGAGGTGGGCAAGGCTTGGTCGCGCTGGACCCACAACCGCCACAGTCTGGCGCGAATCACCTGAAGAAGATGATGACGCAAACCCCAGTCCATGGAAGTCAAGGAAAGCACGAACGGGAAAACTCGCCCGCACAGGACGACGACGCCTTATCGAAGACTGGTCTGGGCGTCCTGGTGGACAAGGCGCGAATTCAAACCCTGATTCCCCACGCGGGCGCCATGTGCCTGCTGGAGGCGGTGACCGCCTGGGACGAGGCCGGCATCGTGTGCGTGACCCAAACCCATCGCGATCCCGCCAATCCGTTGCGCCGGCAGGATCGGCTGGCGATGTCGCACGCTTGCGAATACGGGGCGCAAGCGGCGGCGATTCACGGCGGCCTGCGCGCCCAGGCGGCAGGGCAAAGCGCCCCGGCGGGTTATCTGGCCGCGCTGCGCGACGTGCGCTGGTTCGCCGCCGACTTGGCGGCGGTGGACGCGCCGTTGGAGGTCGCCGCCCACTTGGTGCTGGGCGACGCCGACTACTGCATTTATGCGATCCAGGTCAGCGCTGCGGGCCAGACGTTGGCGGAAGCCCGGATCACCATCGCGCCGCAACCGAAAAATGGAGCCTGTTCGTGAAGCGCTGGCTGGGGTTGCTGGTGGGATGCTGGCCACTGATGGGCTTGACCGACGATGATGCGCTATCCCAGGTCATGCGGGCGCTGGCGGCGGTTCCGGCGGTGGAAGCCGCGTTCCGGGAGGAAAAAACCCTGGCGGTGCTGGACGCGCCGCTGGTCGCCAGCGGGGTGCTGTACTACCGCGCTCCCGATTTTCTGCGCAAGCGAACCCTGCATCCGCACCCAGAGGATTATGAAGCGGACGGCCACTGGTTGACGGTCGAAACGCCGGATGCCGGTCGTCGGCAGTTCGATCTCAACGGTTATCCGCAACTGCGTCCTTTCGTCGAGGCGATCCGCGCGACCCAGGCGGGCGACCGGGTGGCGCTGGAGCGTTATTACCAGTTGGAATTCCGGGGGACGCCCGCCGACTGGAGCCTGCGCCTGACGCCAGGCGACGCGGACGCCCAGCGCTACGTCGCCGTCATCGTGCTGCGCGGCCAGAAGGGGCGGATTGACAGCATGGAGACGCTGGAGCCGGACGGCGACCGCAGCCTGATGACGATCACTTCGCGCTGAGGCCATTTTCCATCATGCCCCGCTGGTCTATTCCGGTGCTGTGGCTGCTGGCTGCACTGGGTTGCGGCTGGATCGCGCTGACCACGCCGGTCGCCGCCGACCTGACCCTGTTCGCCTCCCGCGCCGATCCGGTAGCGGAACTGCTGCTGGAACAATTGCGCAGTGGCCCCACCACCCGGCTGATTCTGCTCGGCCTGGCCGGCGACGCGGAACCCGAGCGCGCGGCCGTCAGCCAGCGGTTGGCGGAACGGCTGCGCGCCAGTGGTGGGTTCGCCCGCGTGGCCAACGGCGCGGATGCGCTGCCCGACGCGGAATTGCAAGCCCTGTTCGCCTACCGCTACCGGCTGAGTTCGACCGTCGCCCCAGAACGCTTTGCGATGGAAGGATTGCGCGCCGGGTTGCAACAGCGCCTGGCGGAATTGCAGTCGCCGCTGGCGGTATTCCAGAAACGCTGGCTGGCTGGCGACCCGACCGGCGAGCTGCTGACGCTGCTAAAGCAGTGGCAGGGCGGTTTGCGCGAACCGGCCAAGCGGCGGGGCGTCTGGTTCGCGCCGGACGGCGACCGCGCCCTGCTGTTGGTTGAAACCCGGGCCTCCGGTTACGACCTCGCCGCCCAGCAAGCGGCAGTGACGGCGATTCGCGCCGCATTCGCCGCCGCCAGCGCTGGAACCGGCGTGCGCCTGGAGATGAGCGGTCCCGGCGTGCTGGCGACGTTGGCGGCGGACACGATCCACGCCCAGGCGGAGTTCCTCGGCGCGCTGGCGCTGGCGGCGGTGGTGCTGATTCTGCTGCTGGTCTACCGCTCGGCGCGCACCGTTTGGCTCGGTGCGTTGCCGATGCTGGCGGCGTTGCTGGCCGGCGCGGCGGCGGTGGACCTGATCTTCGGCAAGATGTACCTCATCACCCTGGCGTTCAGCATGACCCTACTGGGGGAAACGCTGGACTATCCCACCTACCTGTTCAGCCATCGGCGAGCGGTAGACACCGTGGCGGACACGGTGCGCCAGTTGTGGCCGACCTTGCGGCTGTGCGTGGCGACCACGATGCTCGGCTGTCTGGCGATGCTCGACGCCGATTTTCCCGGCTTGAGCCAGTTGGGCGTGTTCACCGTCGCCGGCATCGCCGCCGCCGTGGCGACCACCCGCTGGCTGTTGCCGGCTCTGCTGCCGCCGGACTGGACGCCACCGCGACCGACCGCCATTGGCCCCTGGGCGGACCGGGTGTTGCAACCCCGGCGCCGGCTGGCGCTGGCGCTGGGTGGGTGTGGGGCGCTGGTCTTGCTGGCTCTGATCGTCAAGGCTCCGCCGCTGTGGGAAAACGATCTGGCCGCCCTCAGCCCCGTGCCGCGCGAACTGTTGCGGCTCGATCAGGAATTGCGCACCGCGCTGGGCGCGCCCGAAGTCGGCCATTTGATCGCGATCACTGCGCCGGACGCGGAAACCGCCCTGCGCCATAGCGAAACGATGGCGGCCTATTTGGACGAGCGCCAAAAGGAAGGTGTGCTGGCCGGTTACGACGGCGCGATGCGCTATCTGCCCAGCGCGCAGACGCAACGCCAGCGCCAGGCGGAGTTACCGGACGCGGCGACGCTGACCGTCAACCTGAACGCCGCGCTGGCAGGCTTGCCGTTCAAGCCGGGACTGTTCGCGCCGTTTCTTGACGCCATCGCCGCCGCGCGCACCGCGCCGCCGCTGCGACCCGACGACTTGCGCGGCGCGCTGCTGGGAACGCGGGTCAACGCCCTGCTGTTTCCCGGCGAACGCGGCTGGACCGCGCTGTTGCCCCTGAGCGGCGTGCAGGATGCCCGCGCCCTGGCCGCCGGTTTGCCGCAACACGAAGCCAGTCGCGCGTATTATCTGGATCTGCGGGCGGAAACCAACCGGCTGGTGGCCGGTTTCCGCGAAGCGACCCTGGTTCGGATCGGTTGGGGCGCGGCGCTGATCGTGGCGGTGGTCTGGCTGGGACTACGCTCGTGGCGACGAGTCGCCGCCGCACTGCTGCCGGTGTTGCTGGCGCTGGTGTTCACCGTGGCGGCGCTGCTGGCGCTCGGCGAGCGGTTGTCGCTGTTCCATCTGGTCGCGCTGCTGCTGGTGTTGGGGATCGGCGTGGATTACGGGCTGTTCTTCAGCCGGCCCGGCGCCGGCCCGGATTCGCGCCGCCGCACCCTGCATGCGCTGCTGGTGTGCTGCGGTTCGGCCTTGACCGTTTTTGGTATGCTCTCGTTTTCCGCGCTGCCGGCGCTGCGGGCCATCGGCTTGACCGTAAGCCTGGGCGTGGCCGCCTGTTTCCTCTCCGCCCTGCTGGCGGCCCGACCCTTGTTGACGAAGATGAGTTGACCGCATGGCGATCCAGCCGCTGGCGATTGCCGCCCGTACCCTGACCAATGCCCTCGGACGCGGCGGCGCGGCCTCGCTGGGCGCGCTGCGGCGCGGCGAAAGCGGGCTGCGGCCCTGTGATTTCGAGGACGCTGGCCTGCCCACCTGGATCGGGCGGGTCGCGGGCCTGGAAGAAGAGCCGCTGACGGGCGAGTTCGCGCCGTTCGATTGCCGCAACAACCGACTGGCCCGGCTGGGTCTGGAGCAGGACGGGTTCGGCGCGGCGGTGCGCGTCGCCCGCGACCGCTACGGTCCCGACCGCATCGGCGTGTTCGTCGGCACCAGCACCTCCGGCATCGGCGCCACCGAGCACGCCTATCGCCAGCGCGATCCCATTACCGGGAGTTTGCCGGCGACCTTCGATTACCCGCATACCCACAACGTATTCTCGGTGGCCGATTTCACCCGGCGCTGGCTGGGTTTGACCGGCGTGGCCATGGCGATCTCCACCGCCTGTTCCTCCAGCGCCAAGGCGTTCGCGTCCGCTTGGCGGCAGATGCGGGCGGGGTTTTGCGACGCCGCCGTGGTCGGCGGGGTGGACAGTCTGTGCCTGACCACCTTGTACGGCTTCAACGCCCTGGGGCTGGCGTCCACCCAACCCTGCCGGCCGTGGGATGTCGAACGCGACGGCTTGAACGTCGGCGAGGCGGCCGGATTCGTGCTGCTGGAATGGGCCGAACCCGGCGACGATCGCGTCCTCCTGCTCGGTTACGGCGAAAGCAGCGATGCGTATCACATGACCGCCGCGCATCCCGAAGGAGCGGGGGCGACGCTGGCGATGCAACAGGCGCTGGCGCGGGCGGAGGTTCTCCCGGAACAGGTGGACTATATCAACCTGCACGGCACCGCCACGCCGTTAAACGACGCCGCCGAGGATCGGGCGGTAGCGCGGGTGTTCGGGCCGGACACGCCGTGCAGTTCCACCAAGGGCTGGACCGGGCACACTTTGGGCGCGGCGGGCGTCACCGAGGCAGTGTTCGTCGCGTTGTGCCTGGAGCACGGCCTGATTCCCGGCACGCTCAATACCCGCCAGCGCGATCCGAAACTGGACGCGGGCGTGGTGCTGGAAAACCGGGAGCACCCACTGCGGACGGCGCTGAGCAACTCCTTCGGTTTCGGCGGCACCAATTGCAGCCTGCTGTTCGGGCGGAGGGACATATGAATCCGCTTGCCGTGGAAGCCGTGGGTCTCATGGCTCCGGGACTGGCCGGTTGGACCACCAGCCAGGCGGTGCTCACCGGCCAACGGCCCTACGTTGCCGAGCCGATGCCGGCGGCCATGGCCACGCTGCTGCCAGCCAACGAACGGCGGCGCGTCACGGCCACGATCAAGCTGGCGCTCCAGGTCGCGCAGGAGGCGATGGCCCAGGCCGATATCGACGCTGGCGCGGTGCGCACGGTGTTCGCGTCCTCGGGTGGGGATAGCGAGATCCTGGACAAAATCTGCGTGGCGCTGACCCAGCCCGACCGGCCGGTGTCGCCGACCCATTTTCATCAGTCGGTCCACAACACCCCGGCCGGTTATTGGGCCATTGCCACAGGTTGCATGCAACCCTCGCTCAGTCTGCCCGCCTACGATGACAGTTTCGCCGCCGGCCTGCGGGAAGCGGCGGCGCTAGCGTGGGCGGACCAGACGCGGGTGCTGCTGGTCGCCTACGATCTGCCGCCGCCGTTTCCACTGGTGGAGCGACGGATGATCGTCGCGCCGTTCGCCGTGGCGCTGTTGCTGAATCCAGCGCAGGATTACCGGCTGGCGCCGCTGCGACTGGAATCTGGCGCGAACCAGCCGGCGAACCGGCTGGATGACGCGGGCTTGGAGCAATTGCGAGCCGGCAATCCCGCCGCGCGCGGACTGCCCCTGTTGTGCGCCATCGCCCGGCGGAAGGCCGGACGGGTGGTGTTATCCGACGGTGGCGTTAGCCTGAGCGTGGAGATCGAGCCATGAAACGGGCGCTGGTCACCGGCGGCAGCGGCGATATCGGCCGCGCCATCTGTCAGCGGCTGGCGCGCGATGGGATGCAGGTCATCGTTCACGCCTACCAACATCCCGAACGGGCGGCGGCGGCCGTGGACGCTATTCGGATCACGGGCGGTTCGGCGGAAGTGGCGGCATTCGATGTCGCCGACGAGGATCAGACTCGCCGGATTGTGACCGAACTGCTCGTGGCCGGACCGATTCAGGTACTGGTCAACAACGCCGGCGTTCACGACGACGCGCCCATGGCGGGCATGTCGTCAGCGCAGTGGCGGCGGGTGATCGACGTGTGCCTGCACGGCTTCTTCAACGTGACCCAACCGTTGCTGTTGCCGATGATAGCCACCCGCTGGGGCCGCATCGTCAACATCTCCTCGCTGGCCGGCGTGACCGGCAATCGCGGCCAGACCAATTACGCCGCCGCCAAGGCCGGTCTGCACGGCGCGACCAGGGCGCTAGCGCTGGAATTGGCCTCGCGCGGGATCACGGTCAACGCCATCGCGCCGGGCATCATCGCCGGGCAGGCCGCGGAAACAGCGTTCGACGCGGCGACGATCAAAACCCTGGTGCCGATGCGGCGCGCGGGAACGCCGGGCGAAGTCGCCGATCTGGTCGGATTCCTGGCGTCCAGGGAAGCGAGTTACCTGACCGGGCAGATCATCGGTCTCAACGGCGGCATCGTCTGAGCACCACCGATGACCATCGCCGTCGTCATTCCCGCCTACAACGAAGCCGCCACCATTGCTGACGTCGTTCGCCGCGCCCGGCATCAGGTGGAGCGGGTGTTGGTGGTGGACGACGGTTCCCGCGACGAGACCGTCGCGCAAGCGGAGGCGGCGGGCGCGGTGGTGGTGCGCCAGCCGGACAATCAGGGCAAGGGCGCCAGCCTGTGGCGTGGGATGCAAACCGCGGTGGAGCAGGGCGCAGAGGCGGTCATCACCCTGGACGCCGACGGCCAGCATCGCCCCGAGGATATTCCGAAACTGCTGGCAGCCCACCAGCGCTGGCCCGGTTGCCCCATCATCGCCGCCCGCCTGGAAGGCCGCGAAGCCGCGCCCCGATTGCGGCGCTTCGCCAATGGCATGGCCGATTTCTGGGTGTCCTGGGCGGCCGGTTGCCCGATTCCCGATACCCAGTCTGGCTTCCGGCTGTATCCGGCCGAGTTTCTGCGCCGGGCGAGCGGACCCGAACCGGGGCGGCACGGTTTCGCCTTTGAAAGCGCCCTGCTGATGCAGGCGGGTCGCCAGCGGCGCTATCCAAGAGTGGTCGCCATCGCAACGATTTACCACGCCCAGGGCCGCCCCAGCCACTACCGACCTTGGCGGGATACGCTGCGCATTGTGGATTTGGTGGCGTGGTCGCTGTTAAGGCGCGGCCTGTACCCTCTGGGTTTACTACGTTCCCTGCGACTACTACCATTACCTACGGTTAACGAGGAAACTTTTTGCAACACCAAAGAAACGGGGGGAAAACATGAAAGTTAAAACATGGCTCGCACTCGTTGGCATCCTGGCCTTGGCGCTGGTGGGTTGCAACAGCAATCCAGTTTACAATGTCGAAGGCGCGCCGATCAGCACCAGCACGAGCGGCTATAGCCTGAGGGACGTGCGCGACGCCATCCAGCAGGCGGGGGTGTCGCTGGGCTGGCAGATGAAGGATGTCAAACCCGGGCTGATTGTCGGTACGCTCGTCCTTCGTGACCACGTGGCCCAGATCGATATTCCGTATAATCGGACCAGCTACAGCATCATCTACCGGGATAGCCAAAACCTCAATTATGATGGCGTCAACATCCACAGCAACTACAACGGCTGGATTCAACGTCTGAACGGCGCGATCAACGCGCAACTCAGCAGGCTCTGACGCGCGCCGCCGGGGTTTCGACCGGTCGGCAGGATCCGACCCCCCGGCGCTTGGATGGCGTTATATTTTGTTGGCCCCGGCAAACGGCGGGGTAGGTCCATCCGGCGTGGTTCCCGCCGCTGGACTCACCGGTAGCCCTGCTGGGGTTTTTGCTTCTACAATGCCGTGAACGTATTGGCCAAGGGGACGAAAACTCTAGTTCCGCTTGATGCCCGCGCCCGTCACGCTTCGCGCTCCATCCTGTCGGAATTAGGTAAATCACGCGAAGCGTGGTACATTCGGCGCCGAGTTTGTCGCGGCGCGGTCCGGTTCGCGCCCTGAGGTTCCTGTCGTTCCTCCTGGAATTGTCGCCGGCGGGTTACCCAACCCCCTGTTCCTCCCGCAAACCCGCCGTGGTTCGCCCCTGCCGGGGCTCCCCGATTACCCTCCATTCAAAATCATTCTGCCTGGACCGGTTCCATGCATCACGCATGGGCAGGCGGATTCAGGAGTTGTTAATGCCATTTGTTGCTCTCGGCCTGGTCGCTGACCTGGCGCGCGCCGTTGCCGCCCAGGGCTATACCGCGCCCACCCCGATTCAATCTCAAGCCATTCCCATGATTCTGGCCGGGCGCGATTTGCTCGCCGCTGCCCAGACTGGCACCGGCAAGACCGCCGCCTTCACCCTGCCGCTGTTGCAGCGCCTGCAAATTCACGAGGGTCGGGTGCTACCCGCCGGTCGGCCGCGCGCCCTGGTGCTGACCCCGACCCGCGAACTGGCCGCCCAGATCGCCGACAGCGTGCGTGTTTATGGCCGCCACGTCGCGCCCCGCACCGCGCTGCTGGTCGGCGGCGTCAGCATGGGACCACAGTTCGACGCCTTGCGCCGCCGGGTCGACGTCCTGGTCGCCACGCCAGGGCGGTTGCTGGATCACCTGAGCCAAAAAACCGTCAGTCTGGCCGGGGTCGAAATTCTGGTGCTGGACGAGGCCGACCGGATGCTGGACCTGGGCTTCCTGCCAGCGATCCGGCGCCTGTTGGCGCTGGTGCCCAAGCGGCGGCAGACCCTGCTGTTCTCGGCCACCTTCGCCGAGCCGATCCGCCAGTTGGCGGGCGATTTTCTGCACGATCCGGCAGTGATCGACGTGGCTCCGCGCAACGCGCCCGCCGACCGGGTGGAGCAGCAGGTGCATCCGGTGGATTCGGAGCACAAGGCCGCCCTGCTCAGCCATCTGCTGAGCGCTGGCGAGCGCGACGCGACCCTGGTGTTCACCCGTACCAAGCACGGTGCCGACCGGCTGAGCCGCCAACTCGAACGCGACGGCATTCGCACCGCTGCCCTGCACGGCAACAAGAGCCAGTCGGCGCGCACCCGCGCCCTGGACGATTTCAAGCAGGGCCGGATTCAGGTGCTGGTGGCCACCGACATCGCCGCCCGCGGCCTGGATATCGTCCAGTTGCCGCGGGTGGTGAATTACGAGCTACCGCACGTACCGGAGGACTACGTCCATCGTATTGGCCGCACCGGCCGCGCGGGCCACGCCGGACTGGCGGTTTCGCTGGTCAGCGCCGACGAGGTCTCGCGCCTGCACGGTATCCAGCGGCTGCTGGGCCGACAATTGCCGTCGTCGGTGGTCGAAGGATTCGCGCCCAGCGGCGGGCGCCGGTCGCCCGCGCCGGTCGCGCCCGACGCGCGGCGTCACCCGACTCATCGTGCTGGCCCGCCGACCGGAGAGCGACCGGCGTCGTCGCCTCCGCGCTGGCCCGCGCGCTCGGAAACCGTGTCCGGGGATTCGTCCCGGCGACGCCATCACCATAACCCGCCCCGGCGGGTCGCGACTACAGGAGACCGTGCATGAAAACCGTCTTCATTGGCAATCTGCCTTCGGACGCTACCGAACAGGAGGTGACGGACTTATTCGCCGCCTACGGGCGAGTTCACGGGCTGCGACTGACCCGGGATGTGTTTTCCGGCCTCTGTCGCGGTTTCGGCTTCGTCAAGATGGAAGGCCACGAGGCCCGCGCCGCCATCGGCGCGCTCAACGGCCGGGAATTGCGCGGCCAGCGCCTGAAGGTGAACGAGGAACGGGCGCCGACCAACGCGCGGGGCGGACGCCACCGCTAGCCGGTGGCTGCTCGGTAAAGGAGGGTGGCGCCGGCGGTCGAACCAGGCGTATCGCGGAGTCGCTCATGCGTTGGTTCCGCCGTTTCATTCGCTTCCCCCCTCGTTTCGTCCGCGGGTTCGCGCTGCTGATCCCGGCGATCGGCCTGCTGCTAGCGCTGGACGCAGCGTTGCCGCCGGCGCTGGATCGCGCCCGCCAAACCTCGATGCTGGCGCTGGACCGTCAGGGCCGAATCCTGCGTGCGTTCGCCACGGCGCCGGGCGTCTGGCGGTTGCCAGCGCGGCCCGAGGACGTCGATCCGCTCTATCTGCGGATGTTGCGGGCTTACGAAGACCAGCGGTTTTCGGCTCATCCTGGCGTGGACCCACTGGCGGCGGCGCGGGCGCTGGGACAGTGGTTAAGCCACGGTCGGGTCGTATCGGGCGCCTCAACCCTGACCATGCAGGCCGCCCGATTGCTGGAACCGCACGAGCGCGATCTGGCCGGCAAGCTCGGCGAGATGCTGCGCGCCCTGCAACTGGAGCGGCGCCATGCCAAGGACGACATCCTGAGTTTCTACCTGACGCTGGCGCCGTTCGGCGGCAATCTGGAAGGCGTGCGTGCGGCGTCCCTGGCCTGGTTTGGCAAGGAACCCACCCGGCTGACGGCGGCGGAAGCGGCGCTGCTGGTGGTGCTGCCGCAAGCCCCGGCGCGGCTGCGGCCGGATCGCTTTCCCGACCGGGCGCGGGCGGCGCGCGACAAAGTGCTGGCGCGCATGGGCCAGCTTGGGGTGCTGACTGGGCGGCAGGTCGAGGAAGCCCGGCAGGAACCGCTACCGGCCCGATTGCGCTCCTTGCCCTTCCTGGCGCCCCATCTCGCCGACCGACTGCGGGCTTCCCGGCCAGCCGCGACGCTTCACCCCACCTTCATCGACCGGGGCTTGCAGCAAACCCTGGAAACGCTGGCCCGCCAGCAGCAGTCTGCGCTGGAACCGGAGAGCAGCTTGGCGATCCTGGTGGTCGCTCACCGCGACCGGCGGGTGCTGGCCTACATCGGGGCCAGCGATTTTCGCGATCCGCGCCGCGCCGGCCAAGTGGATATGGTCCGGGCAGTGCGCTCGCCGGGCTCGACGCTGAAACCGCTGGTCTACGGCTTGGGGTTCGACGATCTGCTGATCCATCCCGAAACCCTGATCGAGGATGTGCCCACCCGCTTCGGCGACTACAGCCCCACCAATTTTCGCAACACCTACGCCGGGCAGTTGACGGTGCGCGAGGCCTTGCAACAGTCGCTGAACATCCCGGCGGTGGCGGTGCTGGAGCAGGTGGGGCCGGCGCGGCTGGCGGCGCGCTTGCGCGAGGTTGGCCTGCCGTTGCACTGGAGCGCCGCGCATCCTCAGCCAGGGCTGCCGCTGGCGCTGGGCGGAGTGGGCATGACCTTGGAAGAACTGGTGACGCTGTACGCCGGTTTCGCCAACGGCGGCGTGGTCGCGCCGCTGCGGTTCGGTCCCACTGATCCCGAGCAGCCCGGCCAGCATTTGCTTTCGGAAGCGGCCTGCTGGTATCTGGAGGACATCCTGCGCCATGGGCCGATCCCACAAAACGCGGTCGGGCCGGCCAGCATCGCCCGGCCGCGCGCCATCGCCCATAAAACCGGCACGTCCTACGGCTTCCGCGATGCCTGGGCGCTGGGCTTCGACGCCGATTACACGGTGGGCGCGTGGGTCGGGCGGCCGGACGGTTCGCCCAGCCCCGGCTACTATGGCCGCAACACCGCCGCGCCACTGCTGTTTCGGGTGTTCGACCTGCTGCCGGAGCCGGCGGCCCGAACCGTCGCGCCGCCCTTGGGCGTCCTTCAGGTCGGCCGCGACCAGTTGCCGGAGCGATTGCGCTATTTTCGCACCCGGCCGGCGACGGATACGATCAGTGTTCCGTCGCTCGCTCTCGTCTTTCCGGTGGTCGGCTCGACGGTGGAATTGCCGGAACGCGGCGGCGCGCTGGCTGAACTGCCGCTGGCGGCCAGGGGGGGGGTCAGGCCGTTGCGCTGGTTGGTG
>WBUJ01000276.1 GCA_008933795.1 Candidatus Contendibacter sp. | reverse complement strand
CCTGGGGCGGGGCCGCACCGATCTGCTGGTGATTTAGCGCTACCCCGACGGGGTCCAAAAGATCGTGCTCGAACTGAAGATTTTGCGCAAAAGCCGGGAGCGCACCGTGGCCGATGGGCTGGAACAGGCTTGGCAATACCTCCATCGGATGGGGGAAGGGTCCGGCCATCTGGCGATCTTCGACCACAGCGACCGGACCTGGGAGGAGAAAATCTACCGCCGCGAGGAAGCGTATCGCGGCCGGCGGATCATCGTTTGGGGGTGTTGAGCGAAAAGGGCCTGCCGAATCCTCGACAGGCCCTTGCTTTTCAACTCAATAAGTTAAGAGTAAGTTAAGAGTAGGCAGTGTGGGCCGCTGTTGTTACAGCGCCAGCGACTTGCCCTTGGAACCCAGATCCCCGAACGCCTCGTTCAAGCGCGCCACCATGTTCTGTTCCGCCAGCCGCAGATACTTGCGCGGATCGTAAAACTTCTTGTACGGCTTGTCGGTTTCCGGGTCGACCTGATACAGGAATGCCTTGGGATTCTCGGTGACGAACTTGCCGATGGCTTCCGAATAGGCGAATTGCAGGTCGGTGTCGATGTTCATCTTGAACACTCCGTAGCCGACCGCCTCGGTGATCTTGTCCTTTTCCGAGCCGGAGCCGCCATGGAACACCAGATTCAGCGGCTTCGCGCCGGTCGCGCGCTTCTGCTCGATCAGCGCCTGGGAATTCTTGAGGATTTCCGGGCGCAACTGGACATTGCCGGGCTTGTACACGCCATGGACGTTGCCGAACGAGGCGGCGACTGAGAAATGGCCGATCGGCGACAGCCGCTCGTAGGCCAGAAGTACATCTTCCGGTTGGGTGTACAGATGCGAGTTGTCGGCGCTTTCCTCCAGCTCGCTGCCGATGCCGTCTTCCTCGCCGCCGGTGACGCCCAGCTCGATCTCCAGGCTCATGTCCAAGGGAGCCATGCGCTTGAGAACGCGGGCGCATTCGTTCAGGTTAAACTCCATACTCTCCTCGGAAAGATCCAGCATGTGCGAGCTGAACAGCGGCTTGCCGTGCTGCTTGAAGTACTTCTCGCCTTCATCCAGCAACGCGTCCACCCAGGGAATCAGGCTCTTGTTGGCGTGGTCGGTGTGCAGCACCACGCATACCCCGTAGTGTTCGGCCAGCAGGTGAGTGTGCAGCGCCGCCGACACCGCGCCCAGCACCTTGGCCTTGGCGCCGTCCTTCAGCCCTTGGCCGGCGTAGAACTGCGCGCCGCCGTTGGAGAGCTGGATGATCACGTCGGCTTGGTTTTTGGCCGCGGCTTCCAGTACCGCGTTGATCGTGCTGCTGCTGGAGACATTGACCGCCGGCAGGGCGTAACCGCCCGCCTTGGCGGCGGCCACGAGAGTCAGGTAATCCTTGCCGGTGACGACGCCGGGTTTGAGTTGCGCCATGAGCAAATCCTCTGGTGTAGTGAGTTTGGGGGTGATGATGAAGAGCGCGATAAGGGCGATGGGCTTCCGCGATTGCGACATAAGATCGGGCAGCGCCCCAGGCCCTCGACTGATTTGGAGCTGGCGAGGGGATTCGAACCCCTGACCTGATGCTTACAAGGCAACTGCTCTACCGGCTGAGCTACGCCAGCCCGCGCCAATCGGAGATTATAATAGATTCAATGGATCGTTTCGCAAAAACTTCATGCCGGCAATTGACAACCCTGATTTTGGCCATCAGAATGCACGACTCAAACTTTGGAGGGGTTCCCGAGCGGTCAAAGGGGGCAGACTGTAAATCTGTTGGCTCAGCCTTCGAAGGTTCGAATCCTTCCCCCTCCACCACCTTGAAGCCGGCATTCGGTCGGTTCGGTGCATGATGGCCAGGAAGCGCGCCTTGCGAGGTCGAATCCCCCGCTTGGAAATGGCAAGGCGGGTGTAGTTCAATGGTAGAACCTCAGCCTTCCAAGCTGATGGTGTGGGTTCGATTCCCATCACCCGCTCCACAACGGCATAAACCACATAAAATTTTTGCAACAGAACTAGTTAGGCCCATATAGCTCAGTCGGTAGAGCGCATCCTTGGTAAGGATGAGGTCACCAGTTCAAATCTGGTTATGGGCTCCAATCGATTCGAGACTTGTGTTTAAAATCCTTGACCCTAAGTTTTACAGGGGAGTGTGTGGATGTCCAAAGAAAAGTTCGAGCGCAACAAGCCGCACGTGAACGTGGGGACGATCGGCCACGTGGATCACGGCAAGACCACGCTGACGGCGGCGATCACGAAGGTGATGGCGGCCAAGTTTGGCGGCGA
>WBUJ01000275.1 GCA_008933795.1 Candidatus Contendibacter sp. | reverse complement strand
ACACCGGCGTCTTGCTCCCGCTGGTTCAGTTCCGCCACGTCCTTGCCCCCGACCGGGGGCCGCCAGTCGGCGCAGTGGCCCCGCAGCTCACGGATGCGCGCGATTTGCCGGTCGTGAGCGGAATCGGTTTCCGCCTGTTTCTTCGCCGTGCTTTCGTTGTCCCGCACCACCACCACCGAATCGGCGTGTAGCAAGAGCGTCTGCACGGTGGGGTTGTCGAGGAACAGCCGGACCCCGGCGGTTCGCGCCTTGAGGGCGGGCGCGGGCGGAAATAGCGGCTCATCGGTTCCAGGTTGCCGCGCACGGTGAAATCGCGGTCGAAGGTGTCGTCCTGGGTGCAAACCCCCACCCGCCGGGCCGCCGCCTCGGGGTCGGCGCGGCGGTCGATGCCGGCCACGCGAATCGTGCCGGCGTCGGGTCGCAGGAACCCGGCGCACAACCGCAGCGTGGTGGTCTTACCCGCGCCGTTGGCGCCCAGCAGGCCCAGCACCTCGCTGGCCCGGCAACACAAGTCCACCCCGTCCACCCCGCGGCGGCCGGCGAACTGTTTGACCAGACCGTTGGCCCGCAGGACCGGTGCGTCACAGGCGTTCGGATCGGGGGTGGGCCATCGCTTCATGGCCAGCGTCCGCTCCGGCGCAACCGCCGCGCGACGCTCCAGCGATAGAGCCGCGCCAGCCCCGACCGGATCCCGGGCCGGCCGATCAACCAGGCCAGCGGTTTCAACCAGGGAATCTTCTCCAACAGCAAGATGTAGGCGTCCAGTTCGGACCGGATGCGCTGGTGCTCATCTACCACGTGCAGTTCGGTCAACGCCCGGCGCGGATCGATGCCGAGCGCACGCAACTGCTCGTCCTGGCCAGTGATGTCGAACCAGCAGACCGATTTGCTGGCCGGACCCGCCCACTGTTCATACTGTTCCCGGTCGCGGACGCAGCGCGGACAGGCGCCGTCGTAAAACACGGTGATCTTCGGGGTCGTTTCGCCCATGGGCTTGTCCTCTGCAGTGCGGGCGGGTCGGGCCGGGATCGCGGGCGCGGCGGGGTGCAGGAATCGCTCGGGGCCAGACCTCGCCGTGCCGGAGGGCAGCACGCCGCGAGAGTTGGACACCGAACGGCCGCCCGGCGTGCGCCACCGGCGCGGGATCGCGCTCTGGCGCGCGCCGGGGCGATTGGGGCGAGGTTGACGATAGAGGGCTTCCGTCGGCTTGGCCACCGCGAACGGATTGACGTCCTCCACCGGCACCCCCAAAAGGGTGGCAGCTCACAACGCGCATGTTCTATACCTTCCCTCACGATTAACGACCTTGCGCGCACGCCCCATCGCCCTCAGCCGTTGGTCTTGTTGTTTATACCATCATCTAATGATAAACACCCACCACAGCAACGATAACAACCAACCATAACCAATCCAATCATTAACATTTCCCCGGCCAGACGACACACAAGCGATTTGAAAGCGAGGCCAACTGGGGCGGTCCCTGCCCCACCTGATCGAGATCATCATCGGGTTGAAGGCGGCCGGGGTCGGCTTTCGCGCGCTGACCGAGCCGATGGATACCGCCACCCGCCCACGGGGAGCTGGGGTTTGATCTATTCGAGGCGTTAGCCCAGTACGAGCGGGCACCGACTCAGGAGTGAATCCGGACGGGGCGGGCGGCGACCCGGCGACGGGATCGCCACAGTGGCCGGCCGCGGGCGCGCGATGCGGAACCAGGGGCGGCAGTCCGGGCGGTCTTGGCCGATGGGGCGAGCAAGGCGGCGGGGGGTCGGACCGCCGGGATTCTCCAGAATTTTGAATAAACAGTAAGATGATATAAAAAATTTACGCGGACAGTCCTTGAACTCCGTTCTCACTGGCTATCGGAGAAAGGTTTCCTACGGCCGCTCGGTGGGAGTCAAGGTTCGCGCCAGCACGTCGACGAAGATGGCATCGTCGTACAGCTTGATGCGATGCCCCATTTCCATTATGGACGTGCCCCGGAGGGCCTTCTTCTGTTGATCGGGGAAAAGATAGCGGTTGGCCGTACTGACCACGATGCCATCGCATCGTCCCGGCCGCCATGCTACGCCGAGCAGTTCGGTCACCACCTGGACGCTCTTCCCGAAGGCGGGATCAGCGCTGCGCCAGACTTCCAGGAGCAGCGGGTCCGCCGCATCGAGGAGAATCACGTCGATCCCGTCATCCCCCGAGCCTCCCACTGGAATGGCCGCACAGGCGAAAAACTCGGAAAAACAGGATGAAACGAGCGGGGCCAGCGCCGTCGGCGGCCAGGCCGGGAGGGAAG
>WBUJ01000274.1 GCA_008933795.1 Candidatus Contendibacter sp. | reverse complement strand
GCGCCCGGGCCAGCGCCAGCCGGTCGCGCCCGCTAACGGCGACGGCCAGCGCTGCCGGATCGGGAAGCGCGAGGGTCATACCACCGCAACCGGCTTCAGGTCGTTGGCTTTACGAATTAAATTGAGGATGTCCACCATGATCCCGTTCATGTCGATGTCCTTGGGGGTGTAGACGGCGGCGATGCCCCGTTCCTTCAGCAACTTGGCGTCGCTCTCCGGGATGATGCCGCCGATGACCACCGGCAATCCCTTCAGCCCGACCTGGTCCAGTTGGTTGAACACGTCCTCGACCATTTCGACGTGACTGCCGGACAGCACCGACAGGCCGATCAGGTGGACGCCTTCCTCCAGCGCCGCCTTGGCGATCTGTTCCGGGGTCAGGCGGATGCCTTCGTAGACGATCTCGAAGCCAACGTCGCGGCCCTTGACCGCAATCTGCTCGGCGCCGTTGCTGTGGCCGTCCAGGCCCGGCTTGCCGATCAACAGGCGCAACGGCCGACCCATTTCCTCGCCCGTCTTGATGACCTGGGTGCGAATCGCTACCGCCCGCGCGCTGCGCGCATCGTCGTTGGCCGGTATATCAATGCCGGTCGGAGCGCGGTATTCGCCGAAGATGTCGCGCAGGGTCTGCGACCATTCGCCGGTAGTGACGCCCGCGTGCGCGCACAGAATGGACGCCGGCATGATATTGGCGCCGCCGCGCGCCGTCTCGGCTAAATTGGCCAACGCCGCCTTGACCTCGGCGTGATTGCGTTTCGCCCGGAAGGCGTTGAGCCGTTCGATCTGCTCGCGCTCGGCGCGGGGATCCACCTTCATGATGCCGCTGTCCTTGCCGCCGGTCAGCGGGGAATCCTCGGTTTCCTTGTAGCAGTTCAGGCCGACGATCTTGAGGTCGCCACGTTCGATGGCGCGCATCCGCTCGGTGTGGCTGGTCACCAGTTGCCGCTTGACATAGCCGGATTCGATGGCCTGCACCATGCTGCCCTGCTCCTGCACCCGGGCCATTTCCGCCGTCGCGCCGTCCACCAGCGCCTTGACCTTAGCGGCGATGACCGGCGAGCCGTCGAAAATGTCGCCGTATTCCAGCAGATCGGTTTCAAAGGCCAGCACCTGTTGCATCCGCAACGCCCACTGCTGATCCCACGGGCGCGGCAATCCGAGCGCCTCGTTCCAGGCCGGGAGCTGAATGGCGCGGGCGCGGGCCTTCTTGGACAGGCTGACGCCGAGCATTTCCAGCACGATGCGCTGGACGTTGTTTTCCGGCTGCGCCTCGGTCAGGCCCAACGAGTTGACCTGCACGCCGTAGCGGAAGCGGCGCATTTCCTCGCTCTCCGCGCCGTAGCGTTCCTGGGTCAGCTTGTCCCACATCTCACCGAACGCCCGCATCTTGCAGGTTTCCTCGATAAAGCGGATGCCGGCGTTGACGAAAAAGGAAATCCGCCCGACCACTTGTTCGAAGCCGTCCGCGCCGATCTGGCCAGAATCACGCACCGCGTCCATCACCGCGATAGCGGTGGACAGGGCGTAGGCCAGTTCCTGTGTCGGGGTCGCGCCGGCCTCTTGCAGGTGATAGCTGCAAATGTTGGTCGGGTTCCACTTCGGGATGTTCTTGACCGTGTAGGCGATGATATCGGTGGTCAGCCGGACCGATGGCGCGGGCGGGAAGATATAGGTACCGCGCGACAGATATTCCTTGAGGATGTCGTTCTGGGTGGTGCCCTGCAATTGGGCGGGCGATGCGCCCTGCCGCTCGGCGGTCGCGACGTACAGCGCCAGCAGCCAAGCGGCGGTGGCGTTGATAGTCATCGAAGTGTTCATCTGCCCGAGCGGAATCTGGTCGAACAACGCTTCCATGTCGCCGATGTTGCCGATGGGCACGCCGACCTTGCCGACCTCGCCGCGCGCCAGCGGATGATCGGAGTCGTAGCCGGTTTGGGTCGGCAGGTCAAAGGCGACTGACAGGCCGGTTTGGCCCTTGTTCAGATTGGTGCGATACAACTCGTTGGATGCCTTGGCGGAGGAATGGCCGGAGTAAGTCCGCATCAGCCAGGGTTTATCGCGTTTTACTGGGGTGGTCATGGGAGCCTCGTTGGATTGCGACATCCGTTTTGGAATTTGCCAGGCATTTAGTCAATCCAGAATGACAACTTTCCTTGGTTTCGCCAAGGAGTTACGCTCAATATTATCAAGTAAATCGCGTGGCCCGATACCATCGGGAATCCGCCTGCCCTGTATCGGCTCGCAGCCGTTGGGGGTTAGGTCATAACCCCCAGGGCTGGATTAGTAACGTTGCTTGCCGCCGCCCGATGGTCT
>WBUJ01000117.1 GCA_008933795.1 Candidatus Contendibacter sp. | reverse complement strand
TAGGCCGTGTTCGCGCGGCGAACGGGAACTTTCCGGTTTTCGATGGTTGGGGGGTTGAGATCTTGTAGCGTTAAAGCCGCATGAGTGCTCGTGTCAAACTCCAAACTTTCCATTTATGGAGCATTATAGGTGTAGAGGACTGAAATCGAAAACGGTCAGGACTGCAATCAGCGCCATTTTAGGACCGAATTAACTGCAACTATCGGCGCCGTCAGGACCACATTATTTGCAACTGAGACTGCAATCATCCCCACAGGACTGAAATCATCGACTCCGGGACCGAATTATTTGCAACTGAACGGGCGTCGTTGAGACCACATTATCTGCAACTGAAACTGCAATTATCGCTGTAGGATTGAATTCATCGAGTCTGGGACCGAATTATTTGCAATTGAATGAGCGGTCGTTGTTGGGCACATGGGTCGCTGTCTCTGATGGGTACACCTGTCATTTTTCAAAGTCGACGTCAGCAGATGCCGGCTTACCCCTTTGATTGACTTGGACTAGACTTTCAAAGTCGATGTCAATCCGATTCAAAGGCGAAGTCAGCGCGTTGCCAATCTTCGAAGTCGATGGCCGCCTCCCGCGGAAGGGAACCCCATGACCGATTTGTCCCAGATTGCCGAGCCGGACTGGAACGAAGCGCATCGTCGAGCCATGGTCCTGCGCCCCTTGGCCGAACTGGCGCATTGCCCACGCGATCAGGTGAGCGCAGCGGCGGCGGAATTGGGACTATCCGAGCGGCACACGTATCGGCTGATCCGACGGTTGCGCGCCGCTGACGGCGCGCTGACCGCCCTGCAAGTAGGTCGCTCTGGCGGCGGGCGCGGGCGGCGGCGTCTGGCCGGGCCACGCGAAGAGCTGATGCGCTGTCTGGTGGAGGAACTCTACCTCACGCCCCAGAAGCGGGTCGCCGCCGAGGTGGTGCGGGCGATTCGTCAGCGGTCCCTTCAACAGGGACTCCATCCCCCCTCGGAGAGCACGATCCGCCGCCGGCTGAACGCGTTGTCGCTGGCCGAACGCGGCCGGCGGGGCGAGTCGCACCCAGAAGCCCAGCCGATCGACGGCGCCACCCCACCCGCCGCCGGACCCCTGGATTGGGTCCAGATCGACCATACCTCCGTGGATGTGATCATCGTCGATCCGATCGATCGCCTACCGATCGGGCGACCCTGGCTCACGGTAGCGATTGACGTGTTCAGCCGCTGCCTCGCCGGCTTCCATTTGTCCCTCGATGCGCCATCGGCCACCGGGGTTGGCTTGTGTCTGACCCTGGTCGCCAGCGACAAGGCGCCGTGGCTGCGCCAGCGCGGCATTGAGGCGCCCTGGCCCGTGGTCGGCAAGCCGCGCCGCCTGGGGGTCGACAACGCGGCCGAGTTCCATTCGGCGGCGTTCGAGCGCGGTTGCGCGCAGCACGGCATCGCCATCGAGTGGCGACCGCCGGGCCAGCCGCATTTTGGCGGCATCGTCGAGCGTGTCATCGGCACGCTCATGCAACGGGTGCATACGTTGCCCGGTACGACCTTCGCGAATCCCATCGCGCGGGGCGGCTACGACAGCGACCGGACGGCCTGCCTGACGCTCGAAGACCTGGAGCGCTGGCTCGCGGTGGCCATCACGCAGTATTACCACCGGCGTCCCCACGGTGGACTGGCCGACGAGACCCCCCTGCATCGCTACGAACAAGGCCTTCGGGCGTTGGCCGCCGCCGGCAAAACCGTGCCGGCGCCGCGCGACCCACGGGCGTTCCTGATCGACTTCCTACCGGTGGTGCGCCGTTCGCTGCAACGCGACGGCATCACGATCGACCATATCACCTACTACAGCCCGGCCCTGCGCGCCTGGATTCAGCGGCGCGAGTCACCCGGTCCGCTGCTGATTCGCCGCGACCCGCGCGACCTGTCGCGCGTCTTCGTGCTCGACGCGGATGAGAACACCTATCTCGAGGTGCCGTACCGGCAGTTGTCCCGGCCGGCGATCACGCTGTGGGAGCACAAACTGGCGTGCCAGCGTTTGCGCGCGCAGCGTCGTGCGGCCGTCGACGAGGCCAGTCTGTTCGCGGCGATCGAGGAGATGCGGGCGATCGAGCGCGAGGCGGCGACCCTGACCCGCACCGCCCGTCGCAACCGGACCCGGCGAGCGGTCGGTCCGGCAACCGCTCGGGCGCCCGAGGCCCCGTCGGAGGCGGCGACGGACTCGGCGACGGCCAGGATCGGCGTTGACCCCGTGCGTCCGTTTGACGACATCGAGTCGTGGTAAACCTCGCGCATTTGCGTCCGGAAACCCAGGCGCTCGCCGGTCTGCCCGGGGTCGAACGCTTGGCGAGCCTCCGAATCGAGCACTGGATCGGCTATACCCGCGCCCACCGGGTGCTGGCGCAGCTCGAAGCGCTCTTGACGCACGAACCCGGTCAGGTCCGGCCGCGTAATTTGCTGATCGTGGGTCCCACCAATAACGGCAAGACGATGATCGCCGAGAAATTTCATCGGACCCATCCGCCGCGCACCGCCGATGACGGCGAGTACGAGGTCATTCCCGTGCTCAGGGTCCAGATGCCCGCCGAAGCCACGACCCGGCGGTTGTACTCGGCACTCTTGATCGCCATGGGTACGCCGGTCGGTCTCCAGGGTCACAACGATCTCCGCGAGGCGCTCGCCGTGCGGTTGCTGCGCGCGGTCGGCGTGCGCCTGCTGATCATCGACGAGGTCCACAATCTGCTCGGCGCGACCGCGCGCCGGCAACGCGAACTGCTGAACCTGCTGCGTTTTCTCGGCAACGAACTGCGTATTCCGCTCGTCTGCCTGGGAACGCGCGACGCTTACCTGGCCATCCGCAGCGACGACCAACTCGAAAACCGGTTTCATCCGTTGCTGTTGCCACGGTGGGAAGAGGGCGATGAACTCGCCCGTCTGCTCGCCAGTTTCGAGACCGTGCTGCCTTTGCGCGAACCTTCCCAACTCGCATCCGCGCCACTCCGGGAGTTAATCCTCCGCCGGTCCGAGGGCACCATCGGGGAAATCGCCCTTTTGCTGGCCGATGCCACCGCGACGGCCTTGCGCCAAGGGGAGGAACGGATCACGGGCGCCATTATCGAGCAGACCGATTATCAGGCCCCGAGCGTGCGCCGCCGCCTGATCGAACGGGAGTTGCGTTGAGCGCGGCGCCCGGCCTCCGCCGCTGGCCGTTGCACCCGAAGCCCCGCGCTTACGAGACGCTGGAGCAGTACGTGCGCCGACTGGCCGAAGGTTACGACATCCATTACGACTCGTTCTGCCTGCACGCGCTCGGTATTCCTCGCCACGACCGACAGGCTCGGTGGTTTCGGGAGCCAGCACCAGACGTGTTACAGCGCCTGTCCGACGGCACCGGCGTTCCGGTCGCGCACCTGGAACAGATGACCTTGGCGCACGTCTGGGTGCGGCTGCTCGACGAGTTGCGCCAGTTCGCGGCGACTCCCGAAGGCGAAGCCGAATTGGAGCGTCTCATCGGGCAGCGGTTGTCGCAGAACTCCTAAGTTTCGCGACACCCGGGCGGACTCTGTCTGAACAAGCGCTTAGCCCGTCGCAAAATTCCGGTGCAAAAGACAGACGTTTTGATACACTTTTGCAACGCCTTTTTTGGACTTTCCGTCATGCTCATCGGTTACGCCCGCGTCTCCACCGACGACCAGCATCTCGACCACCAACGCGCCGCCCTGCGCGCCGCCGGCTGCCAGCGCCTCTACGAAGAGAAAATCTCCGGTACCCGCCGCGACCGCCCCGAACTGGCGCGGTTGCTCGACCATCTCCGCGCGGGAGATGTCGTCATGGCCACTCGCCTGGATCGCCTGGCCCGCTCGACACGCGATCTGCTCGACCTCGCGGAGAGCCTCAACCGCGCCGGCGCCGGCTTGCGGTCGCTGGCCGAGCCGTGGGCCGACACGACCTCGCCCGCCGGCAAGATGGTCTTGACCGTGTTCGCCGGCATCGCCGAGTTCGAGCGCGCGCTCATCGCCGAACGCACCCACACCGGCCGGCGCGCCGCGCAAGAAAAGGGCGTGCGCTTCGGCCGTCCGCCGGTGTTGAGCGCCGAGCAGGTCGCGCTCGGGCAGCGCCTCCTCGCCGAAGGCACCTCGGTGCGCGAGGCTGCCCGCGTCCTGCGCTGTCACCATGCAACGTTGTATCGCGCCCTCCAGACCCGTGCGCCAGCCCCAGAGCATAGCGGGGTCGGTTCCAAAAGACTCCGCTGACACCGACTTTGGCGATTCGCTGACGGCGACTTTGAAAAATGACAGATTTTTTGCTCCGGCCGCTGCCCTATCGAAAAACAGGTGATTGGCGGCGGGTTCGTCGAGACTGAGGTGTTTTTTGAGGGATGGGGGGTAGAGAAAAATATGATGGTATAAAAAATATAATCAAAGCCGAGCCGGTAATTTCGTTTTACATATTATGTAATTTTATCGGATGCCAACTGATTCGTTGGTGGGTGTGAATTTCGCAATTATTTCGACCTGTACGATTAGAAAAAAAGCAGCATAATCAAAGACTATAGTCTTACCGCCAGAGGTAGCCAGCATGCGCAATATCATCGTCAGCATCAACGTGGGGTTTAGGGAAACAGAAAATCTTGCCACGGAAAACGATGGCGTTGAAAGAATGGATGACGGGTCATTTAGAATGGTTCTCGACCGACCCTCAAGCCGAATTCAACATCGACCGCTTGGAAAACGCACTGCTGCACACCAGCTACCTGGCGTTACGGCAGGCCTTGTCCGACCATCTCGAACGGGCATCTAAAAAAACTAGGATAGCAAACCTGGCTGGAGCGCGACGAGAAGCAGCCATCTTCGCTCTTAATTTTCGTAAAACGGGCTGTAAGACAGTAGGTTTCAGGGTAAAAGTGGGACATGAGGAGCATGAATCCCCATGGAAGAACACCTCTCAAACCGAGTTTGCTGTTCTAGAAAAAAGCCTGCGAAATGATCAGCCTGGCGGGGAGCGGCCGCGTTGAAGAACATCCCAGTCTTCACGGGGTACGATTCCTTCATTTTTGGGCCATAGGTGTAGAGGGCGCTGGTTCAGTAAAATTTTCGCGATAACCGTTTGAATATAATAGATTATTCAGAATAATCCACAGGTTCTTGTGAAGCCAGCCGGGCTGGGGCCCAGATCTAAGAAGATAAATAATTGATCTAAAATAACTTTAAGTTATTTTTAGCTGCTCGGCAGGCTGAATTCCGTCCAGAGGAGCCAACTCTAAATAACAATCTACCAAGGATCTTTAATTTAATAATCAATAGGTTGTATAATAATCAGACTGAACCAGTACCAATTATCCCGATACCGGTAGGAAACATAATCGTTATGAAACCTGCTCTTCAGGGTCTGAATCCTACGGATAGCCATTCCACCGCTTTCGTGTGGATCGTGGCCGGGTTCGTCACCAGCCTGCTAGTCGCGAACATCATCGCGGTCAAGCTGTTCGCAGTGGGTTCCCTGGTCATGCCGGCCGGGGTGATCATCTTTCCGCTCAGTTACCTGCTCGGCGACGTGCTGACCGAGGTGTACGGCTACGGCCGTGCCCGGCAGGTGATCTGGCTGGGGTTCGCCTGCAACCTGCTGGCGGTGCTGGCCATCGCCCTGGCCCAGGCGCTGCCGCCGGCCGGGTTCTGGGACGGGCAGGCGGCGTTCGCGCGCATTCTCGGCTACACCCCGCGCCTGCTGCTGGCTTCGTTTCTGGCCTATCTGATCGGGGAGTTTGTCAACGCCTACATGCTGGCCCGGATGAAGATTCTGACCCGGGGCCGCTGGCTGTGGGCGCGCACCATCGGCTCGACCCTGGTCGGGCAGTTGCTGGATTCGGCGGTGTTCGTCTCGGTGGCGTTTGTCGGGGTGATCCCCCCGGAGGTGCTGCTGTCGGCCATACTCGTGCAGTGGCTGGCCAAGTCGGCGTATGAGGCCGCCACCACCCCGCTGACCTATTGGGTGGTGAACACCCTCAAGCGGCGCGAGGGCGTCGATGTGTACGACACCCAGACCAACTTTAACCCATTGAAGGTGTAGGCTAGAAATTCCCTTGTAAGCCGGATGATCTCTGGTTTGCGTTTTATACCGAGGCTGTAGTAGGCGCCAAGGCGGCCTGACGCCGTTGCCGGCGAATAATACCGACTAGATAGTCGCTCAACGCTCGGTAATGTTTAGGCACGAATTGGATGGAATTCCATTTCATCGTTTCACCATCGAAGGACCAAGTACCGCTCATCCAAGCGGTGCGATCTTCCAGCAAGCGTAGGCTGGGAATAAAATCTTCGGCTTGAAAAGCACGATCAGTAGCGTGGAGATATTCCATCACTTGGCTCATTCCCACGATACCGGCGCTATGTACGAGGCGAGAGGTGCGGGGATTTTGACCAAACCAAGCCTCCGGAAAGACCTGCTGTGTTGCCCGGAAAAAATTGCTGATCAATTGAAAACAGCGATCAAAGCCATCATCACTGTCGCTGAGAAAGTTTCGCATGGCGCCATTTTCTAGCGAAGTCATGATAATCTTCTGCACCGCAGTATCTTGAAGCATGCCAGTAGGATTGGTGTGCTGCTTGATTTGGCCGTGCAGCGAAGAATCTTCATCGTAGTTGAGGCGTTCCACCAATGCCGCCGCCAGGGAACGCGATGAAAGCCGCGCCGGCAGGCCCTCCACTGAATTCCGAAGCCTATAAAATGTCATCGTCAACCTGGGTAAAATATCGAGGAGACCCTGCTATGCCATCGCTGGATCGTATTACCTTCGATCCCACCATCATGGGCGGTCGCGCCTGTATCCGGGGTATGCGCGTCACTGTCGCCCTAGTACTGAATCTGGTCGCCAACGGGATGAGCACCGCTGAAATCCTCGACGCCTATCCATATCTCGAAGAAGAAGACATCCGACAAGCCTTGCGGTATGCCGCTTGGTTGGCGGAGGAAAGCGTCCATCCGGCCGAACTGTTGCCCGCCGCATGAAGTTCCTGGCCGACATGGGCATCTCGCCCAAAACGGTGGCGCTGTTGCGCGCGCTCGGCCACAATGCTACGCACCTTCAGGAACAGGGGCTGGAACGTCTGCCCGATCCGGCCATCCTGGTCAAGGCGCTGGCGGAAGATCGGATTCTGCTGACCCATGACCTGGGTTTTGGCGAATTGGTGGCAGCCAGCGGCGGCCATTTACCCAGCGTGATCATCTTTCGCTTGCGCAACATGCATCCCAACCATGTCAATCACTATCTGAGCCAGATATTGGCGCGCTATCAGGTCGAATTGGAGGAGGGAGCGGTTATCAGCGTCACCGAAGGGCAAATTCGCCTACGGTCTCTGCCCATCACGCGGCTTCATTAGCGATTGAAATAATGGGCAACCTAACAACCTACCTGCAAGATCGCTTTATCGAATGCTGCCCGCCTGATTGGAACGCACAGCGGGAGGTTCGATTGCTTTCGCCTGAGTTTGAGCAGTGGTTCGGTTATCAAGCTCGTGCCGATGTTCTGTTGGAACACCCCAGCCAGCAACGCCGACTCTGGATCGAATTCGAGATCAGCCGGGCTGATCCAGTCGCTAACCACGCCAAATTCGCCACCACGCATCTATTTCTACCCCAAGCTCCGGGCGATGTATTTATCGCCATGGTGAGTTCTCATGTGACGCGGGGGCGGGCGAATCTGGCGGCCAATACCATTACTCTGATGCGGCGGATAGGTATGGCCGCTTTCCAAACGACTCTTTTACCGGCTTGCTCCGGCGAAACCATCAAACGCCTCAACCATCTCACTCTGAACCAGTTAACACATAACCCTATTGATGTGCTGCCGGAACTGGAGCGGGCGCTGCGGGTTTCGGAACCTTTGTACGACGCAGACTGCTATCGGTTGTATTTCGTAGGCAATCTGCTGGAAGTGATGCTGAACTTGCGGGGCTGGAACGCCCAGCTTGCTACCCCAGCCGGACGTCAACGTTGGGGACGGCGCACGATCACCTATTTCGTTTACGACCCTGATAGTCGCGCCTTTGCCCCATCCAAATTTTGCGCCTATTTGGTGTTGCCGAAACAAGTAAATACCTCAGATCACTCTATGGACACGTTTCCCATCACAACCGGTCTACGTATTGTGGATTATTTCAAATTACAGGCCGACTCACGTTTTGATGGCGCCCGTGCCCGTTTACATCTGGAAAAACATCTGGGTATGCGGTTCGCAGATTCCGTACAACAAACCGAACTGATGCCGGCTTTCCAGCAGTGGTTACTAAATCATTCGGAATCCGTCAACCTACATCCGAATGGCCCGCAGTTCCTGCTCCCACCTCCCTGGTATGAATAACGAGATTCCCTATACCACACGATCCAGATTCCTGCCGGTCATCGAAGAGTGCTTGTGCAGCCAGCAGAACTCATTTATCGCTGGCTATCCTGTTTGTATTTCCCTTGAATCGGGTGGCTATAGCGGCGATACCATTGTGGTTATCCAACTCGGTAATTCACGAACCTTCCAGACAGACTGGCAAGGGAAAGACCCCACGCGCTTCCCACAGCGTATCAGGGCAGCAGCTACCGCACTTCGTAATTACCAGTTTGAAGGCAGATTTCGCATCACCCATAAGGATGGAGCACTCAGGATTCAAGCTATCTGACTGATTAACTGGAAAAGCTATTTTCGCGTGCTCGCCGATCACCTTGCGTAAACGCCGAGGATTTCCTCCTGTAAATTTTCCTGTGATCGAAATGGCGGCGCGGGTAAGCCAAACTAACATCACTTAACAAGATCAATGGGTTGGATGGAGTCGACGCCCTGGCTCCACGCTGCTACCCCTCGCCATCACAGGAAAATTTACAGGAGGAAAATTTTAAAGATCATCAAGACCGGCATTCGATCACCTGCTGCAGTTGTGCCGCGGTATTGCATGGAGACCGACGCCATGTCCGAAGGTCCCGCCGTTTCTGCGACCCTGCGTCTGGCCTGAGTCGCTACCATCGAAAAGCGTCGTCGCAAATGCGACCGCGATGTCAAGCTGCATCTACCTGAAACACGGTATGACGAGTTGGCCCAGCAAGCCCGTACCGATAGTCGCGCCGTGAGCGAATACATCCGCGTGTTGCCGGAACGGCATTTATACGGAACCCAGGGCGTCAATCGCGGCTAAACTCTCAGCAGTGCCCTTACTGCAGGAGCCGCCGTCATGGCGTACTCGCCCGACGAACCCTGGCCACTCGATGAACGCACGACACCGTCCTGGGTCTGTCGCTGATCGCGCCGACGCCCCCTGGAAAGACCTGATTACCGACGCCATTTGTTATTGGGAGCCGAGGCGGCTGGTTTACAACGGCGTGCTGGCCGTCCTCGTGCTCGTGTGGGCCTGGTCGGCCCTGCCAAGCTGGAGCAGCAGAGCAGGGCGGCCCGCCCTCGCCACGCTGTTCGTCTTGGCCGTTGCCGCCAATGTCGCCTACTGCGCCGCCGATCCGGTCGATGTGTTCCTGCAATGTTCGGAGTTTCGCGCGACCTGGCAACGCTACCGGTGGGTGCTGTTTGTGGCTGGGCTGCTGACAGCGGCGGCGTTGACCTGGCTGGCGCTTGCCGTCCTGCTCGGGTGAGCCTCAGTCCCGGGTCGGCGCTTGCACCCACCGCATGCGGTAGGATCCGACGCGCCGCTCCTCTCTAAACCAACGCAGCGATCATGGAAACCCGTAAAGACCTCGACGGACGGGCCATCGGCCTGATGCTGATCCTCTGCCAGATTTGGGGCTTCCAGCAGGTCGTCCTCAAGGCTACCGCCCTGGAGATGGCGCCCCTGCTGCAAATCGCCCTGCGCTCGGGCGTGGCGGCCCTGCTGGTGGGCGGGCTCCTGCTCTGGCGCGGGCCACGGATCACCATCGAGGCGGGGACATGGCGTCCCGGCCTGCTGGCCGGGGTGCTGTTTGCGGTCGAATTCTTGTTGGTGGGAGAAGGGTTGCGCCATACCACCGCCTCCCACCTGGTGGTTTTCCTCTACACCGCCCCCATTTTCGTCGCCCTCGGTCTGCATTGGCTGCGGCCGGCGGAACGGTTGGGGGCGCTCCGGTGGCTGGGGATTCTCCTGGCGTTCGCGGGGATCGTGGTGACTTTTTGGGGGCGGCGCCCGGTAGCCGCCGCCGGGGCGTCCCCGACCACGCTGTGGGGCGATGGCCTGGCGCTGCTGGCGGGAATGGCCTGGGCCGCTACGACGCTGGTGGTGCGCTGCACCCGGCTGGCCCGGGTCTCGGCCACCGAGACCCTGCTCTATCAACTGGTGGTCGGCTTTGCCCTGCTGCTGGCGGCCGCCGTCGCCTTGGGTCAGACCGGCTTTCAGCCGACACCGCGGCTGTGGGGCAGCCTGCTGTTTCAGTCGCTGGTGGTCTCATTCGCCAGCTATCTGGCCTGGTTTTGGCTGCTGCGACATTACTGGGCGTCCCGGCTGGGGGTGTTTTCCTTTCTGACGCCGCTGTTCGGGATCGCCTTTGGGGTGGGGTTGCTCGATGAGCCGGTGGAGACGAGTTTTCTGATCGGCGCTCTGCTGGTCCTGGCAGGCGTCGTGCTGGTCAGCGGCGACGATGGCTGGAACGCCTTGCGCAGTTGGCTCGCCCGGCCCGGAGACAACGCCCGCGCGGTTGCGTCGCGCGGCGCTGCGCCGAACGCGGGTTATCCGGTGGCAGCCACCGACTGCCGCTCCCGCAGGATCAATCCCCGCGTGGCGAGCCCGCGCCGCAGTACAGGGAGAAACCGGCGGCCCTCTTCGGAATAGACCCAGCAGTAGACATCGGGCCGGGGATGGTCGTGCGCCAGGAAGTGGTCCAGGGAAGCCTGCAGGCTGGCCAGGGCCAGCCCTCGCCGCTGGTGGGGCGCCAGCAAGGCGGCCCCCGCCAGATAGCCGCATTCAGCCGAACGGGTCGGGGTCTGACGGAGGGCGGCCCACAGCTCCGCCTCGGTGAGTTCGGCGCAGAGGAACCGTTGCATCAAGACCCGCGAGGTGGGCAGGATCAGCGTGCTGCCGATCACGGCGCCCTGGTATTTGATCAGGTTCCAGTAGGCCGGCACGGTATCGTGCAGCCACGCCACGGTAGCGTCGTCAATCGGCATTTGGGTCGGATCGCGGGCGCTCTGGAAACAGGCTTCGGCGATGGCCGCCGCCTGGCGGGCATCGGCGTGGGGGCAGGCGGACGCCGCGACCGATTGGAGAGTATAGCCGTCCGGGAGGGGGTTCATGCCGGGCGCTCCCTCACCGCCGAAACAGCGCGCGGGCGTTGGCGGCCCGGAGCCCCCGCCACGCGGGATCGTCCAGCAGCGGGGCGAGAAACGCCCGGTACGCCGCCATCGGGGCCAGCGGCCAGTCGCTGCCGTACAGGAACCGGTCCGGCCGTTCGGTATACTCCAGCGCCTCGCGCAGCCGTTCGACCGTCCGGTGCCAGCGCCCTCGCGGCCAGGGCCGCGAACGCAGCGGCGTCCCCGACGAAAAGCCCGGACCGATCGGCCCAGACGTTGGCGTTCTTGTAGATCACCTCGGCGGCGTCCACGAACCAGGGGCAACCGCAATGGGCGATCACGAAGTGCGTGTCGGGATAGTCCACCGCGACCTCATCGATCAGCAGGGGGTGGGCGTACTGGAGCTTGGCCGAGGCGGCGTAGGTGTCGCCGCTGTGGAAGATGACCGGGATTTGAGAGCGGGCGGCCAAGCGATAGTACGGCGCGTAGCCCGGACTGGCCGGGCCGTGGGGCAGATAGCCCAGATAGGCCTTGAGCCCCTTGATCCGACCTTGCCGCAGTTGGTGTTCGACCCGATCCAGAGGTTCGGGCTCGTTGCGGCGCGGATCGGCCACCCCGATGGCGTGCAGGCCCGGCACCTGATCGGCGATCCGCAGCGTCGCCGCCACCCCGAGTGGATCATCGGGATCGTCGGACAGCACGCCCATCGCTAAGGCCTGCGCCGTTCCGCTCACCGCCATGTCTGCCCGCACCGTAGCGGCCACCGTCGCCACGGCCCCGTCCAGCACCGCGGGGAAGCCGTGCAGCCCCGGCAGACCGGGCGGCACGACATGCACGTGGGCGTCGATGAGCATGTCGTCAGGGTTGAGCATCATGGTCCTGCTCCGACCCGCCCTCGGGTTCGAGGTCTTGATAAACCGTCCGGGTAAACCGTGGCGTGCACACGGCGAGAAAGATCAGGTCGGCCTCCCCGGTGTTGGTGATGCGCTGGCGAATTCCAGGAGGGATCAGCACTACCGCGCCTGGTCCGACGTCTGCCGGTGGCCCGTCACCCACCTCAACCTGCCCTCGCCCCTCCAGGATCAGGTACCGCTCAGTCACGCCCCGCAGGCGATGCCAGCGGGTGGTCACTCCCGGTTCTACCCGGGCGCGAGCGACCGACACGGCCGTATCGGCAGTTGAATTCCACCATTCGGTGATGAAGCAGCCTTCCGCGAAGAAATACTCGGTCGCCGTCGGGTGTTGAATCTGCGGAACGAGGATCATGACACGCGCCTGTCTCGCTCAAACGGGCCCGTTGCCGAGCCATTCTCGAATTTGACCCCCAGCCTCCCGGCGAGCGCCAGCAGATCGGCAGGCTCCGCCATCGGTTCTCGTTGCACCAGGGCCTGCAATCCCGCCCGGGCCTCCCGGCGCCATTCCGCTTCCAGGCGCGCGGCGGCGGCCCGTTCGCCCAGCAGGATCAACAGCAAGGGTTCGTCCACGGCAGCGCCGGCCACCCGATCATCGGGCATCAGCATCGAACCTCTTCCGCATCCATCGAACTCAACCCGCATCCCCAGGCGCCAACGGCGTCGCCGACAAGGCGACCACGATCACGCTGAGGTCGCTGAGGCGCGCCAGATAGACATAGCCGACCTCGGGCAGATACACCACCCACAGCGCTGACCCCGTGGCCACGCCGGGCACGGTCGCCGTCGTGGACCGGGGCGTGAGACCCAGCGACAGGAAGGATTGCCGCGGCGCGATAAAACCGATCCGCAGCGCCTGGACGAATCGCTGGTAGGGCGTCAGGGGATTGTTCCGGCGGAGGTCATCCAGCAACTGGCGCTGCACGTCGCCGAGAATGGTATTGAACACCCGGCAGGCCGCGCCGACCAGGTCGTTGAGATCCAACGAGGCGATGGCATCGATCAATTTTTTGATCTCCTCCAGGGTCTGGGCCGGATCGAATCCCAGCAAATCCCGAATATCGAAGGTGATCAGGCTGACGGTGCACGCCCCGCCGTAGCCGTCGCGTTGCGGGTTCTTGACAGCGATGAGCGGGTCGGTATCCGGATAATCCATCTGGCGGTTGACGATGCCGCGGGTGGCCTGACTGCCCGCCACCGCCGCCTCCTTGAGCAGCACGTCGATATTGGGATCGCAGGCCTCGGTGGCGGCGTTGAACGCATAGCCGCCGTTGATATAGTCATACGGCGCGGGATTGGTAAAGATCGCCTCACCGGTGGCCGGATCGTAGCTCAGTTGACCGCCGGCCTCGATGGCATCCAGCGTGGCCTGATTGACGCACAGCGTGGCGTCGATGCGGATCGGCGCTTCCGGCGGACATTCCGCGATGGGGTCGGGTGAGACGCCGATCACCGGTTCCTCGGCGCGAACCGACCGGCCGTCTGGAGGGGCCGCAGCCTGGCTGGCCGCCAGCGGTCTGACCGAACCGGCAGTGGCGGCGGTGGACGCCCACGGCGAGGCTGGGGGAACGGGTATCGCGGGCGAGGTCTCCAGCGGGGACTGAACCGGACTGCTCCCCACCCCACTGCCGAGCGGTGGCGCGGCGGCGGTTGGGAGTATCC
>WBUJ01000273.1 GCA_008933795.1 Candidatus Contendibacter sp. | reverse complement strand
CCCCACCGCCAACGCCAGTTGCTTCATCTTGCGATTCATCGGGTCAATTCCTCCTAAGCCAATCAGACGGATAGGCTCCGGCTCCGTCTTTCGCCAGATCACCAAGCCCACTATTCAGTATATCCCAATATCCCGATATCCCAGGTTCGCTGTTTGTTCTCGTTCCCACGCTCCAGCGCGGGAATGCCGTTTGGGCCGCTCCAGCGGCCCGCGACTGGGACGGGGCTCCCACGCTGGAGCGTGGGAGCCAGCTCAGCAGATCATCCTAATATTCCAATATCCCAGGTTCGCTGGATCGTTAGCGACCCTGCAACACGGCTTCCAGGGCGGGGTCGTCGAATTTCGCATCCGCGCCGGGCATGTAGCTTGCGGCCTGTTTGCGCAACTGTTCCTGGTTATAGGTCTTGCGCAGGCGCTCTTCGAGACCTGACTGGGCTTCCTCGAAGCTTTGCAGCCGCGCCGGCTGGCGCTCCAGCAGCTTGATGAGATGAAACCCGTACTGGGTCTCCACCACGCCGCTCACTTGACCCGGTTCCAGCTTGACCATGGCGTCGGCGAACGGCGCGACCAGTTGCTCGCGCTTCACCCACCCGCCCAGGTCGCCGCCCTGGACGGCGCTTTCGGTATCCTCGGACTCGGTCTTGGCCAGGGCCGCGAAATCCTCGCCGGCCTGGAGACGAGCCCGCAATTGTTCGATCCGTTGCCGTTGTGGGTCCCGTTCGCAGTCGCACCTGACTTTTTTCAGGATATGCGCGGCCCGGAACTGGTCCGGCAACTGAAACTCGTCGCGACGGGTGGCGTAGTGTTCGCGCGCCAGCGCCGTGATATCGGGTGGCTCGATCCGTTCCTCGGCCTGTTCGCGCAAGGCTTCGGACAGCGTCTGACGCCGTACCGCCATCAGGCGGGCCTGGGTCAGGGGCGTCCGGTCCAAGCCCAGCCGTTCGGCCTCGGCGGTCAGGCGCTTGCCCAGATAAATCTGGCGCAGCAGGTTCTTGAGCCTGTCCGGCGTGGCCAGCGCCTGAATCCGTTCGGGACCGGTCAGCAGCAGCAGTTCCTGTTGCAGATCCTGGCCGGTGACCACGATGCCTCCAGCGCTCAATAAAATCCGTTCGTCCCCGCTTGCGGCTTGCGCCAACGGCGCGGCCAGCAGCGAAAACAACATCCCGATCATGAAAAAACGCACGGTCGTCATTGCGGAAAGCTCTCGGATGGATAGAAGCGGCGCAAGCAGGCTTCCAGTGACAACAAAAAGGCCCGCGCCGAAACGCGGGCCTGGGGTCGGACGACCACGCTGACTACATCAGCGTGGGTCCATCCTGAGTGATGCCTTTTTACGGCGTCACCGGACCATTGATAGGATAGGTGATAGCAGTACCCACGGCGGGGCTGACATAAGAATGGTCGTACAAGGCCGCCTCGCTCAGCAGCGAGGTGGCGGAGTCGTCCCGCGAGGTGATCGCGAAGCCCACCACCGGCAGACCCGAATTCGTCGTGTCGACCACCCCGTTCGTCATCGAGTTCACGCCGATGTTCATCCAGCCGAACAGGAAGGGATCGGTGTAGTTGACGCTGCCGGCGACCGGCGAGTTCAGGATCAGGCCCTGGTTGAAGGTCAGCACGTTGGCTTCGTAGCACAGTTGGGGCGAGGCGCCCGGCGAGAAGCCCAGCCCGGCGGACGCCCGCTCCTCGCGGTCGCGCAGCGTCAGGCTGATCGAGTCGCAGGAAAACCCGCGCCTGACCGGGCTGGCCAAGCTCGTGTCCACGAACATCTGGGCGAAGGGGGTGGCCTGAGCAGGACCCGGAGAGGGCACCGCATTGCCGCGCCCCGTGTTACGCCCGGCGTAGCGGTTGTTGGGGTCGTTGTCGACGAAGAAGTTCTTGGTCGGGAAGGTGAGCACCCAGTCGGTGGCCGTCACCCAGCCCGCCGCCGGATTGGAGCGCCGCGACCATTCGTTGATCACGTTGGTGTGGGCGATTGCCCCGCTGACCGCAGCGGCGCCAGCACCTCCGCCAGTGATCGGCCCCGGATCAGACGCGCCGACGGTCGGTACGTTCTGGAAGCCCGGCGAGGTGGCCGAGTTGAGGGACGGCTCGTGCCAGGAGTCGTTAAAGGCCACGGCGCCGACGCTGTCCAACTGCAAGGTCATCGCCCCACTGTTGCGGAAGTTCTGCAACGCGACCGGCAGGCCCACTGCGTTGAAGCCCCGCGCGCCGTTGACCAGGGCATAGGTGCCCTTGAGCGGTTGGAGCGGGAACGTCCCGGCGGTAGTCGAATAGGTCGGATAGTTGCAGAACTCCCCGCGCAGGGTGCCGGAGA
>WBUJ01000116.1 GCA_008933795.1 Candidatus Contendibacter sp. | reverse complement strand
GGAGCATCATTTTGAACCAGACCCCGCCAAGGATTTCAAGGTCGAACCCTAAACGGGTCTTCGACCCGTATCCGGACTTTCAGTCCGAAAACACAACCCACCGGCTTTAGCCGGTGGTTGTTGAGTTTCTTTCAGGACGAATCGAATGCCGTCAAGAAAATTATCGTATCGGTTAAAGGCGGCGACCATGTGGGTGTCGGCATGGTTCGAGAACTGGATTCGGTCGTCAATCGCGAAAAAGCCGCTATCGGATTGTTGGTGACGCTGACTCCGCCCACCAAGGCCATGCGAACGGAAGCCAACGCGGCGGGTTTTTATCGTTCTCCACATCATGGCGATTTCCCGAAAATCCAGATTTTGACGATTGAAGGGTTGTTGAACTGCGCCGAGTCCGCCCAATACTCCGATCTGGCCATGGGAGGCTTGACCTTCAAAAAAGCCATGAAGGAATCGCCATCCAGGGAGCAAGTCAAACTGCTGTGATCCGCAACCGTCCATTATCCAACTCCAGCACCCGGTCGCAATAGGCGGCCAGTTCCGGATCGTGGGTGACCAGGATCAGGGTCGTACCCTGCTCGCGGTTGAGCGCGAACAGCAGTTCGATGATGCGATGTCCGGTTTTTTGATCGAGGTTGCCGGTCGGTTCGTCGGCGAACAGCACGGCGGGATTGCCGGCGAAGGCGCGGGCGATGGCCACCCGTTGCTGCTCGCCGCCGGACAGTTGCGACGGATAGTGGCGGGCGCGGGCCTTGAGCCCCACCCGCTCCAATAAATCCAGCGCCTGCCGGCGGGCGTCGGGCTGGCCGGCCAGTTCCAGCGGCAGCATGACATTTTCCAGCGCAGTCAGCCCGATCAGCAGTTGAAAGGACTGGAACACGAACCCGACCCTCTCCGCCCGCAGCAGAGCGCGGCCATCCTCGTCCAGACCGCCGAGATCGGCGCCCGCCAGCCACACCCGCCCTCGGCTCGGCGTATCCAGGCCTGCCAACAGACCCAGCAAAGTGGACTTGCCGGAACCGGATGCCCCGATCACCGCCACGCTTTCGCCCTGGACGATGCCGAAGCTGATGTCGTCGAGAATGATCAGGCTTCCTTCCGGGCTGACTACCTGCTTGCCCAGGTTTTCGGCTCGCACGATGCAAGCGGCGGTCGGGTTGTCCAAGGGCGAAGCGGCGGCTACGCTTACGTCGCTACCCGTTCCGGGATCATGATCAACACGCATGGCCGAATGCTCCAACGATGAAATCGATTCGCTCACGATGGTTTTCAATCCTCCTGCTGGGACTGGTCTGCCTGCCTAGCCTCGCAGCGCCCGCCGAGGCGCCGGTGATTCTGGTGCTGGGCGACAGTTTGAGCGCCGGCTATGGCATCCCGGCCGAACAGGGCTGGGTCAGTCTGCTGCAGCGCCGGCTGGCCGAGCGCGGCTTTCCTCATCAAGTGGTTAACGCCAGCATCAGCGGCGACGCGACCAGCGGCGGCCTGAGTCGGTTGCCGGCGGCGCTGGAGCGGCATCGCCCCGCCCTGGTCGTTCTGGAACTGGGCGCCAACGACGGGCTGCGCGGCCAGCCGCCGATGGCCATGGCCAGCAATCTGGGGCGGATGATCGAGCTGTCCCGGCAAGCCGGCGCGCAAGTGCTTCTGGCGGAGATGCGGATTCCGCCGAATTATGGCCTGCTGTACGCGCAAAAGTTTCAGGCGACGTTCGGCGAACTGGCGAAACGCTACGACATTCCGCTGATTCCGTTCCTGCTGGAAGGCGTCGCCGGCAACCCGGCGCTGATCCAGGACGACGGCCTGCACCCGCGCGCCGAGGCGCAATCCCGGATCCTGGACAACGTGTGGCCGACGTTGGAGCCACTACTGGCGCGATAGGCTCGAAAAGCCTCGCGGCAAAAACTTGTTGGATACAGGTTTATGGCGATACCCACTGATCGGTGCCCATTTTGCGCTCTCCCGTTGGAACGCATCGTGCATCAGACCGCGCATCTGGTCGCGATTCGCGACGCTTTTCCGGTGTCGCCAGGGCACACTCTGCTGATCCCGCGCCGGCATGGGGTGTCGCTGCTCGATGTGACCGTGGTGGAGTGGGTGGAGCTGGGTCAGTTGCTGGTGGAAGTCCGGGCGGCCTTGCGAAACGAATTTCAGCCGGACGGATTCAATATCGGGATCAACGACGGCGTGGCGGCGGGCCAGACCGTGCGGCATCCACACGTACACGTGATTCCGCGCTATCACGGCGATCAACCCGACCCGCGCGGCGGAGTGCGCTGGATTTTGCCGGAGAAGGCCAAGTATTGGCCGTGACCCTTGATCCGCTGGATTGTTTTGACCAAGCCTCGACTTCATGCCCGCCGGACGTTGGTTTTCCGGGAGGAGAGCACGCGATGAGTTCAAACTTTATTTCGAGTCCACAGGGGATGGGTTCCTTGCCAAGGCCGGCGATGGAGGACGGTACGCTGGCCCGCTGGCAATCGCCGCGACCCGACGTTACCGGAAGCCCGACCCTGCTGGCCGACGCGGGTCCGCCGCCAAGCAGAGAGAACGACCCTTGGGACACGCTCGCCAACCACTTGAGGGTCGTGCTCGGCTCGATTCTGGCCGGCCCCTGGATGGAGAACCCATTTTGGACTGAAACCCCCTCCCCCAAGGGGTTTTCCATCGATGAAATCAACCAGTACGGCGACTACATCCGCCCCAACCACGTCCCCCTGTTCGCGGCCGCCGCCAAGCAATTCCGGGTTTACGTCCTGATTCGAAAAACCAACCCAGCCAGCCTGGAGTACATGGGACGGCCGGGCTATACCGGCAAGCGCCTGGATTGCAAATGGAAAACCGCCAACCGCGACGTGGGGTTCTACCGATTGGCGGGATTGGTGGCCTCACCGGAACTCCAGCCGCAGGCTTTCGTGGGCACCAAGCTGGAATCCGCCAGGCGGGAATGGCTCCAGCACCAGGAACTGATCCTCAGGTTGCCGGAGGGCGCCGATCCCACTGGTCTGGATTTACGGGGTTCCCGCAAACCCTACGCCCTGCAACTGAATCCCCGCCACAAGCACTACGGCTGCGTGGTCTGGATCGAGGATGGCATCCTCCAGCCGCGCTATATCCATGCCGACTACGATTTGTACGCCCTGGCGCCTGCCGCCAATCCCAGCCAGCGCGCGGCGCCGCGCCAGGAGCAGATGCTGGGAGTCGCCCATAGCGCCGGGCAACAATGGTTCTCTTTCATGAACTGGATGGATCGGCAACTGGGTTTCCCGATGATCTTCCATGGCGAACAAGAGCATTTCCTGTCCCATACCGACGACGATGTGATCGTTTTCTTTCCCGACGGTAGAACGATCCAGTTGCTCAAGGGCAAGGCGGACATCGAGAAGTTTTACGCCGTGACCCTGGGTGGGCGGCAACCGGCGAAGGCCGGCTAGTAATCGACCCCGGATCAATCGGATGTCCGCGTGAAAAACGGTCCGAGCAGGCGGGCGCAGGGTTCGGGGTCTTCCAGATGCGGATGATGTCCGCCAGGCAGGATTTTCACGGTCAGTCCGCCGATGCGGGCGTAGCGCTCCCGCATGTAGGCCCGCTTGACCAGATAGCCGTCCGCGCCGCAAATCAGCAGCGCCGGCGCGGCGATACGCGCCATGTAGGCCAGGATTTGCGGCTCGCTCAGATACAGCGGCGACACGAAGCGCAGCCGGGGATCGGTGCGCCAACCAAAACCGTCGCCGACCGGCTGGACGCCGCGCTCGACCAGGGTCGCCGCCGCCGCCCACGACAGGCCGCTGGCCTCGCAGCGGGCATGAATCGCCGCTTCCAGGTTCGGATAAACCGGCAAACGCTTGCGCGGCAGAGCATTCATCTGCTCGATGGCCTTGCGCAGGTTGGCCGGACCGTCGTCGGGATTGCTGGTCGGCGGCCCGAGCCCCTCGATCATCGCCACCCGGCCGATCCGTTCCGGCAGGATGGCGGCGACGAAAGCAACGATGCCGCCGCCCATGGAGTGCCCCAGCAGATTGAACCGTTCCCAACCCAGCGCGTCGGCAGCCGCCACGATGTCGGGGATGAAATCCACGAAGTGGTAATGCGCGCCCGGCGGCCGGTGGTCGGAACAGCCATGGCCGGTCAAATCCAGCGCCACCAGCCGCACGCCGGGCAACCGCGGCGCCAGCGCGTCGAAACTGGCGGCATTGTCGAGCCAGCCATGCACCGCCAGCACCGGAATCCCATCCGGCGATCCCCAGGCCCGCGCGGCCAGCCGCAGGTGGGGGGCGCACAGCTCCAGTTCTTCCGGCATGAGCGATCGCGCCTCAAACGCCCGGCGGATAGTCCCAACCCGAATCGGCCGGAAACCGATTGACGTATTTCGCGCTGGAGCGCGGTTCGGCCATCATCTCGGCCACGGTATCCCGCCAGCGGGCGTAATGGGTGGTTTCCTTGTGGCGGGTGGGCGCCTCGGCGTCGCGATAAACCTCGACCAGCACGAAGCGGGCCGGATCGTCGGCCTGCTGGATGACGTCGAACCGGGCGATGCCAGGTTCCTGGACGCTGTGCCGCGCGTTGTCCAGCGAGGCGGCCTGAAAGGCCTCGACCCAGTCTGGTTTAACGTGGACGAAAACGTGAACGATCAGCATGACGTGCTTCTCCTTCGACATTGAGCGGGCGCTTCAGGGTAAACCCGCCGGCAGATAATCCAGCAGCAGGCCGCAGAAGATGATCAGACCGAACGCATGGTTGTTGAGAAACGCCTTGAAGCATTCCTCCGGCTTGCGGTCGCGAATCAGGTATTGCTGGTACAGCGCCAGCCAAGCCGTCACGAACAGGCCGAGGTAATAAATCCAGCCCCGGCCGGTCAGCAGGCCGATTCCGATCAGCACGGCCAGCAACGCCAGTTGCAGATAGCCGATGATTTGCTTGTCCCGGGCGCCGAACCGGATCGCGGTGGATTTCACTCCGATCTTGAGATCGTCCTCCCGGTCCACCATGGCGTACTGGGTATCGTAGATCACCGACCACAGTACGTTGCCGAGAAACAGCAACCAGCAGACGGGGGGCAGGGCATCGGCGACCGCCGCGTAAGCCATCGGAATGCCCCAGCCGAACGCTGCGCCCAGATGGAATTGGGGAAAGTGGTGCAGCCGTTTCATGAAGGGATAGCTGATGGCCAGGGCCACGCCGACGAAGGATAGCTTGACGGTCAGGGCGTTCTGGGTCAGCACCAAGCCGAAAGCGAGCAGGCACAGCACGGTCAACACGGTCACCGCCTCGCCCAAACTCACCCGGCCCGCCGCCAACGGTCGGTCGCGGGTGCGGGCGACATGCGGGTCGAAATCGCGGTCGGCGATGTCGTTCATCACGCAACCGGCCGAGCGCATCAGCGCCACGCCCAGCGCGAAAACGAGCACGACGCCGCGCGGGGGTTGGCCGTTGCCGGCCAGCCACAGCGCCCACAGCGTCGGCCAGAGCAACAGGTAAATGCCGATGGGGCGATGCAGGCGCATCAGTTGGGCATATTGGCCCAAGCGGTTTTCAAACTGTTCGATAGTCATGGTGAACATCAATCCGGTCGATGACAGGCGGATACCGGCAAATCGGGCAGAAAAATCTCGCAGACCAGTAGCGGGCATTCCTCAATCCAGAACACCGAACGACGGCCCCAGATAGCGTCCAGCGCCTTGCCGCGGCCAGCGAACGCCTGCCGGCACAAGCGCTGGCCCGCCACGATGCGGGCGATTTCGACCGGGCCGCGCCGCACGCCGGGATCGGCGAACAGTGCCTGGCCCAGCGGGCGGGTTCCCAGTCGGGTCAGGCGGCGGCCCCGGCCGCGCAGGGTTCGCGCCGGAATCAAGGTTCGAGCGAACACCCAGGGTCGTTCGTCGCACAACAGGTGTACTTCGCGGACCCAGGCCCAGGCGTCCAAACGCAAACCCAGGATGCGCGCCTCGTCGCGATCCGGACGGCTCCAGCCCTGGCGCAGCACGCACACGCGAAACCGCCCTCCGCAGGCACGCCGCAGCCGCTGGGTCAGCGACCCGCTGTCGAGCAGCCAGTCGGCCATTCCGGGGGGCAGGTCGCGCCAAAGCCGGCGCGAGCGAAAATGCCAGCGCGGTAGGGAGTGGAACAGGATGGAGGGATCGACGTGCACGGTCGTTTTTTTGGGTATTTAGCGAAATCGACGCCGGTTCGGCATATCAGGCAATTATGCACGGTTGCCGGGTATCGGGGGAATGCCGGCCAAGGAGGAAGTCGAACGGCAGCCAGCGGCAAATGCAAGTCGCGCGGGCCAGCGATGAAAGCGCAGCGGCCTTTATCAATCTTCAGCTTGCAGCGGAGCTTGACCGAAGTCCCGAATTTCCGGCGCCTCGACGACCCTTACCCCCTGGGTGGGATTCTCGACCGCCCGGACCAGAGCGGCGACCATCCGGTCCAGCGTCACCAGCCCCAAGCGACGCGCTCGTTCCCGCGTCGCCGGCAATGTTTCCAGAAGGCAGTAGAGGGGCGCCAACAGGTAAGGCCACCGATGGCCCGGACCCAGCACGTACCAGGGCCGCAGAATCGTCGCCGCCAAACCGCTGGCTCGTACCAATGCCTCCCCCTCCATTCGCGCCGCGATAAACGCCTTCATCACCGGCGCAGGGTGGGCCACGCTCACGTAGATCAAATGGCGCACCGTGGAATTTTCCGCCGCCAAAACTGCGGCGCGAATCGAAGCAAGGTCCACGTCCCGAAACTGCCGGGCCTTGAGCGGACTCGGGTGAGGTGTTCCCACCAGATGGACCAGGGTATCGGCTGGCGGAATGAGGGCCGTGAAGCTGGCAGCGTCGAGCGCATTCCCCCTGACCGCCTCCACGCCCGCCAGCGGTTGACCCGGCGAACCGGGACGTAACAGAGTGCGCACGGTATGCCCGCGCGCCAGCAATGCCTGAATCAAGGGCCGGCCCATATAGCCGGTCCCTCCGGTGACGAAAACATGATGCGTGCTCATGGCTGAATTTTAGCGGCTAACCACGCCGTGGAATACCGATCCTCGACAATTCGAGCAGGGGTGGCAAGGGGTGGCCCCGAGCGTCGTAGCAGCCCGCGGCGGCGCCGAATGCTGTTAATGCTGTTATAGTTGGAACCCGTCGGCGATGGGCCTGGAGCGATGCCGCCGATGGGTGGCCAGGAATCATAAAAAATGCACGAAGCCCAAACCTCCATCATTTTTTCGCTGTTTCTGATTTTCGCCGGCGCAGCGGTATTCGCCACGCTGGCGCTGTATGCCCGCCAAGCGCTGCCGATCGCCTACATCGTGCTGGGTATCTTCATCGGACCTTATGGCTTCAAGCTGATCGCCAACGCCGTAGTCATCGAGGAAATGGCCCAGATCGGCATCATGTTCCTGCTATTCCTGTTGGGGCTGGACCTGTCGCCGCAGCGGCTGTTGCAGATGCTGCGCAAGGCGACCCTGATCACGCTGGGGACCTCGCTGGTGTTCGCGGCGCTGGGGCTCGGCATCGCGCTCGCGTTCGGCTACAGCCTGGGCGAGAGCTTGCTGGTCGGCGCGGCGATGACCTTCTCCAGCACCATCATCGGCCTCAAGCTGCTGCCGACCCGGACTTTGCACCACCAGCATACGGGCGAGATCATCATCAGCATCCTGTTGTTGCAGGACCTGCTGGCCATCGCGGTGCTGCTGTTGATCGATGGTCTGGGCGAAAGGGGTTCCTCGCTGCAGGGGCTGGGCCTGCTGATCGTCACTTTGCCGATGTTGCTGGGGTTCGCCTATCTGTCTTCGCGCTACGTGCTGGTGCCGTTGATCCGCCGGTTCGACAAGATTCGCGAATACATCTTTCTGATCGCCATCGGCTGGTGTCTGTGCATCTCGCAGGTCGCGGCGCTGCTGGGGCTGTCCTACGCCATCGGCGCCTTCATCGGCGGGGTGGCGCTGGCCACCAGCCCCATTTCGCTGTACATCGCCGACAGTCTCAGGCCGCTGCGCGATTTCTTCCTGGTGCTGTTCTTCTTTTCGCTGGGCGCCGGTTTCGATCTGGGGATGCTGGGGGTGGTGTTCGCCCCAACCCTGCTGCTGGGTTCGCTACTGATGGTGGTCAAGCCCTGGGTGTTTCGCGGCTTCCTGCAATGGGCCGGAGAGCGGCCGCGCATCGCGATGGAGGTCGGGGTGCGGCTGGGCCAGGTCAGCGAGTTTTCGCTGCTGATCGCGGTGCTGGCCCAGCAAAACCAGTTGATCGGCCGCGAGGCTTCTTATCTGGTACAGGCGACCACTCTGCTGACCTTCATCGCCTCGACCTATTATCTGGTGTTGACCTATCCGACCCCGGTGGCGATTTCCGACCGCCTGCGGCGGGATTGACGGCGGCCGCGAACGGACCCCGACGCGGGGCCGCCGGTCGCCGCCATAATAATAATCGTTTGGCGTATACCGTGATTTTTCCTATAATCGCCGCCATTTTTCGGCCGACACCGATCCCCAAAGGGGTTTTGGCGCGACTGGACATCCCTCGTGATCTCTCCGGTGAACGTCCCAGCAAGAGCGACGCGCGCAGCCAGGTCGCGGCGTGCCTTACCTCGGGGTAACGCGCGTGGTTCCCGGCATTTCCCCGGTACTTTTATGTTGACGTAGGAGAGAGCTTATGCCCTCGCGTAGTGAATTGGCCGCCCGTCGCCTGGTGGACGCCATGACCGTCGAACCGGTCGCTCCCACCCCCGCCGTTCGGGAAACCATAACCCCATCGCGCCGCGAACTGGCCAACGCCATCCGCGCTCTGAGCATGGATGCCGTGCAACGGGCGGAGTCCGGTCACCCCGGCGCGCCGATGGGCATGGCGGATTTCGGCGCCGTGTTGTGGAACGACTTCTTACGGCACAATCCCACCCATCCCAAGTGGTTCAACCGCGACCGCCTGATTCTGTCCAACGGTCACAGCTCGATGCTGCTGTACTCCCTGCTGCACCTGAGCGGCTACGATCTGACCATCGAGGATCTGCGCGACTTCCGCCAGTTGGGTTCCCGCACGCCGGGACATCCCGAATACGGCCGCACGCCGGGCGTGGAAACCACGACCGGACCGCTGGGGCAGGGCTTGGCGAACGGCGTCGGCATGGCGCTGGCTGAACGGGCGCTGGCGACCCGCTTCAACCGTCCCGGTTTTCCCATCGTCGATCATTACACCTACGTCATCCTCGGTGACGGTTGCCTGATGGAAGGCATCTCCTACGAAGCCTGCTCCCTAGCGGGCACCTGGGGGTTGGGCAAACTGATTTGCTTGTACGACGACAACGGCATCTCTATCGACGGCCCGGTGCGGGGCTGGTTCAGCGAGGATATCGTCAAGCGTTTTGAGGGCTTGGGCTGGCATGTGATCGCGAACGTGGACGGCCACGACGCCGAGGCGGTCCACCGGGCCATCGCGCAGGCGCGGGCCTACTCGGAAAGCCCGACCCTGATCTGTTGCAAAACCACCATCGCCTGGGGTTCGCCCGGCAAGAGTGGCAGCGAAAAATCGCATGGCGCGCCGCTCGGCGTCCCCGAGGTGGCCGCAACCCGCGAGAACATCGGCTGGCGCCACGAGCCTTTTGTCATCCCGCCGGAGTATTATCGCGCCCTCGACGCCCGGACCAAGGGCGCGGCGTGGGAAACCGAGTGGAACGAGCTGTTCGCCCGCTACCGGACGAAGTACCCCGAAGTGGCGGCGGAATTCGAGCGGCGGCTGGCCTGTGGATTTCCCGAGGACTGGGAACATCTGGCCTGGAATTTCATTCAGGCCACCCAGGAGCGGCGCGAGGATCTCGCTACCCGAGTTGCTTCCCAACGCGCTCTGGAATTTTACGGCCCGCATTTTCCCAGCCTGGTCGGGGGTTCCGCGGATCTCACCGAATCCACGGGCATCCCCTGGATGGGATGCCGGCCGGTCGATTTCGAACATCCGGACGGCAACCTGATCTTTTACGGCGCGCGCGAATTCGCGATGAACGCTATCATGAACGGGCTGGCGCTGCATGGCGGCTACGTGCCCTTCGGCGGCACCTTTCTGATGTTCGCCGACTACGGCCGCAGCGCCATCCGCATGTCCGCGCTGATGAAGCTACGCTGCGTGTTCGTGCTGACCCACGACTCCATCGGCGTGGGCGGCGACGGTCCGACCCATCAGCCGGTCGAACAGGTCGCCGGCCTGCGGATTATTCCCGATCTGTCGGTCTGGCGGACCTGCGACACGACGGAAACCGCCGTCGCCTGGAAGGCGGCGCTGGAGCGGGTCAACGGGCCGACCGCCCTGATTTTCACCCGCCAGAAGCTGCCGCACCAGGATCGCACCCCCGAACAGGTGCGGACCATCGCCCGGGGCGGCTACGTGCTGCTCGATTGCGGGGACGCGCCGGAAGCGATCCTGATCGCCACCGGTTCCGAGGTGCAATTGGCGGTCGAAGCAGCCCGGCGACTGAATGGCCAGGGGCGGCGGGTTCGCGTCGTCTCCATGCCATCGGTGGACGTGTTCGACGCACAGGACGCCGCTTGGCGCGAGTCGGTGCTGCCGGCGGCGGTGACCCGGCGCGTGGTGGTGGAGGCTGGCGTGACCGCACCCTGGTACAAATATGCTGGCCCCAAGGGCACGGTGATCGGGATCGACTGCTTTGGCGAGTCAGGGTCGCCGGAAATCATCTTCCAGCATTTCGGCTTTACCGCCGAACGGGTGACCGCCGCCGTAGAGGCGCTATTCCAGTCCGGTGCTGCTTTTTAATGAATAAGGTTTAAACTTGATCGTGTTGGGTGGGCGACGCCCGCCCGTCTTCTGATGAAAAACCACTCCACTGGAGGAAAAGAATGGCTATCAAGGTTGGCATCAATGGGTTTGGCCGCATCGGCCGCATGGTGTTTCGCGCCGCTGTCAAAAACTTCCCCGACATCGAGATCGTCGGCATCAACGACCTGCTCGAACCGGACTATCTGGCCTACATGTTGATGTACGATTCCGTGCACGGCCGCTTCAAGGGCGACGTCGCGGTCGACGGCAACACCCTGGTCGTCAACGGCAAGAAAATTCGTCTGACCGCCGTCAAGGACCCCGCCGAGCTGAAGTGGAACGAAGTGGGCGCCGACATCGTGGTCGAATCCACCGGTCTGTTCCTGACCAAGGAAACCTGCCAGAAGCACATCGCCGCTGGCGCCAGGAAGGTGATCCAGAGCGCGCCCAGCAAGGACGATACCCCGATGTTCGTGTACGGCGTCAACGACAAGACCTACGCTGGCCAGACCATCATCTCCAACGCCTCCTGCACCACCAACTGTCTGGCTCCGGTCGCCAAGGTGCTGAACGACACCTGGGGCATCAAGCGCGGGCTGATGACCACCGTCCACGCCGCCACCGCCACCCAGAAGACCGTGGACGGCCCCTCCAACAAGGACTGGCGCGGCGGGCGCGGCATCCTGGAGAACATCATCCCGTCCTCCACCGGCGCGGCCAAGGCCGTCGGCGTGGTCATCCCGGAACTGAACAAGAAGCTGACCGGCATGGCCTTCCGCGTGCCCACTTCCGACGTGTCGGTGGTAGACCTGACCGTGGAGCTGAACAAGCCCGCGACCTACAAGGAAATCTGCGCCGCGATGAAGGCCGCCTCCGAAGGCGCCATGAAGGGCGTGCTGGGCTATACCGAAGACAAGGTCGTCGCGACCGACTTCCGTGGCGAGGCATGCACCTCCACGTTCGACGCCGACGCCGGCATCGCGCTGGATGACACCTTCGTCAAGGTCGTGGCCTGGTACGACAACGAATGGGGCTACTCCTGCAAGGTTTTGGAGATGGTCCGCGTCATTGCCAAGTAAGCGGTCGCCACGCCGTGGCGGTTCCTTGCTGAGTTGAAACCACCCGCCCCCGCCGCCCTGGCCCCGCGCCAAGCCGGACGGGGGTTTTATTTGGAGGAATAAAAATCATGAACGTCAAGCGCATGACCGATCTGGATCTCGCCGGCAAGCGGGTGTTCATCCGCGCCGACCTGAATGTGCCCGTCAAGGATGGCAAGGTCACGTCCGACGCCCGCATCACGGCCTCGATGCCCACCATCGAATTTGCCATGAAGGCCGGCGCCAAGGTGATGGTTACGTCCCATCTGGGCCGTCCCACCGAAGGCCAATTCTCCGAAGAAGACTCGCTCAAGCCGGTCGCCGAGGTGATGGCCGCCAAGCTGGGCAAGCCGGTGCGGGTGATCCGCGACTGGGTTAACGGCGGCTTTGACGTCGCCAATGGCGAAGTGGTGCTGTTGGAGAACTGCCGCGTCAACAAGGGCGAAAAGAAGAACATCGAAGAGACGGCGAAGAAATACGCCGCGCTGTGCGACATCTTCGTCATGGACGCCTTCGGCACCGCGCACCGCGCCGAAGCCTCCACCCACGGCATCGCCAAGTTCGCGCCGGTGGCTTGCGCCGGTATCCTGCTGACCGAGGAACTCGACGCGCTGACCAAGGCGCTGGCCAAGCCGGCCCGGCCACTGGTCGCCATCGTCGGCGGCTCCAAGGTCTCGACCAAGCTGACCGTGCTGGAAAGCCTGTCCGAGAAGGTCGATCAAATGGTGGTCGGCGGCGGCATCGCCAACACGTTCCTCAAGGCCGTGGGCAAGAACGTCGGCAAGTCGCTGTGCGAGGATGATCTGGTGCCGACGGCCCAGATGCTGATCGAGAAGATGAAGCAGCGCGGCGCGAATATTCCGATCGCGGTCGACGTGGTCTGCGGTAAGAAATTTGACTCCGCCGAGCCGGCGGTGCAAAAGGACGCCGGCGCGGTGGCCGACGACGACATGATCTTCGACATCGGCCCGAAGAGCGCCCAGGAATTGGCCGACATCATCATGAAGGCCGGCACCGTGGTGTGGAACGGCCCGGTTGGCGTGTTCGAGTTCGACCAGTTCGGCGAGGGCACCAAGACCGTCGCCATGGCGATCGCCAACACCCAGGCGTTCACCCTGGCCGGCGGCGGCGACACCATTGCGGCTATCCAGAAGTACGACATCTACGACAAGGTGTCCTACATCTCCACCGCCGGCGGCGCGTTCCTGGAATTCCTCGAAGGCAAGGTGCTGCCCGCCGTCGAGATTCTGGAGACGCGGGCGAGCGGCTGATTCTCGGATATTGGATGGATGTCCAGCGGGCGACTCATGGTCGCCCGTTTTCTTTGATGGAATCTCCTAAAAAAGCGCAATATGGCAGCGGTGATTTTGTCATAATGCTCAATCCATCCGCGCGGATGGTTAACGAGTGAAACACAATCTCATTAGACCGGATATTTAGATAAAGCCACTATGACCGTTATTCTTAAATCCCATGCCAAGGTTGGCGTTTATGTAGACGCCGCCAATATTTCCCGCAACGGCGGGCAGCGCATGCAATATGACGTGTTGCGCGAGTTTGCCTGCCGCGATCACGCCGAACCGCTACGGTTGAACGTTTATCTGACTTATGACGAGGAACGCGCCGAAACCAATGCGGTCTACCGAGACAAGGCTCGCGCCTACCAGTCGGCCTTGCGTGAACTCGGCTACAAGGTCATCGAGAAGCGGGTCAAATGGTTCCAGGACGAAGCCGGCAACCGCTATGGCAAGGCCAACGCCGATCTCGACATGGCCGTGGACGTGCTGCTGCAGTCGGAGAACCTGGATCGGGTGCTGCTGGCCACCGGCGATGGCGATTTCGTGCAGGTGGTGCGCGCCCTGCAAAACAAGGGTTGCCGGGTGGAAACCCTGGCGTTCGATAACGTGTCCGAGGAGTTGCGCCGGGAATCGGACATGTTCGTGTCCGGCTACCTGGTCCCGGGCCTGCTGCCGACCCGGGGCGACGATTATTTCGCGCCGGGGTGGGGGG
>WBUJ01000115.1 GCA_008933795.1 Candidatus Contendibacter sp. | reverse complement strand
CGGCACGTCCTGGCCCGGAACTGCGGTCGGCGCGGCGACCCCGGCGGGACTGACCGACCCGGGCGGGGCGGTGGCTATCGGTGGCGGGGCCGGCGGTGGGTGGTTCATGGCCTGGAACTCCAGCCAGTTTTGCCAAAGCAGAAACACCACGAACATCAGCGCGGCGAAGAGCAGTAAACGTTGGTTTTCCATCATCGGTCCTTCGGGGGAGGTTCGGGAACGGGGTCGATGCCGCCCGGATGCCAGGGATGACAGCACGCCACCCGCCGGATTGCCAACCAGGCGCCGCGCAAGACACCGTGGCGCTCGATGGCCTCGCGGGCGTACTGGGAGCAGCTTGGATAGAAACGGCAGTGATTGCCCAGCAGCGGACTGATGAACCACTGATAGCCGCCGATCAAGGCGATCAGGAGGGCGCGCATGATTGCGCCAGCCTGCGCCAGTGTCGTTGCAACGAGGCGAACAGGACGGCGTTGTCCGGTTCGGTTAGGCCGGCGCGGCCCATCACCACGCAATCCAGGCCGCCGAGCCACGTCTGATGGTGCCGAAAGCTGTCGCGGGCGATCCGCTTGATCCGGTTACGCGCCACGGCGGATTTGGCGACCTTGCGGGAAATGGCCAGACCGAGGCGGGAATAGCCGAGCTCGTTGGGGCGAGCGAGCACGGTGAAATAGCGGTCGCTGGATTTGACCGGCTGGGCGAAAACATCGGCGAAGGCGTTCCGGCCGGTCAGCCGGGCGCGGCGCGGGAAGCGCGCGCCATCGACCACGGCGTCAGGGTGTCAGCCGGGCGCGGCCCTTGGCGCGGCGCGCCTTCAGAACCCGGCGACCACCCTTGGTGGCCATACGGGCGCGAAAGCCGTGGGTGCGTTTGCGGTGAATGATGCTGGGCTGGAAAGTCCGCTTCATGATAACTCCTTGAACAGGGCTGATCGAAATCGAGGGGTTGTTTTAAAGTGAATTGCAAAACTTACTGATTTGGAGACCGGTTTGCAAGCTTGCTCGACCACTTCCCAGAGCTATCGCGCTATGTGGGGGGTTGACAGGAGGCTGATTGCTAGGGTAACGGAACCGGGTTGATCGGATGGAGAGAACTGATGCCGCCCCAACTGCTCGACCCCCGCTCCTATTTCGCCGACCTGCCCGATCCGCGCCGCGAAACGCGGAATAAGGTCCACGAACTCCATGATATTCTGATGATTGTCCTCTGCGCAGTGCTGAGTGGGGTGGAGGACCGGGTGGGGACGGAAGCGTTTGCCGAGGAGCAGGAAGACTAGTTGCGAGGGTTTCTGGAGCTGCCCAACGGGATTCCCTCGCACGACACCTCGAGCGATGTGCCGGGGCGGATCGATCCGGTGGCGTTCCGGGCGGCCTTCGCCGCCTGGGCGGCGGCGCTGACCCTGCATTCAAATTCGCCAAGTACGGCTCACGCTACTTGGCCGCCTTCGCTTACCGCTTCGATCGGCGATTTCATCTCGACACGCTTCCCAACCGTCTGCTCGTCGCCGCTACCACCGGGCCACGTCCTGCCCCTTGGCTTCGTCGGATCGAAGAATCTTGCTAATTCAGACAAACTGAAGCTCCGGCCCCGCCGGGGGATACTTTACCGGTTCTGGATAGGTTTGATTGGAACGTGCAGGCTGGATTGGAGCGAAGCGAAAACCCAGCATTCCGCTGATGCCGGGATTTGCTTCGCTTCATCCCAGCCTACCGGCTAAAAACCAAAATCCACCGGCAATTGGCATCACTTCTTTACCCCTTTCACGGCACCGACTGCCGCGGCAATACTTGCTCCTGTATCCGCGATTAGCTTGGTAATCTCCGTGATCGGACCGCGTCCAGCTTGCTCCCACCATTTGCCAGAGCAATTGCCCAGAGCCACCTTGGTCATATCGATATATGGAATTTGACTGCCAGCATCTTGTCTAACCGCAGCGAACAGGCAACCCACCTCCCCAAAGCCAAGGTTTATGCAGTAGTCCGTCGGCTTGGGTCCAGTTGACTGGATTTGCCAACCACCACTCTTGCACTTCGCGTGCATGTCCTTAATGGTCAGTTTGGTTCCGTTCTGTGTTTCTACCAGTGCATCCAAAGCCGACCAACTTCCTGAGCCGTTGGATACGGCGTTGTTGTTCACGCGAATATTATCCTTCAGCGCGTTGATCACTACGACATAGGTGTCTGCAAACGTTGATCCACTGAATAGAACTGTTGTGACAGCCATTAGTGTTGTTGCGAGCATATTTTTCATGGGTTTTCTCCATATGTAAGGTTATAGGATGTTTTTAAAAAACATCGCGCTATCACAACCCGATTAACGATCTAAGCCCAGCCCGCGCGGTAGCGCGGTCGGCTGGATCGATCAGTTAGGGCCGACGTAGCTTCCAAAAACTCACCGTTTCCGAACCGCCACCCTACCCAAAACCATAGCACAAATTTTTCAACTTGCTATCGGTAGCCCAAAAAAGTCGTTTACGTTTATTAGATTGGTCTCTGGCTGAAATAAAATTTATCCCCATAAAAAATTCAACTGCTTAAAAAAATGAGCGAAACTCGGGTTGCTGCTGGGCGTCGCTGGCAGCGATCATGAGTTGGGGGGCGATAGCGCGGCGTTTGGTTTATGATGTCAACAAGAAAACGCTATTTTGACGGGGTTGGCGCGGCAACGCGCTCGAACCCACAAGGAAAAACTCCATGCATGTGCTCGTCGTCGGCGGAGCAGGCTACATCGGCTCCCACATGGTCAAGTTGCTGGGTCAGCGCGGATTCGAGGTCACGGTGCTGGACAATCTGTCCGCCGGTCACCGGGACGCGGTGGTGGGCGGCCGCTTCGTGCTGGGCGATCTGGGCGAACGGGATCTGCTGGACGAGTTGCTCGGAACCTCGCGCTTCGATGGCGTGATGCATTTCGCGTCCCACATCCAGGTCGGCGAATCGGTGCGCGAGCCGGCCAAGTACTATCTCAACAACGTGTTTAAAACCCAGTACCTGCTAGACGCGATGGTGGCGCACCGGGTACGCCACTTCATCTTTTCCTCCACCGCCGCCATTTTTGGTGAGCCGGTCCGTATCCCGATAGACGAGGATCATCCGAAAAATCCCATCAATCCCTACGGGCGCGGCAAGTGGATGGTCGAGCAGATGTTGCAAGATTACGAGGTGGCGTATGGGATCAAATCGGTCTGCCTGCGCTATTTCAACGCCGCTGGCGCCGACCCGGACGGCGAACTGGGCGAGCGCCATGAACCGGAGACCCATCTGATTCCGCTGGTGCTCCAGGCCGTCGCCGGTCGTCGGCCCCATATCACCGTGTTCGGAACCGACTACGACACGCCGGACGGCACCTGCATCCGCGACTACATTCACGTCGCCGATCTATGCGAGGCCCATCTGCTGGCGCTGCAACGGCTGTGGGCCGGCGGCGACAGCGCGGCGTACAACCTCGGCAACGGCAACGGCTTTTCGGTGCGGGAAGTGATCGAGACCGCCCGCGCCGCGACTGGCCGTGACATCCCGGCGCAATATGGCGAGCGGCGATCCGGCGATCCGGCGCGTTTGGTGGCGGACTCGCGGCGGGCGCGGGCCGAACTGGGCTGGAAACCGCGTTACGCCGATCTGGCGACCATCATCGCCCACGCCTGGCGCTGGGAAACCCGGCCATCACGCGATCTTTTGCTGGGCGAGGACGGCTAATCCGCCATCCGTTCCATCCCTGCCCGCAGCTCGCCTTCGAGCACCACTGCTTTTTCGGCTTGAGTATCCACGATGACGAAAGTGACATCGGCGTCGGCGATCACGGTGTCGGCGTCCTTGAGGGTGATCGCCTGATGCATCACGCACCGGCGGACGCCGATGGATTTCATCGAGGTGACGACGCGCAGAATTTCGCCCATGTAGGCGGCGCGGCGGTAATTGATGTTGATGTTGACCACGGCGAACGCATAGCCGTGTTGGTCCAGAACATTCAGGTTGTCGGTCACTTCCAGAAAACTCCAGCGGGCTTCCTCCAGAAATTCCAGGTAGCGGGCGTTGTTGACGTGGCGGAACAGGTCGAGATGATAGCCCCGGACCTTGATTTCGATGACATGACTCATGGGAGCGCTCCGTGGGTGGCTTGGCCAGTGCTGGCGGGATGGTCGATGGACGACCGGGCCGCGCCAAGCGAGGGCGGGCGGGCGGCGTGGCGGTAGTGTAGGGAACCCACCCGGATTACGCATGGGTGTTTCGGTTGCGGGAGCAAAACCGATGAGCGAGAAGGCAGGGGACAGGGGACAGGTGAAGGATTTTACCCCCCGGCGCCTCTCTCTGGCCGCCGACGAAATTCACCTGTGGCTGGCGGCGCTGGATCAGCCGCCGAAACCGTTGGCTGATCTGGCGGCGACGTTGGCGGTTGACGAGCGGGAGCGGGCGGCGCGCTTTCGCTTTCCCGATCACCGGGACCGCTTCATCGCCGGGCGTGGCCTGTTGCGGGAATTGCTGGGCGCGTATTTGAATCGGCCAGCGACGGCGCTGCGTTTCGAGCAGGGCCCGCACGGCAAACCGGCGTTGGGCGGCGCGGACGCTGGAGCCGAATGGCATTTCAATCTTTCGCACAGTGGCGGCTGGGCGCTATACGCCGTGGCCCGCCGTGAGGTGGGCGTCGATCTGGAGCGCCTGGATCGAAGCGTGGGCCATGCGGCGGTCATCGAAAGAGTGTGTACGCCGCGCGAGTGGGCGGCGTTCCAGGCGTTGCCAGCGGAGCGGTTTCAGCCAGCGTTCCTCACCTGCTGGACCCGCAAGGAAGCCATCGCCAAGGCATTGGGCGGCGGCTTGGCCAGCGGTTTGCGAACCCTGGAAGTGTGTTGCCGCGAGGATGCCCCGCCGGACGGGCGCGCGAGCGTGCGGGATGGGCAGGGATGCGAATGGAGCGTACTAAATTTGGAACCGGGGTCCGGCTGGATCGGGGCGCTGGCGGCCATGGGCGCGGATTGGCGGTGGCGGGGCTGGCGCTGGACCTGACTCCCTCTCCTTTTGTGGAAGAGGGGAGGCATGGGTGTGGGTGGGCTGTTCGATTTCTGCTCCGGGCGGATTCCCCATGCACCGCTGTGGCTGCGCGAGATCGGTCTGGCTGGAACGAGCTTGGCGGTCGATCCAGGAGCCAAGCCGGATATGGCGGCGCTCTATTCTCGCAATCCCCTGTTTCTCTACCGGGTCTGGAAACAGGCCCGTCAGGAGGCGAAATCGCGAGCGACCACGCGGATCGGTTGGCCGAACCGGACGCGGACCTGCGCGAAGCGCTGTTGCCCCGCTATGGCCGGGTGCGGCCGCTGGCGCTGGCCGCTGCGCGAGGTGCGACTGCACGACAACCGGCTGGAATTCGACCGGTTCGGCAACCACCGCCGGCAGGTGTTCGGAGCTTGGGAATGGGCGACGACGATTCCGGTGTTGCGCTATAGCGCTCCTATCTGATTTGTGGAGTCACCGTTTCGAACCACCCCGGCGCTTCGCGCCACCCCTCCTTAGCCAAGGAGGGGAAATTCCACAACTGGAATAGGAGCGCTATATTTGCTGCGGTTGCTGGCGGTGGTGAGCGGCGATCTGCGACTGGTGGGCGTGCCGGGATCTGCGCTACCTGCTGCAAGGACTGGGCGCGCTGTTTGCCCGCCGGGCTTGGTGGCCGGCGTCAATGGGTTGATCGAACAGGCGAGGTGACGATATGCAACCGGGTTTCTGGCACGAACGCTGGGAGCGGGCTGAAATCGGCTTTCACAAGCAGGAAATCAATGTTCTTCTTCAACAGTTTTGGAAACGACTGGGATTGAAATCCGGCCAGCGAGCGTTCGTCCCGCTGTGCGGCAAAAGCCTCGACCTGCTGTGGCTGGCGGGCGAGGGCCATCCCGCGACCGGAGTGGAACTCAGTCCGGTCGCGGTCGAGGCGTTCTTCGCCGAAAACGAGTTACAGCCACGGCGCTGGCGGGAAGGGGCGTTCGAAGTTTGGGAAGCGGATGAAATCCGCATCCTGCTGGGGGACTTCTTCGCCCTGGAACCGTGCCACGTCGCCGATTGCGCCGGGGTCTACGACCGCGCTTCGCTGATCGCGCTGCCACCGGCGATGCGCGAGCGCTACGCCCGCCATCTCGACGCCATTCTGCCGCCCGGAATACGGGTGCTGCTGGTGACGATGGAGTACGATCAGGCCGTGAGGCCGGGGCCGCCGTTCGCGGTCGGCGAAGCGGAAGTGCGGGCGCTGTACGAACCGGCCCACCAGGTGGAACTGCTGTACGTGCGCGACGCCCTGTCCGATGAATCGCGCTGGCGGAATCTTGGCCTGACCTGGTTGCAGGAAAAGGTCTACCGGTTGGCGCATCGGCCGGGCTGACCCGAACGGCGGGCCGAACAGGTGCTTGGCCCGTCGGCCCTGGGCCGCCCGCCGTGCCGCTACCCTCCCCGGCTTGAGACCTTTTTGGAACTGGTGATCAAGCGGCTTGGTAGCGTAAGAGCGGCGCAATCCAACTTCTGTGACGACCCGCCGAGGGTGGATTTCACTGGCGCTCATCCACCCTACAATTCATCGATCCAGCCCGGTTGAAACACTAAGATTCCTTTGAGGCTTTCAAAAAATAGCCGGCGGCGTAAATAAAGAAGACCGCCTGGAAGATGTAGAACAGGGACTGGAACCACTTCAAACTGTACTCCTTGGTAAAACCAAAGTCAGTACCGTCGCCAAAAATTCGGACCAGTGCTGCCAGGAAACCAAAGACACCCATCCACAACAGGAATTTTAACGCCACCCCCGTCTCGGAACCCCTGTATTCGCTCAAGCAGCGATAATACAGATAGACGATGATCACATAGCCGCCAGCTATGATCCACTTAAGCCCAAGATTCATTACGCTGGTGTTATAATCAAACATTGCTTTTGAACTCCTTAATTAGCTTCAAAAATTTCGCGGCCACGATCACATTAAAAACGACGAAAACAAGGTAGAAAAGGCTCTCGCCCCATTTAAAGTTTGGCAGGATGAAATCGCCGCCAACGCGGAATAAAAATGCCAGCGCGCCGACAAATACGCTCGTGACCAGTAAACCCATGGCATCCTTGAAAACGCCACCATAATTCCTGTACGCTTTTGCCAGCATAACTGACGCCAGTAAAAATAAGATGGGGGCAATCCATTTCAGCATGGGACTCAGAAAGCTTGTGTTGTAGTTTAAAAGTTCAAGATTCATAGGGTTACCTCATTTTAATCAACACAACAGTGGGAGATTGGGTCTTCGCTTTAAAACAGGTAAAGTTTCGATATAAGGCGGGAGCCTCCTATCATTGATTCTTCAATTTTTCGTAGAGCTCGGCGAATATCTTTTCCGCCTTCGCCTTGCCGGACGTCATTTCAACGAACGACTTGCATTTATCGAGGAAAGTAACAGGTTGCTCGGTCGGAGAGATTTTCTGAGCGATGGCATCGACTTTAGCCACGGCACTCGCACCAAAACGACTTACGAGTAATTGCAGTACTTCATTTTGTAGATTAATGTTCGGTGATTTTTTTGGTTGATCCCTGGTTTCCATTTGCTGCATCAGATCGGCAATGAGGGGGATACCAGGATCTGGCTCGGAGGTTACGGGAAATTCCTTGAAATTAACATCGAAATCCATATCGGGAACATCGGTCGCTAACAACGCCGATATTGCATTGCGACCGGTTTCCTGCTGGAAGGTAGCTCGAACCAGTTTGCCTTTATCGAAGGCAAAAGTGCCAATGCCAACTCGTTTAGAAGATACTTCTTTAACGAGAAAAACCAGATTGCCGGTTTTCTGTCCGGCGGATATTGATGATAAAGCGTCATGCAGTTTTTTCAGAGACATAACGAATGTTTTCCCTTACTGGCCTATAAGAAATTTAGCTCTTCGACTTTTTGATTTTTTGATTAACCTAGCTTTCGCATTGGGGTTGCGATAGTGGATAGCCTACGCAACCAGGTAGGGCATCGGTATCGGGGAACCCCTGATTTTTGGGGAAGGCAAAACCTGATTTTTATCCGGAAAATCCCCGTTGCAGGCGCAGGCGCAGGCGCGGGCGCTGGGGAAAGTTGCCGCCGCCGTTACGGATCGTGTTCGACGTGCAGGCACGGGTGCTGGATCGAACCGCCGCCCGGCGGGCGCATTGGTTGCCGGAAGTCCGCCATGTTCCGCTGCCGGGGCGGTTGGAACATGACTGCTTCTGCCACGATGGCCTGCCTCCATCGCCAGCCGGCCGCTGGAGCGGTTCCGGACGCATTCTCACGCTGGAGCGTGGGAACGAGAACCTGTCGAAACTTTTTGCGTCAGCCCACTGGCGGCGGCGAGGGCGGTTGTCGGTGGAACCGCGCGGCGCGCGGGTTACCGGGCGCGCTGGCGCGCCAGCCAGCGGTCCAGACTGTTCGCGAAAGCTTGCTTGTCGCGGTCGTGATAAGGCGCCGGGCCGCCGGATACGCCGCCCGCCGATCGCAATTCCTCCTTAAGATTGCGCAAGGCCAGCCGCTCTTGGACGTTATCCGCCGTGTACAACTCGCCGCGCGGGTCGAGCGCGGGAATCCCTCGCGCCACCAGTCGGGCCGCCAGCGGAATATCGGCGGTGATGACGAGGTCGCTGGCGGTTGCGCGTTCCACGATGTAATCATCCGCCGCGTCGAAACCCTGGTTGACTTGGACCACCGTGATCAGCGGTGAGGATGGGGGCCGCGCCCGGTGATTGGCTACCAGCGTGACCGGCGCCTTGACCCGTTGGGAGGCGCGGTACACGATGACCTTCACCGGAGCCGGACAGGCATCCGCATCGATCCAGATTTTCAAGAAACTTCTCCTCGTTGTCGCACATGCCCAAGCAAACGCTTTCCCAAAGACTACCGCTGGCGCTTCTATTACGCATCCTTCTGCCGTTCGCCGCCGGCTATTTCCTGTCCTATATCTACCGCACCATCAACGCGGTGCTGTCGCCCTATCTGGCCACGGAACTGCGGCTGGACGCCACCGATCTCGGTCTGCTGACCAGCGTCTATTTCCTGACCTTCGCCGCCTTTCAACTGCCGCTGGGTCTGTTGCTGGACCGGTTCGGGCCGCGCCGGGTGGAGGCGACGCTGCTGCTGTTCGCAGCGGCGGGAGCCGGCCTGTTCGCGGTCAGCGGCAACTCGACCGAGTTGATCATCGGTCGGGGCCTGATCGGGCTGGGTGTGTCGGCCTGTCTGATGGCCAGCTTCAAGGCGTTTGTCTTGTGGTTTCCCGCCGCGCGCCTGCCGGCGGTCAATGGCTGGGTGCTGGCGGCGGGCGGACTGGGCGCGCTGGTCGCCACCGCGCCGGTGGAAGCAGCCTTGCGGCTGACCGGGTGGCGGGGGGTGTTCGCGGGCCTGGCGATCCTCACGGTCGCGGTGGCGGCCGCCTTGTGGCTGGCCGTGCCGGAACGGAGCAGCGACGCACCGGCGAGCGGCTGGCGCGAGCAATGGCGCGGCGTGGCGGAGATTTTCCGCAGTCCGGTGTTCTGGCGGATCGCGCCGAGCAGCGTGGTGTCGCAGGCGGCGTTCATGGCGATTCAGGGGTTGTGGGCCGGCCCGTGGCTGCGCGATGTGGCCGGACTGGACAAAACCGCCGCCGCCGGCTACCTGTTCTGGGTGGCGGCGGCGATGGTGGCGGGGTTTCTCGGCATGGGCCAGTTAGCCTATCGCTTGTCGCGGCGCGGGATTTCGCCGCTGGCGGTGGCGGCGGGCGGCATGGCGCTGTTCATGCTGGCGCAACTGGCGTTGCTGCTGAAGCTGGAACCGCTGCTGCCGCTGTGGGTGCTGTTCGGGTTCCTGGGCACCGCCGGAACGCTGAACTACGCGATCCTGACCCAGGCGTTTCCGCCAGCGCTGGCGGGCCGGGTGAACACGGCGCTCAATCTGCTGGTGTTCGTGGCGGCGTTCGCTGGCCAGTGGGGCATGGGCGCCATCATCAACCGCTGGCCGGCGGCAGGCGGCGGTTACGCGGAGCCGGGGTATCAACTGGCGTTCGGGCTGGCGCTGACCGGGCAGTTGCTGACCTGGGTCTGGCTGCTGCCCGGTTTGCGCCGACCACGCGCTTGATCCGCTCAAAGGTTTAACCGCTTGAATAGCCTCTCTGGGATATGCAGGATGATCAACATGATCCAGCGCCAGAACCAGGGCAGGTAAACCTCGTCGCGGCCACGCTCGACGGCGGCGACGATGCCTTGGGCAATCCGGTCGGGCTGCGCCCACAGCAAACCCTTCTTCTCGAAAGCGGCGGTCATCGGCGTGTCCACGAAGCCGGGCTTGACCGTCAGCACCTGAACGCCCTTGCGGCTAAGCCGGTTGCGCAGTCCCTGCAGGAACAGGCTGATCATGCCCTTGGCCGCGCCGTAGACGTAGTTGCTCTGCCGGCCCCGGTCGCCGGCCACCGAACCGATGGCGATCAAGGTTCCGCGCCCGCGCCGCTCGAACATATTGGCCAGCAGGGTGGCCAGGCTGATCACGCTCAGCGCGTTGGTGTGGATGGCTGCCAGCGTAGCCGTCACCGACTGCTGGCAGGCGTTCTGGTCGGGCAACGCACCGTGGGCGATTAGCGCGATGTCAATGCCGCCCAGCGCTTGGTCGGCCCGTTCCAGCAGGGCTGGATGCTGGTCCAGTTGATCCAGGTCGATACTTTCCTGCGTGACCGGCTGGCCGGAGCGGATTTCCAGATCGCGGGCAATCGCGGCGAGCCGTTCGGCATGGCGCCCGACCAGATGAAAGCGGGCGCCGCCAGCGGCGAAACGGCGGGCGGTGGCCTCGGCGATGGCCGAAGTGGCGCCGATAATCAGGATGTTGCGCATGGCGTTACCTTGCAAAATTTCTCCCCTCGCCCCGTGGGAGAGGGGTTGAGAGTGAGGGGGATCAATTCTTCATCACCCGCCGCCAGAAGCTGGAGGAAAACCGGGGATCGATGTAGCGGCTGAACTCCGCCCACTGCGGAAAATACCGGCGGAAACTGTCGCCGCTCATCCGGGCGTCCTTGGCGGGATAGACCGCGCCGCCAGCCTGCCGAGTCACTTCATCGAGGCTGCCCAGCAGATCAAGCGTCTTCTGACCGAGGTTGGGAAAATCCAGCGCCAAGGTAAAGCCAGGCCGAGGGAACGACAGCAGGCCGCCGGAAGTCTTGTCGCCGAACCGCTTGAGCACCGCCAGCATCGAACCCTGACCGCTGGCGGCGATGCGGGCCAGGATTTCCCGCAGGGCTTCGCGGGCGGCGGCGGGCGGAATGACGCACTGGTATTGAAAGAAACCTCGTCGCCCGTACAGCCGGTTCCATTCCAACAGGTTGTCCAGTGGGTAGAAGAACGGTTGATAAGGGGTCAGCCCCCGCGCCGGGCGCGGCAGGTGGTAATAGAGCCGGTTGAACCAACGCACGCTGAGGTTGTTGACCAACGAGACCGGCGGCGCGAACGGCACAGTCAGCGCCCGGCGTTCCGGCGGCGGTGATTTCATCAGGCCGGGCGGCGCATGCATCCCCGCCATGTAGATGCCTCGACCCAGCACCCGGCCCCGGGCAGCGCAATCAATCCAGGAGACGGTATAGGGGTAACGCGCCTCGTACTCGGCGTTGAGCGCGAGGAATTCATCCAGGCTGGCGAAACGGCGGTTTTCGGCCACGATCCAGGGATTGGCGATGCGCTGCAACTGAATTTCGACCCAAGTGATCAGTCCGGTCAACCCCAGGCCGCCGACCGTGGCCCGGAACCAGTCAGCGTTCTGGGCCGGCGTGCAGAGTAGTCGCTCGCCGGTGGAACGCCGCAGTTCAAACGCGCGCACGTGACAGCCGAAACTGCCGGCCCAGTGATGATTCTTGCCGTGGACATCGTTAGCGATGGCTCCGCCCAGAGTGATCATCTGCGTGCCGGGGGTGACTGACAGAAACCAACCCTGCGGCACGATCAGCGCCAGGATTTCCGAGAGCAGCACGCCCGCCTCTGCCCGCAAGATACCGGTTGCCGGATCGAAGGCGATGAAGCGGTCCAGCCCGCGCGCCAGCAGCAGCGTGCCGCCGTTGTTCAGGCAGACATCGCCATAGCTGCGGCCATTGCCGAAGGGCAGGCAGAACTGCGGTTCGGCGGGCAGAGTGGGCATTTGCGCATCGCGGCACGGCAAAAGGCAGCGCGGCTGCGAAGAGGGATAGCGGCCCCAACTGGCCGGCGCGGTTGTGGACATGGCGGCGATTACCTCGGCATCGCGCCCAGGAGGATGAGCGCGCAGGCCAGCAGCACGTAGCGGCTGTGGACGTCGGTCAGGGCGAAAATGATCGGGTCGTCGTGCATCTCGCCGCGATGGGTGATCAGCCAGACCCGGCTGATCCAGTACAGCAGCGCCGGACAGAGCAGCCAAATCACCATGGGCTGACCGTACAGCGCGTGGCTGGCTTCGCTGTTGATGTACAGCGCCAGCACCAGCACCGCCAGATAGCCGGCGGCCCCGCCCAGATTTTGCAAAAGACCCAGATCGTTCACCTGGTAACCCCGCCCGCTGGCGTTGAGATCGCCCTGCTCGCGCAGGGTCCACAGTTCGGCGTAACGCTTGACCAGGGCCAGACTCAGGAACAGGAACATCGAGAACGCCAGCAGCCAGAACGAAGGTTCGATAGCCGCCGCCGCCGCGCCGGCGATAATCCGCAGCGTGTACAGCCCGGCCAGCACAACGACGTCGAGCATCAGGGTGCGCTTGAGCCGCAGTGAATAGGCGAGGGTGAAAAGGTAGTAGGTCGCCAGCACGGCGCTGAACCAGGGGGGGTTGATGAGCAGGCTCAGGCCGAACGCGGCGATGAGCAGCAGCGGAATGGCAACGACGCCCTGGGCGATGGGGAGTTGGCCGGCGGCGAAGGGGCGACGGCATTTGCGGGGATGGCGGCGGTCGGCGCTCAGGTCCAGCAGGTCGTTGAGCAGGTAGACGCTGGAGGCGCACAGCCCGAAGCTGAGGAAGGCCAGCAGCGCCAGCAGCAGCGTGTCGGGCTGATTCCAGACGTGGCCGGCAACCAGCGGCACGAAGATCAGCACGTTCTTGAGCCATTGATGCAGGCGCAGCGCCCTGCTCCACGGTCGCCATACCGATCCGGCTGGCGCGAAAACCCGTTCCACCTCGCAAACCGCGCGGGCCTGGTCGGCCAGTGGCGGTTTGGCGTTGACCACGAGGGCGCGGCGGGCGTGGCGCCAGACGGCCAGGTCCACGGCGGCGTTGCCGGCGTAGTCGAAGCCGCGCTCGCCGTAGCGTTCGACCAGTACCTCGGCCTTGTGTGGACCGGCCAGATTGCGGTCGCCGTCGGTCGCCAGCACCTCGTCAAACAGGTTCAGATGCGCCGCAACCCGGTCAGCAAATTGGCGATGCGAGGCGGTGACCAGCACCAGGGTTCGGCCCTGCGCCTTCTGCTCGTGCAGAAAGGCCAGCAGTTCCCGGTTGTAGGGCAAGGTGGCGATGTCCAGTTCCACCCGCTCGGCGATTTCCGCCTTGAGCCGGGCCTTGCCCGCCGCCAGCCAGCGCGGCCAGTTCAGCACCGCCAGCGGTGCCTGTTTGAGTTGGGCGAAAGCGGCTTCTAGCAGCAGATCGGAATTCAGCAGGGTGCCGTCGAGGTCAATGCAGAGGGGAATGGATGTTGTCATGCGGCGCGGCTCGCCTTGTACACCGTGGTTTTAATAAACGTGCTGTCGCATTATAAAGTGTGGCTGTGGCAAGTTGATTTGTTTGCAAAGAGCCATGATTTTTAGCTCTTTGGTATTTCCCGGTATTGGCAACTCATTGATTTATAATGATATATAAGGCTTGGCGGAAGTCTGGATTTGACTGTTAATTCCTTTCTGTCTGAATACAAGATTATGATTTTAAATATATTTATATTTTAAGGCCACAAAATAGGT
>WBUJ01000114.1 GCA_008933795.1 Candidatus Contendibacter sp. | reverse complement strand
GAGGGGAGTTTAAGGATTCTCTCGCCATGCCTTTCTTGACATCATTGCTGCCCGGCATTTTGGCCATCGCTCTGTTACTAGCCTCTGGTCTGGCCGCCGCCGTGCCCGCCATCCAGAACTGGCGCACCGCCAACGGCGTACCGGTCTACTTCATCCCAGCGCGCGAACTGCCGATGGTGGACGCGCAAATCCTGTTTAACGCCGGCTCGGCCCGCGACGGCGAACGGCCGGGACTGGCGAAATTGACTAATGCCCTGTTGGAGGAAGGCGCTGGCGACTGGTCGGCGGATGTCATCGCCGACCGACTGGACCGAGTCGGCGCGCGGTTCAGCGCCAGCTCGCGGCGCGACTCCGCCTCGGTCGCGTTGCGCAGCCTCGTGGACTCGCGCTATCTTCAGCCCACGGTCGAAACCGTCGCCCGGTTGCTGAAGGAGCCGACCTTTACCCCGGACGCGGTGGAACGGGTGCGCCAGCAAATGCTGACGGCGCTGCGGGATCGCGCCCAATCGCCCGGCGCCATCGCTCAGGACGCCTTCTATAAGGCCCTGTACGGCAATCATCCTTACGGCTCGCCGCCCGAGGGGACGCCGGCCAGCCTGAACGCCATCGCTCGCGCGGAGATTCAGGATTTCCACCGCCGGCACTACACCGCCGCAAATGCGGTCGTTGCCATCGTCGGCGATCTGGACCGGCCCGCCGCCGAGCAACTGGCCAATGCCCTGGCCGGCGGTCTGCCCCAGGGTGAACCGATTCCACCAACACCCCCCGTCCCGCCGCTCACAGCCAGCCAGACGATCCGCATTCCCCATCCGTCCAGCCAGAGCCATATCCTGATCGGCCAAGTGGGGGTCAGCCGCGCCGATCCCGACTATTACGCGCTCTATCTGGGCAACCATGTGCTGGGCGGCAACGGGCTGGTCTCGCAACTGTCCCAGGAAATCCGCGAGAAGCGCGGGTTAGCTTACGGCGCCTACAGCGGGTTTTCCCCCATGCGCCAGGCTGGCCCCTTCCTGCTGAACCTGCAAACCCGCAACGATCAGGTGGACACCGCGTTGCAGGTCGCCCAAACCACCCTGCGCGAGTTCACCGCCAACGGTCCTGCGGCGCAAACGCTGGAGGAAGCTCGCCAAAACATTACCGGCGGTTTTGCCCTCGACTTGGCTGGCAATGGCAAGTTGGCCAGCGCCCTGGGTGCGATTGCATTCCACGGGCTGCCGCTGGATTACCTGCAAAACTACATCGGCATGATGAACGGCATCAGTTTGGAGCAGGTCAAGGCCGCCTGGCAACGCCATGTCCAACCTGACCGCTCGATCACCGTGATCGTCGGCGGCGACCAGACCGCGCCCAAACCCGCCGCCGGTTCATGACCCGGCGCGGCGGCTCCGCCAATCAGGTGCGCGTCATCGCCGGCCAGTGGCGCGGCCGGCGGCTGGAGTTCCCGGACCTGCCGGGGCTGCGGCCCACCCCGGATCGGGTGCGGGAAACCCTGTTCAACTGGCTGGCTCCCGTTCTGCCCGGCGCCCGCTGTCTGGACCTGTTCGCCGGCAGCGGCGCGCTCGGTATCGAGGCGCTGTCGCGCGGCGCGGCGGAAGCCGTCTTCGTCGAGCGCCAGCCGCTGGCGGCTCGCGCCCTGCGCGACAACCTAGCGCGGCTGAACGCCGAAAACGCGCGGGTTGAAACGGCCGAGGCGCTGGCTTGGCTACGCCAGCCGGCAACGCCGTTCGAAATCGTGCTGCTGGATCCACCGTTCGGGCAGGGGCTGCTGGAGCCGGTCTGCGCGGCGCTCGAAGCCGGCGGATGGCTGGCGAAAACCGCCTGGATTTACCTGGAAGCGGAAGCGGAACTGGAACGGTTGCCCTTGCCGGCTTGCTGGACGATTCATCGGGAGAAAATCGCCGGTGCGGTTAGTTATCGGCTGGCGCGGCGGGAAATGTCGGCCTGAGGTTCGCGGTTGCCTTGCCGGGTGGCTTTCCCGATAATCCGCACCACCCTCCGCACCGCCAGGAACCTCCATGTCCGTTTTCGCCATTTACCCCGGCACCTTCGATCCCATCACCAACGGTCATGCCGATCTGGTCGAGCGCGGCGCCCGCATGTTTGAGCGGCTGATTGTCAGCGTCGCCGCCAATCCCAACAAACAGCCGCTGTTTACGTTGGAAGAACGGGTCGGGCTGGCGCGCGAGGCGTTGGCGCACCTGCCTACCGTCGAGGTGCGCGGTTTCGATATCCTGCTGGTGAACTACGCCAAGAGCATCGGCGCCCACGTCATCCTGCGCGGCTTGCGCGCCGTGTCCGATTTCGAGTTCGAGTTTCAGTTGGCCAGCATGAACCGCCGGCTAGACCCCCAGGTCGAGTCCATTTTCTTGACGCCCGCCGAGCAGTATTCCTTCATTTCCTCCAGCCTGGTGCGCGAAGTCGCCAAATTGGGCGGCAACATCGCATCATTCGTCCATCCCAAGGTGGAGGCGGCGCTGGCGGCAAAATTCGCATTGCGAAAGTAATCAAGTAAAATACTCGGCAATTCGACGCGGCCGGTTGCGGTCGTTTCGAGTTCGAGCGTGTGCCAGCCGGCAAATCAGGCCGGCTGCGGATTGCAACAAACAGACAACAGAATTGAGGAGCCAGCCATGGCGCTGATGATCACCGACGAATGTATCAATTGCGACGTGTGCGAGCCGGAGTGCCCGAACGAAGCGATTTCCCAAGGCGAGGAAATCTACGAAATCGACCCAAACCTCTGCACCCAGTGCGTGGGGCACTTCGAGACTCCGCAGTGCATCGAGGTTTGCCCGGTGGATTGCATCATCCCGGACCCAAAGCACACTGAAACCAACGAGCAATTGCAGGCCAAGTACGAACGGCTAACCATCGCGGCTTGAGCGCGGCCATCGACGGACGAGGGAGCGCCAGCGGGACGCCGGTCACCAAAACGGCCGGCAGGACGCCGGCGCTCCCAGAAAGACGGCCTCATCCTCTGGTCTTAAGCCGCTGCCAGTACCGATCGTAAATCGGTAGAGCTTCACCGACGTCGGTCTGGAATTCGGCATTCCTCAGATTCTCGTCGGATGGATAGACCGTCGGGTTGTTCCGCACCTTCTCGGGCAGCAGTTTGATGGCGGCCAGGTTGGGCGAGGAATAGCCAACCTCCTCGCTGATCTGCTTGGCGATGTCTGGCCGCAGCACGAAATCGATGAATTGATGGGCGCCGTCCACGTTTTTGGCGCCGGCGGAAATTACCAGATTGTCCATCCACATCATCGCCCCTTCCTGGGGATAGACGTACTTGATGTTGGCGTTTTCCCTGCTGGCCATGTAGGCTTCGCCGTTCCACAGCATCCCCGCCGTCACCTCTTGCGACAGAAATTTGGTCTTGGGCGATTCGGCGTCGAAGATCCGCACATTGGGCATGAGTTCGACCAGTTTCTCGTAAGCGGCGCGAATCTGGTTCTCGTCGGTGGTATTGATCGAGTGGCCCAGCAGCTTTAACCCCATCGAGAATACTTCGCGCATGTCGTTCAGCAGCAGTAGCCGGTTTTTGTAGGCCGGATTCCAAAGGTCGGCCCAACGGGTCAACTGGCCTGGCGGGAGCTTGGCGGCGTTGTAGGCGATACCGGTCGTGCCCCACAGATAGGGAATGCTGTAGTCGTTATTGGGATCGTAGGGCTGATTCAGCAGGCGCAGATTGAGATTGCCGAAATGGCTCAGTCGGGACTTGTCGATCTTTTGCAACAACCCCTCCCGGCGCAGCCGGTCCACGTAATAGGTGGACGGCGCCAGCACGTCGTAACCCTCGCCCTTGACGGTCTTGACCTTGGCGTACATCGCCTCGTTGCTGTCGTAGGTCGAATACCGCACCTTGATGCCGGTTTCCTGGGTAAACTGCTGGAGCACCTTTTTGGGAAGGTATTCCGCCCAGTTGTAGACCACCAAAGTCTGGTCGGCGGCGCTGGCGGCGCCGCCTAACAGTAACAGCAGGCTGGCGAGCAGGGATTTGAGCATGGCGCGGTTCTCCATGGAAGTGGCAAGCACGCGGCCAGTGTAGCAGCGTTTCCGGCCCTGGAACCCACGGTCTTCCCCGAAAATCCATCGATAGCGACTATCCTTAAATTGGGCGGGGCTGTCCGGGCGATGGGCGGCGAAGTTCCGCCAGCGGCTGTAATGTCGCCATTCGCCCCGCGACGGTCCGACAGGCGGTCGAATCGCGCGTTTCCAACTGGGGGAGTAGATAACGATGACGGCGCAACGACAAACGGAACTGCGGGTCTTGCTGGCGGGCGCGACCGGCCTGGTCGGCGGGCATTGCTTGACTCGACTGCTGGCGGACGAGGACATCGGTCAGGTGACGGTTTTCGCCCGCCGGCCCTTGGCGCGCACCGATCCGAAACTGACGGCGCGTGTCGTGGACTTCGATCATCTTGGCGACCACGCCGAGGCGATCGACGCGGATGTTGCGCTGTGTTGTCTGGGCACGACCCACCGGATCGCCGGTTCGCCCGAGGCTTTCGCCAAGGTGGATCATATCTACGTCGCCGAACTGGCTCGGCTGGCGGCGGTTCGAGGCGTGCCCCGATTCGTGCTGGTGTCGGCGGTCGGCGCCGATCCCGGTTCGCCGGTGTTCTACAACCGGATCAAGGGACGCGCCGAGGCGGCGGTCAGCGAACTGCCGTTCAAGGCCGTGCATGTTCTGCGGCCTTCGTTGCTGCTGGGCGAACGCCCCGAACCTCGTCCGGCCGAGGACTGGAGCAAGCCATTTGCGCCGCTCTGGTCGCTGTTCCTGTGGGGACCGTTCAGCCGCTATCGGCCGGTCGCGGCGGAAACCGTCGCCGCCCGAATGGTGGAACTGGCCAAGAGCGATCGGGAAGGCATGCACGTTCACTATTTCAACGACTGATGGCGCGCTTGGGCGGGCGATGCCCGATACCACAACGGCAACGCTGGCGGTTGACCAAGCTGGAAGCGGCAACGCTGGTCGTACTGCTGTGCCTGCCGGTCGCGCGCCCGGCCTTGGCCAAGAGCCTTTACAAGTATCAGGACGCCTCCGGCGCCTGGGTGTTCACCGACCGGCCGCCCGCCACCGACGCTCCGGTGGAGGTTCGCCCGCTGCCGGTCCAGGAACTGCCGGCCAAGGTCAGCATCCGCAATCGCGGCGCCACGGACGCGCCGGCGCTGACGGTGATCAACGATTATTACGGCCCCATCGAGGTGGAGATCAGCGGCGAAAGGATCGAAAGCATGGAGGCCCGGCCACCTTTGCCAGTGCGGTTGGTGGCGCCGGCCCGCGCGGAAACACCGGCGGTTAACCTCAGGCCGACCGGCCCGCGCTGGCGCTACGCCTATCGAGTGCGGGCGGTGCTGGGCGATCCCGCCGCTACCCATGAACCCGACCGGCCTTATGCGCCGCCGTTCGCGCCGGGACAGCGGTTCCCGATTGGTCAGGCTTTCGACGGGGCCTTCAGCCACCAGCATCCCCAGAGCCGCTACGCGGTGGATATCAGCCTGCCGCTGGGCACGCCGGTTCGCGCCGCCCGCGAAGGCGTCATCATGGAATTCGCCGCCGATTTCCTGGACGGCGGACCGGATGAAAAGTATCGGGAGCGGGCCAACGCCGTGCGCGTTCTCCACGCCGACGGCACCATGGCGGTGTACGCGCACCTGCAAGCGGACTCGGTGCGGGTCAGACCCGGACAACGAGTGGAACGGGGCGCCTGGCTGGCGAACTCCGGCAACACCGGTTTTTCCACCGGCCCGCATTTACATTTTGTGATTCAGCGCAACGCCGGGATGGAACTGGTTTCCTTGCCGTTCGAGTTTGCTGGCCCCGATGGGCGCGGCGTCACGCCGGTGGCGGGGATGTTGCTGGCGGCGCCCTGAACGCGGCCGGATGGCATCGGGCGGAAGCGCCAGGGTTCGAGCGCGTTCAGCCCCCCAGATACGCCTTGCGCACCTGATCGTTGGCCAGCAGGTTGGCGCCGGTGTCGGCCAACACGATCCGGCCAGTTTCCAGCACGTAACCCCGGTCGGCCAGTTGCAGGGCGCGGTGGGCGTTCTGTTCGACCAGAAAGATGGTCACGCCTTCCTCGCGGATTTCCTTCAGGATCTGAAAGATCTGGGCGATGATGATCGGCGCCAGTCCCAACGACGGCTCGTCCAGCAACAGCAGATTGGGTCGGCTCATCAAGGCCCGGCCGATCGCTAGCATCTGCTGCTCGCCGCCGGACAGGGTGCCGCCGCGTTGATTGCGGCGCTCCTGAAGGCGCGGGAACAGCGCGAACACCCGCTCCAGGTCGGTGTCCAGCCGCGCCTTGTCGGCGAAAAAGCCGCCCATCTGCAAGTTCTCCCGCACGGTCAGGCCGGGGAAGATGCGCCGCCCCTCCGGCACCAGCGCCAGCCCGCACTGCATGATGACGTGGGTCGGTTTGTGGGTGATGTCCTGCCCCTCGAAGGTCACGCTGCCCCTGGCGGCGTGCGGGGAGCCGCAGATGGTCAGCAGCAGTGTGCTTTTGCCGGCGCCGTTGGCTCCGATCAGGGTGACGATCTCGCCGGGCTGCACGTCCAGCGACACACCCTTGAGCGCTTCGATCTGGCCGTAGAAGGTGTGGACGTTGTCCAGTTTCAACATCATCACTCTTCTCCCAGATAGGCTTTGATCACGCGCGGATCGCGGCGAATGGCGGCAGGATCCCCCAGCGCAATCGGCCGGCCATACTCCATGACCAGAATCTGGTCGGAAATGCCCATCACCAGACTCATGTCATGCTCGATCAACAGCACCGCCACGCCGTGCTCGGCGCGCAGTTCGTTGATCAGTCGGTCCAGATCGCGGGTTTCCTGCGGGTTCAAACCCGCCGCTGGCTCGTCCAGCATCAGCAGCTTGGGGTGGGTGATCATGCAGCGGGCGATTTCCAAGCGCCGCTGTTGCCCGTAGGCGAGATTGCCGGCTTCGCGATTGGCGACGGCCAGCAGGCCGACCTTTTCCAGCCAGAACGCCGCCCGGTCCAGCGCCTCCCCCTCGGCGCGGCGATACTTCGGCGTTTTGAACAGGCCGGGTAGCAACCGAGTTTCCAGTTGGGTGTGCTGCGAGATCAGCAGATTCTCGACCACGGTCATGGTCTTGAACAGGCGCACGTTCTGAAAGGTGCGCACCAGCCCCAGCCGGGCGATGCGATGGCTGGGCAGGCCGTGCAGCGGCTGACCGTCCAGCATCACCGTGCCGGTGGTGGGCCGGTAGAAACCGCCGATGCAGTTGAACACCGTAGTTTTGCCCGCGCCGTTGGGACCGATGATGGCGAAAATCTGGTCGCGGCGAACATCAAATTGGACGTTGTCCACCGCCAGCAGGCCACCGAACCGCATACTGAGGGCGCGGGCTTCCAGCAACGGCCGGAGCGCCGGTTCGGCGGCGGGCGTTTTAGCCAATGCCAGGCTCATCGCGTGGCCCCCGCATGTTCCGGCAGTTCCAGCCGGGGGCGGACAGCGGGAATCAGGCCCTGCGGTCGCCAGATCATCATCAACACCATCACCAGCCCGAAGGCCAGCATCCGGTATTCGTCGAACTCGCGCGCCAGTTCGGGCAACGCGGTAATGGCGATGGCAGCCAGCATCACGCCGAGCTGCGAACCCATCCCGCCCAAAACCACAATCGCCAGCACCATCGCCGATTCGATGAAGGTGAACGATTCCGGGTTGATGTGGCCTTGGCGGGCGGCGAAAAAGGCCCCGGCCAGTCCGGCGAAGGCGGCGCTCAGCGTCAGCGCCGACAGCTTGATGGCGGTCGGACTCAGGCCCAGCGAGCGGCAGGCGATTTCATCCTCGCGCAGCGCCTCCCAGGCCCGGCCCAGTGGCATCCGCAGCAGGCGGTTGATGACGAACAGGATCAGCAATACCAGCGCCAGGCCGAGCAGATACATGAAAATCACGCCATAGTCGCCGCTGTAATCAATGCCGAAAAACTCATGGAACGTGGTTCCGCCCTCGCTGGGCCGGCGGCTGAATTCCAGCCCGAACAGGGTGGGACGCGGAATGTTGCCGATGCCGTCGGGGCCGCCGGTGAGGAAATTCAGGTTGTTGAGCAGCAGGCGAGTGATTTCGCCAAAACCCAGGGTGACGATGGCCAGATAATCGCCGCGCAGCCGCAATACCGGCAGGCCGAGTAGGAAGCCGGTCAAGGCCGCCAGCGCCCCGGCGACCGGCAGGCCCAGCCAGAACGACAGGCCAAAGTGCTGAGCCAACAGGGCGTAGGTATAGGCGCCGACCGCGTAGAAGGCGGCGTAGCCCAGCACGAGAAGGCCGGCGAAACCGACCACAATGTTCAAGCCCAACCCCAGCATCACGTAGATCAACGCCAGCGTCATCACGTCCACTGCGCCGCGCGAGGCGGTGAACGGCCACACGACCGCTGCGGCCAGCAGCAACAGCCACAGCGCCCATTGATAGCGGGGTTGCTGTTTGACCTGGCTGAAGGTCACGGTAAGAACGTTCTCGCGCCAGGAAGCCGGGACGCGCAACGCGGCCCAGGCTCTTCGCAACGGCTGCCCGAACAGCCGCAGCAGGAAAACGGCTACGACGGCGACGATCACCGGCGTCGGCGTGCGACTCAACGAGACGTTGACGCCGTCCACGTGGATGCGCAGGCCAAAGATCGGTATGAGCAATACGGCGGTCAACAGCGCCGCCAGCAAGGCATCGGCCAGGGTGCGGCGCATTACACCTTCTCCACGTCCGGTCGGCCCAGCAGGCCGGTGGGCCGCACCAGCAGCACGCCGATCAGCAGGCCAAACGCCACCACATCCTTATATTCGGTTTGCAGGTAGGCCGAGGCGAAACTTTCGGCCAGCCCCAACACCACCCCGCCCAGCATCGCGCCGGGGATGCTGCCGATGCCGCCCAGCACCGCCGCCGTGAACGCTTTCAGTCCCGCCATGAAGCCGATGAAGGGATTGACCAGGCCGTAGTACATGCTGACCAGCACGCCGGCCACCGCCGCCAGCGCCGCGCCCAGGACGAAGGTGACGGCGATCACCCGGTCGGTGTCAATGCCGAGCAGATTGGCCATGGCCCGGTCCTCGGAGCAGGCGCGGCAGGCGCGGCCCATGCGCGAACGACCGATAAACAGGGTCAGGCCGGTCATGAAGGCCACCGTGACCACCGCAATCAGCACCTGCATGTAGGACAGATAGACCTGAAAGTCGCCCTCCGGCCCGAAGCGCCAGCCGCCGGTCAATACCGGCTGCATGGATACATCGCGGGCGCCCTGACCCAACTGGACGTAGTTCTGCAGGAAGATCGAGACGCCAATGGCCGAGATTAGTGGCACCAACCGGGGACTGCCACGCAGCGGCCGGTAGGCCAGCCGCTCCACGGTCCAGCCGTAGGAGCCGGTGACCAGGATGCTGAGCGCCAGCGTCGCCAGCAGGATCGCCGAGATGCTGTCCACACCGAACAGCCCCAGCGCGGTAATCACCAACAGGCCGACATAAGCGCCGATCATGTAGATTTCGCCGTGGGCGAAATTGATCATGCCGATGATGCCGTACACCATGGTGTAGCCAATGGCGATCAGGGCGTAGATGCTGCCCAGAGTCAGACCGTTGATGATCTGCTGGATAAATTCGAGGAGGGAGAAACCGGACATGGGCGCCGCATCTGGGGGGCAAGGAGACAGGAGACGGGAGACAGGAGACAGGGTTCAGGTAAAACAACCTGTCCCCTGAACCCTGAATCCTTTACTTGACCGGCGTCTTGGTGGCGTCGGCGTGCCAGGTGAAGATGACGAACTCAAACTCCTTCAGATCGCCATTCTCCTTAAACGCCACCTTGCCGATAGGGGTGTCGAAACTGTTCTTGCGGATGTAGTCGGCCAGCTTGACCGCATCTTCGGTCTTGGCGCCCTTGATCGCGTCGGCGATGATCTGCACGCCGGCATAAGCGGGCATCACGAACGGGCCGGTGGGGTCCTGATTTTTGGCTTTGAAAGCCGCCACCAGATCGGCGTTGGCGGGATCGGCGCTGAAGTCGGCGGGCAGCGTGACCAGCAAGCCTTCCGACGCCGGGCCGGCGATGGCGCTGATGTCCTTGTTGCCCACGCCTTCGGGACCCATGTACTTGGCGTCGAAGCCCTGCTCTTTCGATTGCCGCAGCAACAGGCCCAGTTCCGGGTGATAACCGCCGTAGTAGATGAACTCCACCCCTTCCTTCTTCATCTTGGTGATCAGGGCGGAAAAGTCGGTCTGGCCCTTGTTGACGCCCTCGAACAGCACCGGCTTGATCCCGCCCGCCTCGACCGTCTTCCTCACTTCCTTGGCGATGCCCTCGCCGTACTGCTGCTTGTCGTGAAGGATGGCCAGTTTCTTGGGCTTGATCGTCCCGGCGATGTATTTGCCGGCGGTCGGTCCCTGCTGGTCGTCGGTGCCGATGGTGCGGAACACCATCTTGTAGCCCTGTTGGGTGATGGCGGGGTTGGTGGCCGCCGGCGTGATCATCAAAATGCCTTCGTCTTCGTACAGCTTGGAGGCGGGCTGGGTGGAACCGGAGCACAGGTGACCGACCACATACTTGATCTTCTGATTGACGATCTGGTTGGCGACGGCGACCGCCTGCTTGGGTTCGCACGCATCATCCATGATCACCGCTTCCAGCTTCTTGCCGTTGACGCCGCCCTTGGCGTTGATCTGCTCGACCGCCATCTTGGCGCCCATCATTTGCATGTCGCCGTACTGGGCGACGGGGCCGGTGGTAGGGCCGGCGATGGCGATTTTGAGGGTGCCCTGGGCCTGCGCCAGACCCCCCAGACTCAGGATGACCGCGCCGACGGCGGCACTCAGGGCACTGCGGCTGAATGTGTTCATCAAATGACTCCTCTCCTCGTGACGATGGCTGTAACCGGGCGAGTTTTCTGGAAATGGGCTTTAACTGGTAAGAATTAGCCGAAATTCTCGGATAGAACAAGCCGAATGCGTAAAATAGGGTTTCGCGGCGCAGGCGCGCGTCAAATGACTTTCGAGAAGCGCCGAGTTGCCTGTTCCCGCAAATAGCGGTCGAATGCCATGCAGATGTTACGGATCAGCAACCGTCCCGCCGGCAATACCCGGATGCCGGTTTCGCTCAGCGCCAGCAGCCCGTCCGCCTGCATGTCGGCCAACTCCGCCAACTCCACCGCAAAGTAGTCGCGGAAACGGATGTCGAACTGGCGTTCGATGGAGGCGAACTCCAGCTTGAAATGGCAAATCAGCGCCGTGATCGTCGCCCGCCGCAGCCGGTCGTCGGCGTCCAGCCGCACTCCCCGGAACACCGCCAGCCGGTCTTCGTCGATGCGGGCGTAATACTCTTCCAGTCCCTTCAGGTTCTGGCTGTAGCTGTCGCCGACCATGCCGATGGAGGTCGCGCCCAGTCCGATCAGATCGCAGTCGGCGTGGGTGCTGTAGCCCTGGAAATTGCGATGCAGCGTGCCGGTCTGCTGCGCCAGCGCCAGCTCGTCGTCGGGCTTGGCGAAATGGTCCATGCCGATGTAGACATAGCCCGCTCGAGCTAGCCGCTCGATCACGGTCTTGAGAATCTCCAGCTTCACCGCCGGCGGTGGCAGGGCGCTGGCGTCGATCTGGCGCTGGGTCTTGAACAATTCCGGCAGGTGGGCGTAGTTGAACACCGAAATCCGGTCGGGACTCTGGGCGATGATCTCGTCCACGGTGCGGCCGAAGCTGGCGACGGTCTGGAACGGCAGGCCGTAGATCAAATCCACGCTGATCGACTTGAAGCCCTCGCGCCGCGCCGCGTCCATCACCTCGAGGGTTATCTCGCGGGACTGAATACGGTTGACCGCCTTTTGCACATCGGGATCGAAATCCTGCACCCCCAGGCTCAGCCGGTTGAAACCCAGTTTCCGCAGCAGAGCGATGGTATGGTCGTCGGTCTCGCGCGGGTCCACCTCGATGGAATACTCGCCGCTATCGTCGTCGAGCAGGCGGAAATGCTCGCCGGTGACCCGCATCAACTCGCGCATTTCGTCGGCGTCGATGAAGGTGGGGGTGCCGCCGCCCCAGTGCAGTTGCGTCACCAGCCGACTCCGGTCGAACAGCGCGCCCTGCAAGGCGATCTCCCGGTAAAGGTGGTCGAGATAGGGTGCGGTGTGCCGGCGGTTCTTGGTGACGATCTTGTTGCAGGCACAGTAGAAACAGACCGTGTCGCAGAACGGGATGTGGAAATACAGCGACAGCGGCCGGTTGCTGGCGTTGCTGGCGAGAGCCTGTTCGCGGTACTCGACCTCGCCGAAACCGGCGTGGAACTGCACGGCGGTCGGATACGAGGTGTAACGGGGGCCAGCCTTGTCGTACTTGCGGATCAAGGCGGAATCGAAAACGATGGAGGTGTTCATGACGGTTCGCTCGGCGGCTGGAGTACTCGTGCTTGCAGCCACGCCACCAGTTGGTCGGGAGGCATGGGCCGGGCGTACAGATAGCCTTGGGCCATCGTACACCCCAAGCCGCGCAGAAACTCCGCTTGTTCCGGGGTTTCCACCCCCTCGGCGACCGAGTTCACCCGCAGCTTTTGGCTCAACCCGACGATAGTTTCGGCGAACAGGCCGCCCTGGTCTCGGGTAATCTCCTCGATGAAGCGCCGGTCGATCTTGAGGCAGTCGATGGGCAGGGATTGCAGGTGTCCCAACGAGGAATAGCCGGTGCCGAAGTCATCAATGGCGATCAGGATGCCCAGCCGCTTGAGCGATCCCAGACGTTGCAGCACCACCTTCGGCTCGTCCATGGCGATGCTCTCGGTGATTTCCAACTCCAGCAGGGGCGGCGGTATCTGGTGATGCGCGAGAATGCAGGCCACCTCCTCGACAAAGTCGGCCTTGCGGAATTGCGGCATGCTGACGTTGACCGCTATTTTCAGCAACTCGAATCCCGCCGCCGCGAGCTGCGCGTGCTGGGCGCACGCCTGTTCCAGCACCCAGGCGCCGATTTGGATGATCAAGCCCGAATATTCGGCGAGCGGGATGAAGACACCGGGTGGTTGGACGAAACCCTGCTCGTCCGGCCAGCGCAGGAGCGCCTCGACTCCGACGACGCGGCCGGTCGCCAGGGCGATTTGCGGCTGGTACCAGACTTGCAATTTTTCCGACTGGAAATCCAGCCGCAGGCGCCGAATGATCTCCACTCGCCAGCGGGTGTTTTCTTCCATTTCCGCCAGATAGTACTCGTGGTGGGTCGAGAGGCTGCGCTTGGCGTGGTTGAGTGCGACGGTGACCCGCTTGAGCAACGCGATGCCGGAGTCGGCGCAATCCAGCGTGCGGCACAGGCCCAGGGTGATGGCGACGGGCAACTGGTATTCGCCGACCTTGAAGGGGGTCTGGAACAGCGCCAGCAGGCTGGAGGGATTGACCTGGGCTTCTGGCCCCAGCACGCCGAAGATGTCGGCGCCAATTCGGGCCAGGCGGCAGGCGGGCTCCAGCCGGGTCCGTAGCCGCTCGGCGACCGCCACCAGCAGCAGGTTGCCGATGTCCTCGCCGAGGCTATCGTTAAGATCGGCGAAGTGGTTGATATCCAGCAGCGCCGCCACGGCGTCGATCCGCGCCTGAGCGGCCTTATCGAGGTCGGCGACAAATCGCAGGCGGTTGGGTAGCCGGGTCAGCGGATCGTGATAGGCGATATAGTTGAGGTGCTCAACCAGTTTGACGTTGCGAAAGCAGGCGGTGATGTTGGCGGCGAAGACTTCGACCAGCGGGCGGTCCAATTTGGCGAGCGCTTGGCCGGAATCGAGAAAAATGGCGATTTCCTGGTGCGGGGCGGCTTTCAGGTACAGCACGGTGTAGTCGTTTCCAAAGACGTGCTGATGTCTCGCAACGCTATCCAGGATGGCGGCCACGATCCGCCGGTTCGGCAAGCGCTCCAGCGGTTGG
>WBUJ01000113.1 GCA_008933795.1 Candidatus Contendibacter sp. | reverse complement strand
GCTTCCAGGATCGCCGCCGTTCCAGCGTCGGTTTCCGCCACGACCCTTATATGATAAACGCTGGAGCGCCCCCCGAAGAAAAAGGACGAGCCCTCGCTCGACGGCAAGGGCGGCGCGGGCGATCCATCGGCGGCGGCGCGGGCGCGCGCCTCAACGTAATCGGCCACCGTTCGTTCGTCCAGCCCCAAGGCGCGCAGGACCCGGGCGGGGGCCAATTCCGGATTCACGGTGGATTCATAGGAAAATACGGTTATCGCGCTGGCCAAACGCTCTTGCAATTCCCGGGTCATGCCCAGAACCTGCCCCAGTTCCTCGACGCTTTCAAAATTGGCATTCTTTGGCTTGGGCCAGCCTGCGGCGCGATAGTCGGCGCTTTCCGCGCCATGGGGCATCGATTGATCATCGGGGTCCCGCCAGTCCTGAATGGCGTCCGCCAAGCGATCCTGATCCCCGGCATCCACGCCCGCCCCCGCCAGCAGCGCCTTGAGCAGTTCGGGTCCGGCATTGTTTAGATTCACCAGGCCGCTGGCATTCGTCACCTCAATTCGTAACCGCCCGCCGCCAAACGCCCATTCGCGCGGATCGCCATTCGGCGGCCACTGCTTCTGGGCCTCCGGATCCAGTTGCCACGCCAGACCATACGCCACCCCCGCCTCGGCCAGGACCCGGGCTTGCGCCCGCTCGACCGCGCTGGTCGCCAGCCGGGTCTCGACCCGCATCGAGTAGGCGAAACCGCCGGCCATCATCGCTAGCAGAGCCACGATCCACAACACGATGACCAGCACCATGCCGCGCTGGTCGGTTCGATATTTCCCGAGCCGGGTGGCGCCCGTCACGGCGGCCCCTCGCTCAAGGCCACCACCAGATCGGGCCAGGACTGATCTTGCAGGGTCAAATTCAGACGCACCAACAACGGCCGCCGCGCCGGACTTTCCCACTGGGAACGCCATTGCGGGCGGGGATCGTCGTCGCGCTCGGAACCGAAGTAGGCCCATTCGATGCCAGAGACCCCTTCCAGCAACACGGTTTCCCGTTCCTCGCCAGCCTTCGGATCAGCGGGCAGATACGGCCGCCAGCGAATCCACAACCGGCCATCGCCCGCCTCGATCCGCACTCGATACAACCCCCCCTGTCCCAACTGAGCCAACATCGGCGCCACAAACTCGATATGGCTTGCTTCACCAGCGAACACCACGACTCTTTCCTGCCGGTCGTTGGTCCAGTAAACGGTCATGGACCGAGCCAACTGGCGGCGCAAAAACTCTTCCGCCAAGCGCAGCCGGTTGGTGGCCTCGGCGCGCGCCTCGCCGCTGTCCCAGGCGTTCAGTCCCAGTCGCAGGCCGCCGTACAGCACCACCAGCACCAATCCCATCAGGGTGATGGCGACCACCAACTCAAGAAGGGTAAAACCGGCCTGCTCGCGATGCGAGTCGCGCATGGCGGCCATCAGCGCCCTCCCGGCGGTTCGAGCGGCGCCAGCCGCACGGTTTCCAGCATCACCGAGCGGGTTTGCATCAGACCGCGCCAGAACACCTCGACGCTGACGCGATAAGCCTGCATCCGGGTTTTCTCGGGGTCCGGCATGTCCTCGGCGTAGGCGCTTACCGTGCCGCGCCAGGAAAACCGGTCGTTGATCGGGCCTTCGCGCACGCCTTCGCCAAGCGGCGTCTCACGGCCGTAGGCGACCAAAATCGATTCGGCGTACAGCGTCGCCCGAGTGTAGTCGTCCGCCATGCCCGCATTGCGCAACCCGGTGGCGAAGACTTGCAACAGCACGCCGAGCGAGACGCCGAGAATGGCGAAAGCCACCAACACCTCCAACAGGGAAAAGCCGCGCTGGTTCTTCATCGCCCGATTCATTGCCGGGTAACCATGGCTTCGAACCACCCCGGCGCTGCGCGCCACCCCTCCTTAGCCAAGGAGGAGAATGGAGATTCTGGAATGGGAATGAACAAACTCATCAAGGCCGTGCTTCCTGCTCGACGATGGCGATGGCGCCCGTCAGCCAATCCACGTTCACTTGGTAAGCCAGCTTCGGACCGCTGACGGTGATATGGCCGCCGGTGGAACTGCCATCGGGAAAGAAGCGGATGTTGCCGGTCGCGCCGTCGATCAACTCCGATTGGGCGGTGTAGAGCTTGAGCGCCACGCTATCCGGCAGCTTGATCGCGCGCGGATCGCCGGTCACGCCGAAACGATGCTGCTCCAGATCGAGCGTCAATACCGCCTCGTGCTGGCGGGTGATCGCCTCGTTGCGGGCGCCGTGCAGACCAGCGGCCAGTTGCCGGGCCGCGCCGCGCAGTTCGGTGGCGCCGCTCATGCCCGACAGCAGTGGCGGAACCAGCGTCACCAGCAGCACGCCAATCACCAGCGCGACCAGGATTTCCAGCAGGGTGAACCCCCGCTGCCCCCGCGCGGTCACCGCTACGTCCACCTGGCGCTTACAGCCAGCTCACCACATCCTGATTCTCACCGTCGCCGCCCTCGGCGTTGTCGGCGCCGAGCGAGTAGAGATCGAAAGCACCGCCGTGCTGGCCCGGAGAGCGATATTGATAATCGTGGCCCCAGGGATCCTTGGGGATGACATTCTTGCGCAGGTAGGGACCATTCCAGCGGGTCGCGCCCGACGGCTGCACGACCAGCGCCGCCAGACCCTCGGCGCTGGTGGGATAGCGGCCCATGTCCAGCCGGAAGGCATCCAGCGCGGTGCTGAAATCCTCGATTTGCAGCTTGGCGGTCTTGGTGTTGGCACCGCCCAAATACTTCATCACCTGTGGCCCGACCAGGCCAGCCAGCAGGCCGAGAATGACCAGCACCACCAGCAGTTCGATCAGGGTGAAGCCGCGCGAGCGGCGGAGACTATTTCGTTTCATCAATTCGGTCTCGTAAAAAGGCAGTGGACAGTGGACAGTCACTAACCACTAACCACTTTCAAAACGCCAGTTCGTTCAGGCTGAGGATCGCCACCAGGATCGACATGATGATACCGGCGATGATCACGCCCAGTCCCAGTATCAGGGCCGGCTCCAGCAGCATCAGCATCCGTTTGACGGCGGTCTGCACCTCGCCGTCGTAGGTATCGGCCACTTGCAGCAGCATCTCCTGCAACTGGCCGGTTTCCTCGCCGACCCGGATCATCTGCACCGCCAGCTTGGGAAAGTCGCCGGATTCCAGCAACGGATCGGCCAGGCCCCGGCCGGTCTTGACATGTTCGGCGACCTCGCCCAGCGCCGTCGCCAAGACTTGGTTGGTCAAGGTCTCGCGGACGATGGTCAGGGCGTTCAGCAAGGACACGCCATTGCCGAGCAGGGTTCCCAGCGTGCGCGACAGCCGCGCGGTTTCCACCTTGGCGATCAGGTCGCCGAACAGCGGCAGGCGCAGAAACCAGCGGTCCCAGCGGGCGCGGCTGTCCGGCTGGGTCAACTGCTGGCGCATCCCGGCGACCAGCAACACGATCAGGATTAATCCAACCCACCAGTAATGCCGAAATCCGTCGCCGACGGCGATGACGATCTGGGTCGCCAGCGGCAGCGCCCGGCCAGCATCGGCGAACAGACGCTGGAACTGCGGCACCACGAAGGTCAGCAGGATGATGACCGACAGCGCCGCCACCGTCAGCAGGATGATCGGGTAGATCAATGCCGAAGTCACCGTTTCCCGCAGGGCCCGTGATCGCTCCAGAAACTCGGTCAGCCGCTTCAGCACCGCTTCCAGCGCGCCGCCTGCCTCGCCGGCGCGGATCATGTTCAGATAGAAACGCGAGAACACGCCTTGGGCTTCGAGGGCGTCGGCCAGCGACGACCCACCGCGCACTTTCTCCTGAACCCGCCCCAGCAGGGCCTTGTTCTGCTCGTCGTCGGCCACTCCGAGCAGGATGGTCAGCGCCCGATCCAGCGGCATGCCGGCGTTGAGCAGGCTCGACAATTGCTGGGTTAGGAGAATGATGGATTTTTGCGATATTGACCGGCGCTTGCTGAACAGCGGCTGACCGAACCCGCCGCGCAACCAGCCGCCCCTGGCCTCGGCGACCGACAAGGGCAACAGGCCCTGATCACGCAAATGGTCGATGGCCGCTTCCGGCGACGCGGCGTCCAGCTCGTCGCGCAGCGTTTCGCCGGCGGCGTCCACCGCCTCGTAGCGATAGCGCGGCACCTTACGCCTCCTGTTCCTGCTGGGTGGTCACTCGCAACACTTCCTCGAGGGTGGTCAACCCGGCGACCGCCTTGCGCAGGCCGTCCTCGTACATGGTATCCATCCCCTCGCGTTGCGCTTCGGCTTGTAAAGCGCTGGCGTCGGCATGCTTGAGCACCAATCGGCGCAGCGGATCGCTCATCACCAGGAATTCCATGATCGCCGCCCGCCCCCGGTAGCCGGTCCCACCGCACTGCTCGCAGCCGATAGGTTTATATAAGGTGATGTCGCGCCCCTCGCTGAAACGGCGCAACCGCATTTCCTCGACCAGCTCCGGCAAGGCGGGGTAAGGCTGGCGACAATTCGCGCAGAGCAACCGCACCAGCCGCTGGGCCAGAATGCCGCTGATGGTTGAGGTCAGCAGATAGTCGTCCACGCCCATGTCGAGCAGGCGAGTAATGCTGCCGGCAGAGTCGTTGGTGTGCAGGGTGGACAACACCAGATGGCCGGTCAGCGCGGATTGGACCGCGATACCGGCGGTCTCCAGATCGCGCATTTCGCCGATCATGATCACGTCCGGGTCCTGGCGGACGATGGAGCGCAGGGCGTTGGCGAAGGTCAGGTTGATCTGCGGCTTGGCCTGAATCTGGTTGATGCCTTCCAACTGATATTCCACCGGGTCTTCGACGGTGAGAATCTTCCGTTCCGGAGTGTTGAGCGTCTGCAAGGCGGTGTAGAGCGTGGTGGTCTTGCCGCTGCCGGTCGGGCCGGTGACCAGGAGGATGCCGTGCGGCAAATGCAGAATATCCAGAAAGCGTTTGAGGGTGCGCGGGCCAAAGCCCAGCACTTCGAAATCCAGCACCACGCTGGCCTTGTCGAGGATGCGCATCACCACGCTTTCGCCCCACAGGGTCGGCACGGTGGACACGCGCAGGTCGATTTCCTTGCCCTGCGCCCGCAACTGAATCCGCCCGTCCTGCGGCAGCCGCCGCTCGGCGATGTTCAGCTTGGCCATGATCTTGATGCGGGAGATCACCGCCGCCGACAGCCGCGAGGGCGGCGATTCCACTTCGCGCAACACGCCGTCTACCCGGTAGCGAACCTTCAGCCGGTTCTCGAACGGCTCGATGTGAATATCGGAGGCCCGCGATTCCACCGCCCGGGCGACCATCAGGTTGACCAGCCGAATCACCGGCGCCTCGCTGGCCAAATCCTTGAGGTGCTGGATCTGTTCCTCGTCGGTCAGATTGTCGGCCAGACCGATGGAGTCCACGATCTGGCCCATCGCCGAACGGCCGCCGCCATAGAGTCGTTCGAACGCCACATCGAGTTCCGAGGGAATACCCACGCGCGCGGTGATGGTCTTGCCGGTCGCCAGCCGCAACGCCGACAGCACATAATCGTCGGTTGGGTTGGACATTGCCACCGTCAGCCCCTGGTCGTCCTCGAACAGCGGGATGACCCGCGACTCCTTGAGAAAACGCGGCGAAACACCGCCGTTGGTCGCTGGCGTTTCGGGATAGTCGCCGGGCCGGACCAGCGGCAGGTTCAAGTGCGCGGCCAGCGCCTCGGCCAGGTCGCGTTCCGACACCAGCCCCAGCTTGACCAGCAGGGTATCCAGCCCTTCGCCGGTACCCTCCCGCACCCGCCGGGCGCGTTGCAGGTCGGCCTCGGCCAGTTTCTGGCGCTCGACCAGTAGTTCGCCAAGATCAACGGACATAGGCAGGGGTCAGGGGTCAGGGGTCAGGCGCCGGACGACAACAGCGCTTCCAATCCGGCTTGCCACGGGCGCGGCCGAATGCCGAACCGGGCGGCCAGCTTGGTGCAGTCCAGCACCGAGTTGACGGGTCGGGCGGCGGGAGTCGGGTAATCGGTGGTGGTGATGGTCGTCACGGTTTTAACGGGCAGCGATTCGCGGGCGCGGGCCAGTTCGACGATCGCGCTGGCAAAACCGTGCCAGGTGGTGACCGGCTCGCCGCAATAGTGATAGACGCCCCAGGCATCGCGGGCGTCGATTTCGGCGATGCGCCCTGCCAGATCCAGCAGGGTATCGGCGATGTCGCCGGCGAAGGTCGGACAGCCGTATTGATCGGCGACCACCCGCAATTCCTCGCGTTCCCGCGCCAGCCGCAGGATGGTCTTGACGAAGTTGTGGCCGTGAATCCCGAATACCCAGCTCACCCGCAGGATCAGATGCCGGGGCAGCAACCGGCCCACCGCTTCGTCGCCCGCCAGCTTGCTCTCGCCGTAAACGCCCAGCGGCGTGGTCGGATCGTCCTCGACATAGGGATCGATCTTAGCGCCGTCGTACACGTAGTCGGTGGAAATGTGCAGCAGCGGGATATTCGAGCGGGCGCAGGCAGCGGCCAGATGCGCGGGGCCGTCGCGGTTGACGGCGAACGCCAGCGCCGGTTCCTGTTCGGCCCGGTCCACGGCGGTGTAGGCCGCCGCGTTGATCGCGACATCCCCGCCGCTGGCGGCCAGTTCCCGATCCACGGCGGCAGCGTCGGTAATGTCCAGTTCGGCCAAGTCCCAGGCCAGCACGTCGTGACCCAGCGCGACCGCGCGTCGGGTTAGTTCCCAACCGACCTGCCCCTGGGCGCCGATGACGATGATTCGCATGGGATCAAGCCTCGTTCAAAGCTTTCCCTCCCCCCTTGCGGGAGAGCGGGGTTGGGGTGAGGGGGAATCCTCGTAAACCGGCAGGTTCTCTGCCACTTGTGCGTTCAACCGTGGATTCCGCTGGTCCTTGGCCGACAGCGAAACCTCCCGCAGCGGCCAATCAATGCCGATCTCCGGGTCATCCCAGGCGATGCCGCGCTCCGACTGGGGATGGTAGTAGTCGGTGCATTTGTAGAAAAAGTCCGCCTCGTCCGACACCACGCAGAACCCGTGCGCGAAACCTGGCGGGATATAGAGTTGCCGATGATCGATATCGTCCAGCATGCAGCCGTACCAGCGCCCGAAGCTTGGCGAATCCTGGCGGATGTCCACCGCCACGTCGAACACCGCGCCGCGCGTCACCCACACCAGCTTGCCCTGCGGTTGCGTCAGTTGATAATGCAGGCCGCGCAAAACGCCCCGGCGCGAACGGGAATGGTTGTCCTGGACGAAACATTCGGGCAGGCCGGCTTCGCGGTAGCGCGCCGCCTGCCAGGTTTCCATGAAGAAACCGCGGGCGTCGCCGAATGCTTTCGGCTCCAGCAGCAACACGCCGGGCAGGCCGGTTTCGATCACCTTCACGATGCGATTCTCCGATCCAGCAGTTCCAACAGATATTGACCGTAACCGCTCTTGGCCAGCGGCCCGGCCAAGCGCGTCAATTGCGCGTCGTCGATAAATCCCATCCGCCAAGCCACTTCCTCGGGGCAGGCGACTTTCAGACCCTGCCGTTGCTCCACAACTTGCACGAAGTGAGCCGCCGCCAACAGCGATTCGTGGGTGCCGGTGTCCAGCCAAGCGTAGCCGCGCCCCAACAGTTCGACGTTGAGTTCGCCACGTTCCAGATAGACCTTGTTGACATCGGTGATTTCCAACTCGCCGCGCGCTGAGGGACGAATGTTTTTGGCGACGTTTACCACCTCGTTGTCGTAAAAGTACAGGCCGGTCACCGCATAGTTGGACTTTGGCCGCTTGGGCTTTTCCTCGATATCCATCGCCCGGCCGTTGGCGTCGAAGCTGACCACGCCGTAGCGTTCCGGGTCGCGCACGTAATAACCGAACACCGTGGCTCCCTGCTCGCGGCCAGCAGCCCGACGCAACACCGCCGACAGCCCCTGCCCATAATAGATATTGTCGCCGAGGATCAGGCAGGCCGGATCGGCGCCGATAAAGCGTTCGCCGATGATGAACGCCTGCGCCAGTCCATCGGGACTTGGCTGCACGGCGTACTGGAAGTTGACGCCCCACTGACTCCCATCGCCCAGCAGGGTCTGGTACGCCTCCCGGTCGTGCGGGGTGGTGATAATGAGAATGTCCCGGATCGCCGCCAGCAACAGTGTGGCGATCGGGTAATAGATCATCGGCTTGTCGTACACCGGCATGAGCTGCTTGCTGACCGTGAGCGTCAGCGGATGCAACCGGGTGCCGGAACCGCCGGCGAGAATGATGCCCTTGTAGGCCATTCGTTTTCTGTGCCGTTCTGGGAAAGTTGAAAAATGGGGGAGTACCTTACTCCACCGTCACCGACTTGGCCAGATTGCGCGGTTGATCCACGTCGGTGCCCTTGAGGATTGCGACGTGGTAGGCCAGCAGTTGCAACGGCACGGTGAACACGATCGGCGCGATGGACTCGGGCACCGCGCCCAGCGACAACACGTGGGTATCGACGCCGCTCAGATGGGTATCCACCTCGCGGTCGGCGAACAGGAACAGCACGCCGCCGCGCGCCCGCACTTCTTGAAGATTGGACAACACTTTCTCCAATAACCCGTCCTTGGGCAACACGCAGACTACCGGCATGTCCCCATCCACCAGTGCCAATGGCCCGTGCTTGAGTTCGCCAGCGGGATAGGCCTCAGCGTGGATGTAGGAAATCTCCTTGAGTTTGAGCGCGCCTTCCATCGCAATCGGATACTGCGGCCCGCGCCCCAGAAACAGGGCATGGTTCTTCTCGGCGAAATGCTCGGCCAGCCGTTCGATGGCGCCATCGAGCATCAGCGCTTCCTCCAGCGCCTTGGGCAACCGTTCCAGATCCCGCGCCAGCGCGACCTCGTCGCTCTCGCTCAGGCCATGCCGCCGGCCCAGCGCCAGCGTCAGCAGTCGCAGCGCTACCAGTTGGGTGGTGAACGCCTTGGTGGAGGCCACCCCGATCTCCCGTCCGGCGCGGGTCAGCAGGATCAATGCCGATTCGCGCACCAGCGAGCTTTCGGCCACGTTGCAGATCGCGAGGGTGGACAGATAGCCGCGCTCTTTCGCGGCGCGCAGCGCCGCCAGCGTATCGGCGGTCTCGCCGGACTGGGAAATGCTGACGAACAGCGTCCCCGGCGGGGTGACGCCACGGCGGTAACGGTATTCGCTGGCGACCTCGACCGTGCAGGGCACGCCCAGATTTTCCAGCCAGTAGCGCGCCACCAGCCCGGCGTGATAGCTGGTGCCGCAGGCGACGATGTGAACGCCCTGCGTCTGGTCGAACACCGCGTTGGCCTCCGGCCCGAAGCTGTCTTCCAGCAAACGGCCCTGATGGACCCGGCCCTCCAGGGTCTCGGCGACCACCGCCGGCTGCTCGAAGATTTCCTTGAGCATGAAATGCCGATAGCCGCTCTTACCCGCCGCCGCGCCCATCTGGCCCGAATAAGCCAGCGGCCGCTCCACCACCTGACCGCCACGGTCGTAAATCGCGAAACGTTCGCGCTGGACCTCAACCAGATCGCCTTCCTCCAGGAACACGAAGGTCTGGGTCACCGGCGCCAGCGCAAACACGTCCGATGCAATGAAATGCTCGCCGATGCCGATGCCCAGCACCAGCGGGCTGCCGGCCCGGGCCGCGATCAGGCGCTCCGGCTCCTGGCGGCAGATCACGCCGAGACTGTAGGCGCCGGTCAAACGCGCGACGGTCTGCTGCACCGCCGCCAGCAAGTCGCCGGTTGCACGCATCTGCTGGTCGATCAGGTGGGCGATCACCTCGGTATCGGTGTCGGACTCGAAGCGGTAGCCGACGGCGATCAACTCGGCCTTGAGTTCCTGATAGTTTTCGATGATACCGTTATGCACCACCGCCACCGAGTCGTTGCTGACATGCGGGTGAGCGTTGCGCTCGCACGGTTCACCGTGGGTGGCCCAGCGGGTATGAGCGAGACCGAGCGGGCCGCGCACCGGTTCCTGTCGCAAGCGCTCGGCCAGCGCCTGAACCTTGCCGACCGTGCGCACCCGATGCAATTGCCCATCGCGGCTGTCCAGGGTGACGATGCCCGCCGAGTCGTAACCGCGGTATTCCAGCCGCCGCAGACCTTCGAGCAGAATGGGAGTGACGTTGCGTTCGGCGATGGCGCCCACGATTCCGCACATGACGATATCCAGGGAAAAAGAAAACTGGTTCAGGGTAGCGACTTGCCCGCTGGGGGACAAGCCGTAACCTGCTTCCCCGGTCATCAAGGTCGTCCAAACTGCCTGGCGAACACCGCCTCAATCGCATCAAAGCGGTCGTAGCCCGCGAAGGTCAGCGCCGCCGGGTCGTTGGTCAGCAGCCGGTCGGCAGGATGCCGGGCCAGCTTGTCTTGCAGCCGCGCGCTGGAAGCCGGGTGGTTGCCGTCGCGGAAGAACACCGCCACTGTCTGAATACCCGCCGCCGCTGGCGGTCGTCATGCCGGGCCGAGATGGCGGCGTGAAAGGTGGCGCCCGACCCGGCGAAGAAATTCATCATCCATTCATCGGCGTCGGTGGTTTGCAGGATGAACCGCTCGATCAGCGTCGTTGGCTTGGGGTTGGGGAAGCTGTTGGATTTACCGGTTAAGTGGGTCAATTCCTTCTCACCATCGGTTTGGCTTTCTGGAGTCTGTGTTGAGCGGTCTTTTGCGTCTTTTGACTTTTACTGACTTCTACAAGCATGTAAAATGGTCACTATAAATATCAAACAGATGACTATCTATGACCAATATAATAGCCACCGCACCAAGATATAGCGACGTTGACCGAAAAAAGTCTGGTGGCACGACATATACGCCAGCACTTCTTGCAAGATTTGTTGCTCAACAAATGCTGAGGGTAGCAGATTTGCCTAGGCGCGGAAAAATTCGTGTGCTAGACCCCGCCGTTGGAGACGGCATGTTGCTGGATGCATTGATCGACCAATTACCATTAAATATTCGGAAGTGGGTAGAGGTTATTGGGTACGATACGGATTCAGATGCTATGCTAGTTGCAGAACAGCGTCTTCGACAGAATTTTCCGGGCTTGAGTTTACATCTGGAGCAAAAAGATTTTCTCGATCATGTGTTGAATCTTCAAGGCTGTGGTGATTTATTTTCGGCTGGTGAATTGCAGGATTCTTTTCATCTTGTTATTGCTAACCCTCCATACGTTCGTACCCAAGTCATCGGGTCTCAGCAGGCACAGAAAATTGCTCAAAGTTTTGGATTGACTGGACGAGTAGACCTTTACTATCCGTTCTTGCTTGGAATCTCTAAAATTTTGAGCATTGATGGTGTCGCAGGCGTAATTACATCAAACCGTTTTATGACCACTAAATCAGGGCAATCCATTCGTCGAGAACTATTGTATCGTTTCCAGATCTCGCATGTTTGGGACTTTGGCGATACTAAGCTTTTTGACGCAGCAGTGCTTCCATCAGTACTCGTTGCGCAGGGTATCCATGATACACGGCATCCCCATACCGATGGAATTAATTACACGTCAATTTATGAGACGGATGCTATAGCAACTTTAGATTCTAACGATATAATTTCTGCATTATCTGTTAAAAATGATACAGTGGTTGCTATACCTGATGGTCGACGCTTTCGCGTCCAACATGGGACTTTGGATAACAGTGGCGATATCGAAGGTATCTGGCGTATTGCCACCCAATCAATTGATAAATGGCTAGAGACAGTCAAAGCCAACACTTGGGGGATATTTCGCCGTATCGGTAAGATTCGAGTGGGAGTTAAGTCAACAGCAGACAGAGTTTTTATACGAAACGATTGGAGTAAATTGCCTTATGGGCGCCCTGAGTTGTTACGCCCTCTTATTACCCGTCATAATGCGCGTCGATTTAAGGCCAACACGCCATCAAATCCCAAGCAAACTAAAGAAATCCTCTATCCTCACGAAGTGACCGAGCATGGCCGAAGCGCAGTAGACTTATCCTTGTACCCCAAAACAGCACGCTATCTTGAGCAGTATCGGGATATCCTGAAAGCAAGAACCTACGTCATTGATGCTGGACGTAGATGGTACGAACTGTGGGTACCTCACGATCCTGTTGCATGGTCATCGCCAAAACTGGTATTCCCTGATATCTCTGATAAACCTGTTTTTTGGATAGATACAGATGGTGGGATTGTTAGCGGTGAATGCTATTGGCTACGATGCGAAAATGACAGTGAACAGGACTTGCTTTGGCTGGCGCTTGCTGTGGCGAACTCATCTTTTATTGAGGTCTTCTACGATCACCGATTCAATAACAAATTGTATGCTGGTAGACGCCGATTTATCACTCAGTACGTAGAGCAGTTCCCACTGCCAGATCCAGAAGGGAAAGAGGCAAAAGTTATTATTGCACTGACTAAGGAGATATACGCCAAGCTACCATCTGGTGAGGCTGATTGTTTAGCAGAGGAACTTGATAAGATGATTTGGCGGGTTTTTGGCCTTGTTATTTAAAGAAGTCATGGGGTAGTGAAATCTGAATTTTTCGATTGGTAATGTTACCCTTGAAGCGCCTGAAGCGAGTAAAAAAATCCGCACCTGTACTAACAAACAGATGGGTCAGAGTTACCAAAAATCCATCTGTAATTGCGTAGAAAATCGCATAACGAGTGTCGCAATGGCGCGGATGGTAACTTCCAATTTTCTGGATATCAAGTTGTTCATTGCTGCTTGGCAACACTAATCCAAGATCAATAGTAGGAGAAGTTTGTAGTTTTACCTCCAGCAGTTGATGGCGAATATCTGGGAACTGGCCATTATCCTCATAACAACTATAGCCAAGACATTTGCAAATCAAACTATGAAGCGCCGCACCACGGTTTCTTTCTTGATCCATCCCCGGATCGGGGAATGAGTATCCAACTAGCGGCGATAACTGATTGAAAATCTCACCAATAGGTAGCAACTCGCCACTCTTTGGTTCATCGGTAGGTCTTATGGTTGAATCAAAAATAAGTCCGGTACGAACATAAGGGACAATAGACAGAGTATCAGCAACTGATATTAATTCTTGCCTGTGGTTTCTTATTTCGAGGCGAGCCTGATATTTCGTAGTGATTGTGCCTGTGGTATCGAGAATTGCGAGTTCTTGACCATTAATAACCCGCACTTTTAAAATCACGTCATCATCCGAAATTTGGATAATTGCATACCTTCGCGTTAGTGATAATTCTTCATTCCAAATTTGTAAATTCATCGACTTTTGGGCGTAAGTATCAAACTGCTGACCAAGAAAACGTGGTTTAGTTTTCTTAAAGAACTTTGGTACAGGATAGCCCAATGCTTCGCAGGAATATGATTTTATGACCTTAGAGCGTGTACGATTTGGTAATGTTCTACCTTGTGAATCCCTTAATAATTTACCGCATAATCCCCTATTAAGAAGCGACTCCAGGTACAATGTTGGAATCCACAGATCTGTATCACCAATTTCAATTGGATCGTAGATCGTTTTTCCGGAAGATTGAATAAATTCCCTATAATCAGAGGGAGTCTTATTGGCCATGATTCGCTCTCGGCGTCAGCAGTTCCACGACGCTGACTCCAAGAGCCTGGGCAAGGACTTCGAGAGTGCTTAAAGAAACATTTCGCTCTTCACGCTCCACAGAACCAATGTAAGTACGGTGAAGTTCACAGCGATCAGCCAGTTTTTCCTGCGAAAGCCCGAGTTCTTTCCGACAAGCACGAACATTCTCAGCAAGAATGGCACGCAGCGATGAGCTAGGGATCCTCGGCATCGTCAGAACAATTTTGAAAAATGCATTGTTTCTGACTGATGACTATGATGCTACAGACTATAAGTAGCACATCAGGTTTTCCTGCCAGTATTCTTAGAGCCTGTCGAAAAACTCTTCATTGATTTTTCAGGAAAATTTTCTGCGGAGCTGGCTTGAGGCCGGCTTAATCGGCAAAAAACCGGCTA
>WBUJ01000112.1 GCA_008933795.1 Candidatus Contendibacter sp. | reverse complement strand
GGGTATCCGCGCCGCCACGAATACGGCGAACAACAGGCCGGCGAACATTCCATAGGCCGGCAACCATGGCAGGGACGCCTGAAACGCCGCTATCTCGTCCATGGGCGAACCGGCGCCCTCGCGCAGTACGGTCAGCAAACCGGCGTACAGCAGGCCAAGCACACCGTAGCCGAGGTTGAACGCCAGCCCCTTGAAGCTGAGCACCGTCGCCCGTCGAGCGGAATCGGTGATGGCGTTCAGGTAGTGGCTAACCAGATAGCCGGTCAACAGCAGCGTCGCATGCAGCAGCACGACCGGCGGCAACCCCAGACCGAACGGCAATGCCAGCGCTGCTCCGGCCAAGCCCAGCAGACACAACAGCGCCAGCAGCGCGAAGTTGAAGCGCGGCGACCGCCGGCCCAGCACCGGAGCCAGTCGGGCGATGCCGACGCCCAGCAGGGCGATGCCGGCGCCGATCAAACCGAAGCTGGCGTCCGGCAGGCCAATCAGGCGGAAATAGGTGCTGTTCAGGGTTACGAACAGCCGACACAGGTGATCGAACAGCATCCCACCGACGATGACCACCAAGGCGAGCGGAGTGGTCAGAATCCAGCGGCCAGCATCCAGGGTCAGTCGCAACGCCGCCAGGATGGACGACGGCAAACCACCGGCGCGCGCGGGCCGTTCGCCCGGTTCCGTCATCCCCAACGCCGCCCACCACGCGCCGAGCGCGGTGACCAGCGTCAAATACAGGGGAAAGCGCATCGTGGTTTGGGGATCGAGCGCCACCTCCCAGCCCAATCCCCGCAACAACCCTTGCAAGGCCGTGGCGTCGTAGACCAGGGCGCCGAGCGCCAGCGCCGCCACGAACGCCAGCGAATTCCAGCGCATCAGCGTGGCGAGTACCTGCGGCCAGTCGGTTGCCCGTCCGATTGCCTTCAGGCTGTCGTAGGCCAACGCCTCGTCGGCGCCGCTGGCCAGCGCCTCGGCCAGGCCGCTCAAAAAACGGTTGAGCAAAAATGCCGCAAACACCAGTTGGGGATCGCCGAGCGGAACGAAACCCAGCAAGGCGACTTCCACCACCATGATCGCCCCAGCCGCGACCACCAGCGTCCGCCGACCCACCGCGTCGGCCAAGGCCCCGGACGGTACTTCGCAGAGTACGATGGTTGCGGCCCAGACTGCGTTCAGCGCGGCGAACTGGCCGACGCTCAGGCCAAAATCGAGAAACAGCACCGCGAACACGGGGTAGTAGAAGCGCACCCCGAACAGCAGTCGGAACGCCAGGAAACGGCGGATGTTGGGATCGGCGAAAGGCGTGGGAGCGCGCACCCGTCGTGCCCCCACGATCTCCACGATCCGATGAAGACGGTCCGGCGGGACCGGACGCTTCAGAGATTAGCCGAGCGCCACCACTGGTTGTGCTCTCGGCGCAGCGCCTCGTGCGAAGGCATCGGATAGAACGCCAGATCGGGGCCGTTACCGATATAGAAACCGCTCTTGATCATCCGGTACGGGAATTCCAGCGAATGCACCCGATTCACCAGCTTGCTCTCCTTACTCTCTGGATTCAGCTCCAGCAAAGCCTCGCGCAAATGGTGCATGAACGAGTACGGCAGATCGCCCACCGGCCCATTTTCGGGATCGGTCGCCAGCGCGCCCAGGCCCAATTCGACGAAACACAGGCCGGGGAACCGGATGAATTTGGCCGGCTGACTGGTGACGCTCTGGTAGAAGGTGACCGGATCCTGGGTGCTGACGACCAGACTGTTGACCGGCACCAGATCCTGGTACATGTGCAGCCCTGGCGCTTCCCGCGGCTTGATCGCTCCTTTTTCCAGACCCAGGGTGTGACCGTAAGCCGTGCTTAGATAGAGCTTGCCCAACGCGCTTACCGGAATATGTTCCAACACCCGGTAGACCGAAATGTAAACCGAATTCTTGGGCGTGCCGTCCGGATGTGGCGCGCAGCGACTCAAGCCTTCGTCGAGATTGAAAAAGTCGTGACGAAACGCGGGATCCACCTCGAAAAAGATCGCTTGACCCTTGGACTTGTACTTATGGCCGGTGGCGTAGTACTGCCCGAATTGCTCCGGCCCGAGGTTGGAAGCAATCAGCGCTTCGGGGATCAGCGAAAAATACAGATGAATGGTCATGGTTGCGTGCTCTCTCCAAGGTATGGCAATGGTTGGTTACAGGCTCTCGGCGGATGAAACCCGCTTTCCGCCAGAACGTCGGGTTCGAGATTACCGACCCACCGCTGGGAACGACCCCATTTCGCCCTGATAAAACCGGGCGCCGGCGGTTCGCGAACAATGGCGACAAGACTAATTATGGTAGCTTACCGGGGAAATCGGTGAAAATTTCGCGGGCGGCGATCCTCCAGCTTCAGGACATGACCGCCTCGGTCCGGGCCAGTTCGAGTTCCAATTCGGCCAGCACCACGATCGGCGACACGCATTGTAACCCACTGCAAACGTAAGCGGTCACCGGGGCGGCCCCGACCCGTCGCTCGGCCAGCAACCCCGCCGGCAACGAGGCGTCGGCGGGAATGGCCAGCGTCAGTCGGCGCGGCGCGCACGGTTGGGCGCACCGCGCCCGCCACGCTTCCAGCGCCATCCCCTCGCCACGCAGCACGACGATCTGGGTGGGTTCCAAAAACTCCTCCAGCGCCGTCAGCAGCGCATTGCAGGCGGTCGGTATCCGCTGGAGCGTCGGCCAAGCCCAGCGCAGAGTCCGTTCCGCCGCGTCCAGCCAAGCGGTTCGGCCCGCGAGATGTCCCAGCCTCGACAGCGCCTGCGCGGCGATCCCATTGCCGGCTGGCAGAGCGTCGTCGTGCGCCGGCTTGGGCCGCTGGATCAGCGACTCGTGATCGTGGGCAGTGAAGAAAAAGCCGCCCGCCTCGCGATCCTCGAACTGGTCGAGCAGCACCTCGGCCAGGGTCAGGGCAAAGTCCAGATCGCCACCGCGCCAGCGGCATTGCAGCAGTTCCAGAATGCCGTCGATCAGGAAAGCGTAATCGTCCAGATAAGCGTTCAACCGCGCTTGGCCATCCTTGTGGACCGCCAGCAATCGGCCATTTCGCCAGAGATGAGTCTGGATAAAATCCAGGGCGCGTTCCGCCGACGCCACGAAATCCATCCGGCCCAGATGCCGGCCGGCGGCGGCCATGCCCTTGATCATCAAGCCGTTCCAGGCAGTCAGAACCTTCTCGTCCCGGCCGGGCCAAATCCGCCGCGCCCGGGCCTCGAGCAAGGCGCGCCGGGCGCTGGCCAACCAGGCGGCGACTTGCGCAGGTTCCACGCCCAACCGGCTGGCCAGTTCGGCGGGTTCGGCGGTCGCCCGCAAGTGCCAGGCGTGATTCTCGAAATTGGGCGGCTGCTCCAGCCCGTAACAGACGGCGAAGGCCACGTACTCCTCGGTGGTCAACAGTTCCCGGACTTGGTCGGGCGTCCACCGGTAGAACTTGCCCTCTTCGCCCTCGGAGTCGGCGTCGAGCGTGGCGTAATAACCGCCGTCCGGAGCCTGCATCTCCCGCATCGCCCACTCGCCCGTTTCCTCGGCGACTGTGCGGAACAACGGCTCGGCGGTCGCCCGCCAAGCCTGGCTGTAAAGCGCCAGCAGCGGGCCGTTGTCGTACAGCATCTTTTCGAAATGCGGAATGCCCCATTCGGCGTCCACCGAGTAGCGGTAGAACCCCCCACCCAGATGATCGTAAATCCCGCCCCGCGCCATCCGGCGCAGCGTGTGCCATACGGCGGTTTCCGCCGGCCGGTCCGGCTGGCCGCCTTGGACGCTGGCGACCCAGCGCCGCAGCAAGCGCTCCAGACCGCCGGGATGGGGAAACTTGGGCGCGTCGCCAAAGCCGCCGTGGACCGGATCGAAACCGCGCACGAGCTGGTCGCGCCCGGCCTGGAGCGGAGCGGCGGTCAGGGCAGCGGCCTCGGATGGAGCAACCATTTCGGCGCGCAGCGCATCCAGCAGCGCTTGGTTCTGTTCGCGCAATTCTTTCGAGTGCTGGCGATAATGGGCGCTGACCCGGCGCAGAATTTCGGTAAAAGCCGGCATGCCATGGCGGGACGTTTTGGGAAAATAGGTGCCGCCGACGAAGGGAACATGGTCGTCGTGGGTCAGAAACATCGTCAGCGGCCAACCGCCGGCCCGACGGTGCAGCAATTGGAAGGCGTTCTGGTAGATCTTGTCGAGATCGGGCCGCTCCTCGCGATCCACCTTGATATTGACGAACAGTTCGTTCATCGCCCGGGCGGTGGCTTCGTCCTCGAAGGACTCATGGGCCATGACATGGCACCAGTGGCAGGCCGAGTACCCGATGGACAACAGAATCGGCTTGCCCGAGCGGCGGGCCCGATCCAGCGCTTCCTCACCCCAGGGATACCAATCCACCGGGTTGTGGGCGTGCTGGCGCAGATAGGGACTGGTTTCGTGGATCAGGCGATTGGCGCGCGGGGATTCGGACATGGCGATTTCCGGGGAAACAGGGAGCGAACGAAGACCTATCCTTACCTGAGTTTTCCATCGGCCGATGGTTCCCTGACGGATCGGGCGCGCGAGGCGAATCAACGCATGGTCTTGCCCGATCCGCGCGTCAGTTCCCTATCGCCGTTGTCAACGCCCAAATTCCAAAACCCGCGACCAGCAATCCCGAGGCGCGATTGATCCCGCGCAGCGCGGTCGGCGTCAACCGCCCTCGCAACAACCCCACGCCGCCGGCCAGCAGCAGCCACCACAGCAGCGATCCGGCGAACACGCCCAACACCAGCATTGCGGCCGCCGCCCAATCCCGTCCCTCGGCAACCAGGCCCAGGCCGGCGAAAATGCCCAGAAACGCCAGGATCGTTACCGGATTGGTCAGGGTGAGCGCCAGGGTCGAAAGGTAGTCGCCCAGCAGCCCCGTTCGGCTCGGTTGGACCGGCGCCTGCTCGGCGGCGGGTGGGGTTCGCCAGGTCCGCCAAGCCAAATAGAGCAGAAACAGTCCGCCCAGCCGTTGCAACGGCGCCTGCCAGGCCAGCAACAGGTCTGCCGCCGACGCCAGCCCGAAACCGGCGACGCAACCGTAAACCGCGTCGGCGCTGGCCGCGCCCAGCCCCGACAGCACGCCGGCCCAGCGCCCGCGCGTCAGGGTCCGCTGGATGCACAGCAGGCCGATCGGCCCCACCGGCGCGGCGATGGCCAAGCCGATCAGCATCCCCTTGAACCACAACCCCATCGCCGTCTCCCGCGTTCCCCTCGATCCAACCGCGCTATACTGAAGCGCGCCATCCACCCTTTTTCCATCGCCCGCCGCCATGAATCCAGCCAGCCTCATCGTCCTCGCCGCCCTGGCGCTGCTCGCGCTGTATGGCATCGTCCTCTACAACCGCTTGGTCAACCTCAAGCACAACGCCGGCATGGCCTGGGCCAACATCGACGTGCTGCTCAAGCAGCGTCACGACGAATTGCCCAAGCTGGTCGAGGCCTGCAAGCAGTACATGCGCTACGAGCGCGATACCCTGGAAGCGGTGATGCGCGCCCGCCAAGCGGTTGCCGACGCCCAGCAGCGCGGCGATCTGGCGGCGCTGGGGGCCGCTGAAAGCCAGTTGCGCCTGGGGCTGGGCCAGTTGTTCGCGGTGGCCGAAGCCTATCCCGAGTTGCGCGCCAGCGACCATTTCCGGCATCTGGAAACCCGCATCACCGGGCTGGAAAGCGCCATCGCCGACCGCCGCGAGTTTTACAACGACAGCGTCAACCTGAACAATGTGCGCATCGAGCAGTTCCCGGACGTGCTGGTCGCCCGGCTGTTCAACTTCGCGCCGCTCCGGTTGCTGGAATTCACCGAGCCGGAGAAACAGGACGTGGATCTGGCCCGCCTGTTCCGCTGATCGGCGCGGGGAACCGGCGTGCGCGAACCCAGCCTGAAGAGCGCTCTCTTCTTCGCCGCTGCGTGGATCGGTCTGATCGCCCTGAGCCGGCAACCGCACGCCAGCACCGCCACCGCGTTGCCGCCGGCCACCCTGCTGTACTGGATCATCCTGATCGCTCTGGCGCTGGCCACGGGCATCTGCTGCCACGGCATCCTGCATTACGGCCGGCGGGCTTGGCGGCTGGCCGATACTCCCATCGCCCGCATTCGCTCCGCGCCGCAAGGTTACGTGGAACTGTACGGCCGCGCCCGCCTGCTGCCGGGACCGCCGATTGTCGCCCCACTGAGCGGCTTGCCCTGTGCTTGGTTCCGCTACCGGGTCGAGGAACGCTCCGAGGGCGGACGCTGGTGGCCGGTGGACGCGGGCGACAGCGACAACCTGTTTGCGCTGGACGACGGCGCCGGCCACTGCGTCGTCGATCCCGAAGGAGCCGATTTCGTCAAGACCCGGCGCGATGTCTGGTACGGCAGTCTCGGCGGCGCGCGCACCCACGCCCTCTGGGGCATCGGAGCCGCCTACCGTTACACCGAGCAGCGCATCCTGCCGGGCGAGGAACTCCACGTCATCGGCCAGTTCCGCACCGTCGGCGGCTTGCGGGAAACGCCCGACACCCGCCGGGAGGCAGCGGACCTGCTGGAACGCTGGAAACGCGATCCGCGCCGGATGGCGCTGTTCGACCGCAATGGCGATGGCCGGATCGACGCCGGGGAATGGGAAGCCGCGCGGCGGGCGGCCTATCGACAGGTTCGGCGCGAGCAACTGCAATACGCCGCCGACCCGGAGGTCCATCTGCTGGCCGATCCCGGCGATTCCACCCGGCCCTACATCATCGCCGCGTTCCGCGAGGAGAGCCGGTTGATTCGCTATTTTCAATGGCGCGCGGCTGGGTGTCTGCTGCTGGCGCTGGTCGGGGGCGGCCTGCTGCTGGCGCTGTCGTCCTGAGCGTCCGCGCCGCGCGGCTTCAACAATCTCACTCCAACCGCAGTCGGTCGCCGATCCGGATACCGCGTCGCGCCGTCTCGCCGGCGTTGATCTCCAGGATATAGCGCACCGTCGCCGTCGCGCTGGGATAGATCGGGCAGGTGGACGTAACGCAGGGCGGCGCGCTGGCCTCGATTTGCAGCAATCGGCCATCGGCGTCGAAGTACAGCAAATCCAGGGGAATATAGGTGTTCTTCATCCAGAACGCCGCCGGCCCCGGCGCCTGCACGAACAACATTCCCTGGTCCTGGGGCAGTGCCCGGCGAAACATCAGGCCGCGCTCGCGTTCCTGGGGCGTTCGCGCCATTTCCACCCGAAGCGTCGCCGGCCCGACCGTGATCTGCGCCCAATCCAGGGCGACCGCCGAACGGCCCGCCATCACGGTCCCTACCATCATCGCAAACATCAAAAGGCGCTGGCGATTCACGCGATTTTCTCCTCAAACACGGCCGGCGGCGTTCCGGGCAATGGCCTGTCGCGTCTTGTCAGACGGGTTCGACGCCCGCAAGATAGCGCCTTTCCCGGCCCAATCCAATCCGAAGACATTTTCATCGCCATGGACTTTCAGGTATTCCAGACCGACGGCGCGGCGCGGCGCGGCCAACTGACCTTCGCCCGCGGCGCGGTGGCGACGCCGGCCTTCATGCCGGTGGGCACCTACGGCACGGTCAAGGCCATGACCCCGGAGGAACTGCGCGCCAGCGGCGCCGAAATCATCCTGGGCAACACCTTCCATCTGATGCTGCGGCCCGGAACGACCATTATCGAGCAGCACGGCGGCCTGCACGGCTTCATGCACTGGGACGGGCCGATCCTGACCGATTCCGGCGGCTTTCAGGTGTTCAGCCTGGCGGCGATCCGCAAGATCACCGAGGCCGGGGTCAAGTTCCAGTCGCCGGTGGACGGCGGGACGGTGTTTCTGGGACCGGAGGAATCCATGGCGACGCAGCGGGCGCTCGGTTCCGACATCGTGATGATCTTCGATGAATGCACCCCGTACCCGGCCACCGAAACCGAAGCGCGCCAATCCATGGAACTGTCGCTGCGCTGGGCGCGGCGCAGCAAGACTGCCCATGGCGACCAGCCAGCAGCACTGTTCGGCATCGTCCAGGGCGGCATGTATCCCCACCTGCGCCGGGTTTCCGCCGAGGGATTGCGCGCGATCGGCTTCGATGGCTACGCCATCGGCGGGCTGGCGGTCGGCGAGCCGCTGGCGGAACGGCTGGCGATGCTGGACTGCACCGCACCGCTGCTGCCGGAAGACGCGCCGCGTTACCTGATGGGGGTGGGCAAGCCGGAAGAGATCGTCGAGGCGGTGCGTCGGGGGATCGACCTGTTCGATTGCGTCCTGCCGACCCGCAACGCCCGCAACGGCCATCTGTTCACCCACCATGGCGACATCCGGATTCGCAACAGCCGGTATCGCGCCGACACTCGGCCGCCGGATGAAACTTGCGGCTGCTACGCTTGCCGGCACTACAGCCGCGCCTATTTGCGCCATCTGGATCGCTGCAACGAAATTCTCGGCGCGCGGCTCAACACCATTCACAACCTACACTATTACCAGGATTTGATGCGCCAATTGCGGGCGGCCATCGCCGAAGGCCGGTTGCGGTCGTTCGTGGCGGATTTTTACGCAAAACGCGGCGGCGCCACGCCGTAATCATCTTTTCTGTTAAAACCGTTCCGTATCGTTCTCAAAATCGCGAGGAAACCTTCATGCGACTGATTCTGTTGGGCGCTCCGGGCGCCGGTAAGGGCACCGTAGCCAAGCTATTGACGCAGTTGGACGGTTCGGTGCAAATCTCCACCGGCGACATCCTGCGCGGCGCGGTGCAAGCCGGCACGGAGTTGGGCAGGAAGGCCGAGGTCTTCATGAAAGCCGGCGATCTGGTGCCGGACGACTTGATCATGGGGATCATGGAAAAACGCCTGCGGGAATCGGACTGCGCCAAGGGTTTCCTGCTGGACGGGTTCCCCCGCACCATCCCCCAAGCCGAGGCCCTCAAGACGATACTGGCCCTGCTGGGCGTCCAACTCGACGGGGTGGCGAACATCGAGGTGCCGCGCCAGGAGATTCTCGATCGGCTGACGACCCGCCGCACCTGCGTCAACACGCAGTGCCAGGCGATCTACAACGTCCGGAGCCAACCGCCCAAGGTCGAGGGGATCTGCGATCAATGCGGCAGCCCGGTGGTGCAGCGCGACGACGAAACCGAGGCCGCCATCAGCCATCGTCTCGACATCTACAACGAAAAGACCACCCCGCTGGTGGACTTCTATCGGCAGGAAGGCCTGCTGCTGACCATCACCGCCCCCACCAGCGAGGGCGTGGTGAACGCCATCCGGGAACGGATCGCGGGCTGAGCGCCATACCCCGACACTCCCCTCGCCCTTTGGGAGAGGGGCGGTTCGACGAACTTCCATGCCCTCCTCTCTCGCTTCGCCATTTACCACGCTGCTGGCCGCGTTCGCCGCCGACCTCACGGCCAAGTTCGCCGCGCCCCTGCATTTCAACCCGGAAGATCAGTTGAAAGTGCCGATCATCGCCCTGCTGCGCGGGGCGGCGGATCAGCTTGGTTTGACGGTGGAGGTGCTGACCGAGGTGCAGGATCGCGAGCGTTCCGGGCGGCCGGACGTGGGCGTGGTCGCGCAGTCGCTGTTGGCCGGTTACGTGGAGTTGAAAGCGCCAGGCAAGGGCGCGGACCCGGCCAAATTCAAGGCGAACGACAAGACGCAGTGGGAGAAATTCCGCGATCTGCCCAACCTGATTTATACCGACGGCAATCAGTGGGCGTTGTATCGGGGCGGCGAGCGGGTCGGGCGACTGATTCGACTGTCGGGCGACGTGATCGCGGATGGCGCAAAAGCAGTCAGCGATGCCGACGCGGCGGCGGTGTTTGAACTGCTGCGGGATTTTCTGCTGTGGCAACCGACCGCGCCGGCCACCCCGCGCGCCTTGGCCGAAACGCTGGCGCCGCTCTGTCGCCTGCTGCGGGCCGAGGTGCTGGCGGCGGTGCGGAATCCGGAATCCAACTTGGCGGCGCTGGCGGTGGACTGGCGGCATTATCTGTTCCCCGACGCCGACGATGCGCAATTTGCCGACGCCTACGCCCAAACCCTGACCTATGCGCTGCTGCTGGCCCGCTGGTCGGGCGCGGCGGAATTGTCCACCGCGCTGGCCACCCAGACCCTGCGTTCCCGGCATGGACTGCTGGCCGAGGCGCTGAAAATCCTGGCCGACGAGCAGGCGAGAACAGAAATCGAAACGCCAGTCAACGTGCTGGAGCGGGTGATCGGCGCGGTGGACCCGGCGGCGCTGGCCCGCAAGCTGCCCGGCGGCGATCCGTGGCTGTATTTTTACGAGGATTTTCTGGCGGTCTACGACCCGAAGATGCGCAAAGATCGCGGCGTCTACTACACCCCGGTGCCGGTGGTGCGGGCGCAAGTCGCGCTGATCGGGGAGTTGCTGGAAGGCCGGTTCGGCGCGGAATTTTCCTTCGTCGATCCAAAAGTGGTCACCCTCGATCCCGCCGCCGGCACCGGCACCTATGTTCTCGCCGCGCTGGATCACGCGCTGGAGCGAGTGGCGGCGAATCAGGGGCCGGGAATGCGGGCGCAAGCGGCGACGGTTGGGGCGCGCAATCTCCATGCCTTCGAGATTTTGGTCGGGCCGTATGCGGTGGCGCATTTGCGGTTGAGCCAGCGGGTGTTGGCGGAAGGCGGGACGCTGCCGGCGGATGGCGCGCACGTCTATTTGACCGACACGCTGGAACCGCCCAACGCCGCGCCGCCGGGGCACTTGCCGCTGGTCTACAAGGCGCTGGGCGAGGAGCACCGGCGGGCGCAGAAGGTGAAGGCGGCAACGGCGGTGCTGGTGTGCCTGGGCAATCCGCCCTATGACCGGCAGGTGCTGGACGCCGGGGATAGCGGGCAAACCCGCAAGGGCGGCTGGATTCGCTACGGCGACGCGCATCGGGAAGGTGCGGGGATTCTCCGGGATTTCATCGCGCCGCTGAACGCGCTCGGTCTGGGACTATATGCCAGGAATCTCTACAACGATTACGTCTACTTCTGGCGCTGGGCACTGTGGAAGGTGTTCGAGAGCAAAAGCGGGCCGGGCATCGTCGGCTTCATCACCGCCTCGTCCTATCTGGCCGGACCGGGTTTCGCGGCCATGCGCCAGTGGATGCGCCGAACCTTCGACGAACTGTGGATCATCGACCTGGAAGGCGACAACCTGGGGGCGCGCAAGACCGACAACGTGTTCGCCATTCAAACCCCGGTCGCGATTGCAATTGGGGCGCGTTACGACCGACCGCAACCCGACGCTCCGGCGACGGTGCGCTATACCCGCATCAAGGGTTCGCAGGTGGCCAAGCTGGAGCGATTGAGTCAGGTGCAACGCTTCGCCGATTTGCCGTGGAAGGAATGCCCGGCGGACTGGACCGCGCCATTTTCGCCCTTGATGACGGGGCCTTATTTCGATTGGCCGTTGGTGACCGACCTGTTCCCGTGGCAGGAAAACGGCGTGCAGTTCCAACGCAGTTGGCCGATTGGCGAAACTGCCGAAGTGCTGGAACAACGCTGGCGGGTGCTGTTGGCCACGAAAGACCGCAAGGCCGCCTTTCGTGAAACCTCCGACCGCCGAATCGCTCGCAGCTACCCCAACTTTAACGACAAAAATAATCGTTTGCCGCCTATCGCCAACATTGAACCTGACACACCAATCCCCAATGTCAGCCACTACGCTTTTCGCAGCTTCGACCGGCGTTTTGCCATTCTCGACAACCGGTTAGGTGATCGGATGCGCCCTGATCTGCATCGATCATACGGTAGTCAACAAATTTTCCTGACCAGTTTTCTAACCGAAGTTTTCGGGCATGGACCCGCCGCCGTCGTCACGGCGCTAATACCGGACAAACACCATTTCCGGGGTTCCTTCGGCGGCGCGCATGTCATCCCGCTCTGGCGCGACGCCGCCGCGACGCAGCCGAATGTCACGCGCGGCCTGCTGGAATTGCTGGGCGAGCGATACGGTCAGCCGGTCAGCGCCGAGGATTTTTTCGCCTACGCCTACGCCCTGCTGGCGACGCCGGAGTATGTCAACACCTTCTGGGATGAACTGGCGCTTCCCGGCCCGCGCTTGCCGTTGACGAAAGATGCAGCGTTGTTTGCCGAATGCGCGGCGCTGGGTCGGCGCTTGATCTGGCTGCATACCTACGGCGAGCGTTGCGTGCCGCCTAGCGAGAAACCGGGCCGCGTGCCGCCCGGCGTCGCTCGTTGCCAAGTGGGCACGCCCGCCAGCCCGACGGATTATCCCGAACGGTTCGATTACGATCCGGCCACGCAGGAATTGCGGATTGGCAAAGGACGGTTCGCCCCAGTGCGGCGGGAAGTGTGGAATTTCAGCCTCTCCGGTTTCGAGGTGGTGAAATCCTGGCTGGCCTATCGGATGCGCGACCGTTCCGGCAAGAAATCCTCGCCGCTGGACGACATCCGCCCGGAACGCTGGGAATTCGACGGGGAATTGCTGAACCTGCTGTGGGTGCTGGATCACACCGTGGACCTGCAACCGGCGCTGGCGGCGCTGCTGCACAAGGTGCTGGCCGGGCCGCTGTTCGCGGCGGCGGAACTGCCCCAGCCGGACGAGGCGCAACGCCGGGCGGCGGATGGGGAAGGGATGGTGAAAAAGGGATTATTCGAGGGGTGAGGTTCTCTCTATCCATCGAAATTGCAACATCAACGATCGGACATTTGGCCAAAGTACAAAAAACCCTGCCGGGTGAGGGTAGCGATGGTTACGGTCAGCGATCAGCGATCATTGCGGTGGGCTGTAATGACCCCGACATTGCGCGATGGTCACCGCGTCATCCTCAACGCGATAGACCAGCCGATTTTCTTCGTCGATGCGGCGTGACCAATAGCCGGACAGGTGATGCCTCAGCATCTCGGGCTTGCCGATGCCGGCAAAGGGTGATCGCTGAATGTCTCTGATCAGTTGGTTGATCCGCTTGAGCACGGCCTTATCGGTTTGCCAACTGACGTAATCCGACCAGGCATCCGCTTCCCAGCTAATCTTCATCAGGCAGCAACTCACGCTCGATAAGGTTGCGCCCCTGGCGGATGTTTTCGATCCGCTGGAGCAGGATACCGCCGTTCGGCTCGCGCAGCAGGAGCGCGGTTTCTTCTTCGGCTTCGGCGACACGCATCAGCGCTTCATACTCGGCGATGGACAGGATGACCGATACCCGCTCTCCGTCCGGATTGACGATGTATTGCACGCTCATGAGTCCTCCTGAAGTAGCGCCAACTCGAAGGTGAAGCCAAGACCTTGAAGCCCCAGTTGACCTGCCGCTTTGGCACTCTGCCGAAACCGGGTAGGTCTTCACACGCCTCGCAGGCAGGTTCGGAACAGGTCAAACGGATTCGGTAGGCGACGCGAGGATAGCAACCCCCATGGCCTCATCAGTGCCGTATGGCAAAGGACCAGTCAGCTTGACCGTCGCCTACCTCATTAGTTACTCCTAACTCCCCAGAAATTCAACATGGCCGACGCCCGCTTTCCCATCGAGATTTACGGGTCATACATGCCATCAAGCAGCAAATCGGCGCCGGATCCAAACCGGATGATGGCCACCTTGCAGCCCTAATCTTGCCACCGGAAAAATTCACTTCCTGACCCCGCACAGGGAAACCCGGTATAATTTTTTTGCGTCGCGCCACCATGGTGGATGCCTGAAACCAGACGCCTGGAACTCGATGAATCAGTTCTTCGTCACCGCGATTGCCGAGAAAATCTCCGCGCTGAAAACCGAAGCCTATTTCCACGAGCGGCAGGCGCGCGGCGACCTTGCCGCCTTCGATGCCTGGCTGGCGGCGAGTCCCGATGCGCCGCCGCCGGGAGATGAATTGCCGGATTGAAAGTTAATCGTGCGAACAACAACAACGACAGGGTGCGACGAAAACCATGAGACGACGGAACTTCTTGACCGGATTGTTAAAACTGGCCGCTTGCGGAGCGGCGCCGGCCTCGTTCGTTCATGCCGCCACGACCGGGGGCGGCTCCGCGACCGAGGGCCAGCCCTTCAGCCCGGAGTGGCTGCGCGAAACCGCGCAACGTCTGGCGCGGGAACCGTACATTCCCCCCACCGACGCCCGCCC
>WBUJ01000001.1 GCA_008933795.1 Candidatus Contendibacter sp. | reverse complement strand
TCGCAATATCGTCTGACCGTGCTGGTCGATCCCCCGCAGGCCGCGGTGCGGTTGCTCAATTCGCGGACGCCTTATCAAGCCGGAGTGCAATTGCCGCCGGGCGAATACCAGATCGAGGTTACCTTGGACGGCTACGAGTCGAGCCGGATTCCGGTGCGGATCGTGAACAGCGATGTCATGCTGCCGGCCAGCCTGAAAAAGATCGAACAGCCGCCTGCCTATCGCTTGACCGTGCAGCCCGACCCAGCGACCGCTCAGGTGCGGCTGGTGGATTCCAGCGCGGTGTATCAACCTGGCGTGCGGTTGGCGCCGGGTCGCTACACGGTCGAAGTGACGCAATCCGGCTACGAGCCTGCTTGGGTGACCGTGCAAATCGTCGACAGCGACGTGATGGCGCCGGTGAAGCTGGCCCGGAAGCCCGAGAAACCGGCCGAGCCGTCGTCGTATCGGTTGACGGTGCGCGCCGATCCCGCCGATGCCCGGATACGGTTGTTGAATGCCAAGCCCGCCTATCAGCCGGGCGTGGCGCTGGCGCCGGGCAATTACACGGTCGAGGTTTCCCGACCAGGCTACGAAACGAAGCAAATCCCGGTGCGCATCGCCGACAGCGATGTAACGGTCCCGGTCGCGCTGGTCAAGGAGGTTAAACCCGAGCAGTATCGGTTGACGGTGCGCACCGATCCCGCCAATGCCCGAGTGCGGTTGGTGGGCGCCAAAACCGCCTACAAACCCGGTGTTTCCCTGCCGCCGGGCGCGTATACGGTCGAGGTTTCCCAGCCCGGCTACGAATCGCAGCGGGCCACGGCGAGGATCGTGGATGGCGACGCCACGCTGACGGTGACGCTGGTTAAGCTGCCGGAGCCTACCCAATATCGGCTGACGGTGCAGACCGATCCGCCGGGCGCGCAAGTGCGCTTGCGGGGAACCAAGGCCGGTTACCGTCCCGGGGTCTCGCTGGCGCCGGGTTCGTATACGGTCGAGGTATCCCGGCCGGGCTACGAAACGAAACAGGTCCCGGTGCGGATCGTGGATGGCGACGCCACGATTTCGGTGACGCTGATCAGGGAACCGGAACCCACGCAGTACCGGCTGACGGTGCAGACCGATCCACCCGGTGCGCAAGTGCGTCTGCGGGGAACCAAGACCGGTTACCGGCCTGGGGTCATGCTGGCGCCGGGTTCGTATACAGTCGAGGTTTCCCAGACCGGTTACGAAACCAAGCAGGTCACGGCGCGGATCAGCGATGGCGATGTGACGTTGCCCGTGACGCTGACCCGACAGGTCGAACCGACCCAGTACCGGCTGACGGTGCGCGCCAATCCCACGGATGCCCGGGTGCGGCTGGTGAATTCGTCGTTCACCTACCGACCCGGCGTACCGTTGCCGCCGGGCAACTACGTCGTCGAGGTGACCGGACGCGGCTATGAAACGAAACGCGAGTCGGTGCGGATCAGCGATGGCGACGTGACGCTGCCGGTCGAACTGGAGCGAAGCGCGGTAGCGACCGTGACGCCACCTGCTTCGACGCCGACCCGCGCCGGCGAGTGGCGGATCACGGCGGTGCGCCCCGACGGTTCGCTGGATGGTCCGGATCGGTCCGAGTTCATGCGGATCTTCGGCGGCTATGTCGGGCGGACGGTGACGCGCGATACTTTGCTCGATGGCGCGCTGCGGTTTTACCAGTCTACCGGGGTCACGCTCGGCTTCGCGGTGCGGGCCAGCGGCTCGGGCGCCGCCGAGTTGTCCGGCCGGGTGGTCCGACGGGTTCGGCGGACCTATGAAACCACCACTTATCCAAGCATGACCCGCAGCCAGCTCGAGAACGCCGGCTTCGGGGTTTCGGTCCAGTAACGCGGGAGGATGCCATGGCGTTGCCCGAACATTTGGTCAGCCTACCCCTGGACGAGCCGGTCTGGGATCGCTTTTTCAGCGTGTTTCCGTTGGTGCTCGTGGGGACGCGCGAGGAGGACGGCGGCCATGATCTGGCCCCCAAGCATCTGGCGATGCCGCTGAGCTGGCGCAACTGGTTCGGGTTCGTCTGCACGCCCCGGCATCGAACCTACCAGAACGCGGTTCGCACCGGCGCGTTCACGGTCAGCTATCCGCGCCCGGAGCAGGTCGTCGTCACCAGTTTGGCCGCCGCGCCGCGCTGCGGCGAGCATCAGGACAAGCCGGCGCTGCTGGCCTTGCCCGTGTTCCCGGCCCGGGTCGTAGATGGGGTGCTGGTCGAAGGGTGCCATCTCTATCTGGAATGCCGGTTGGACCGTACCCTGGACGATCTGGACGGCAACAGTCTGTTGGTCGGACGAGTCGTGGCGGTTCACGTCCACGCCAACGCTCTGCGCGACGATGATCGGGAAGACAACGAACTGGTCCACGACGATCCGCTGTTCGCCTATCTGTATCCGGGCCGGTTCGCAGTGATCGACCGCAGCCTGGGGTTTCCCATGCCGGCGGGGTTCAAACGCTAACATGACGACCGCGACCCAACTCCTCGATTTTCTGCGGGACCGGCGCGAGGATCTGGTCGGTTTCCTGGAGCGGCTGGCCTTGGCCGAGTCGCCCTCGGCCAGTCGCGCGGCGCAACAGCCGGCTTTTGGTCTGCTGGCGGACGCTTTGGCCCGGTTATCTTTCGAAACGCGCTTGGCGCCGGGCCGCGCCAGCGGCGGGCAACTCTACGCCCGGCCACGGGAGCGCTTACGCGCCCGGCCGATCCAGTTGTTGCTCGGTCATATCGATACGGTCTGGCCGGAAGGGACGCTGGCGACCATGCCGGTCCAGCGGGAGGGCGACCGGTTGCGAGGACCGGGCGTGTACGACATGAAGGGCGGCCTGACCCAGATCGTGTTCGCGCTGCGGGCGCTGCGCGAGTTGGGGTTGGAAGCGCCGGTGACGCCAGTGGTGTTCGTCAATTCCGACGAGGAAATCGGCAGCCGCGAATCCACCCGCCGGATTCGCCGGTTGGCGCGGGTCGCCCATCGCGCCTACGTGTTGGAACCCTCGCTCGGCCCGGACGGCCATCTGAAGACCGCCCGCAAGGGCATCGGGCGCTTTACGCTGACGGTCAAGGGCAAGGCGGCCCATGCCGGCCTCAACCCGGAAGCCGGAGCCAGCGCCATTCTGGAACTGTCGCATCAGATTCAGCGCCTGTTCGCGCTCAACGATCCAGTGGCGGGCGTGACGGTCAACGTCGGCATGATCGACGGTGGGATCAATCCCAACGTGGTGGCGCCGGAAAGCCGGGCGGTGATCGACGTGCGGGTGCCGACCCATGAAGCCGCCCGCCGGGTGGGGCAGGCGATCCACGGCCTGACCCCGGTGACGCCGGGCGTGAGCCTGAAGATCGAAGGTGCGCTGGGCCGGCCGCCGATGGAGCGAACCCCCGATGGTCAAGAACTTTGGAGCGTGGCCCATAACCTGGGGCTGGAATTGGGGCTGAATCTGGAACAGGCCTCGGCGGGGGGAGGGTCCGACGGCAACACCACCAGCCAGTACACCGCGACCCTGGATGGCTTGGGGCCGGTCGGCGACGGTGCTCATGCCCATCACGAGTTTGTGGTGGTGGATCAATTGATCGAACGGACCGCGCTGCTAGCGTTGCTGTTGCTGGAGCCGCCGCTGGCCAGGCCGCGCTCCGCATGACGACTTGCGTTCGGACCTCGCTCAGCCGCATCGCCCGCCTCGATACATTCGAGATCGAACCGCTGCCCCGCGAGCGCTGGGCCGAAGGCGATTACGTGATCGGCGAGGTCACCGGCCTGCCGGGTCCAGGCATCAGCATCGAGCTGACCGATGGCCGGATGATGCAGGTGGAAATCGGCGATCAGGTGCTGGGCGCGTTCGGGGTACGGTTCGCCACCCTGGAGGCGACCGGAACCTGGGAAGCCATCGGCGCGGACGGGCGGATGACGGCGATGACCGCGGCGGGCCTGTTTGGCAAGCTGACCTCCAAATCGCCGCTGATTTCCACCCTCACCGAATTGCGTTATCTCGGTCACGTGCTGGTGGCGGGGCGCAAGGCCGCGATGCGCGATTGCGCCCTGCCGGATACCGGGCGAACCTTCGCTCTGCCTGTTTTGCTGATCATCGGCAGTTCGATGTCGGCGGGCAAGACCCGCTCGGCGCAGATCATCATCCGCCGCTTGCGGGCGTTCGGCCTGCGGGTGCTGGCGGCCAAGCTGACCGGGGCCGGCCGCTACCGCGACCTGCTGGCGATGCGCGACGCCGGCGCGGACCCGATTTTCGATTTCGTGGACGCTGGCCTGCCGTCCACGGTCTGTCCGGCGGCGGATTACCGTCGGGCGGCCAGCGCGCTGTTGTCGCACATGGCGGCTGGCGATGCCGACGTGGCGGTGATCGAGGCGGGCGCCTCGCCGCTGGAGCCCTACAACGGCGACGTGGCGGTCGAGTTGCTGGAGCCGCACGTGCGGCTGACGGTGCTCTGCACGGCCGATCCCTACGCAGTGGTGGGGATGATGCAGGCGTTCGGCCGTCGTCCCGACTTGGTGGCCGGGGTGGCCTGCAATACCGACGCCGGGCAGGCGCTGATCCACAAGCTGACCGGCGTGCCCAGCCTGCGCCTGCCGGACCCGGCGGTGCTGCCGGCGCTGGACGGGATGCTGCGCGAACGGTTCGTCGAATCCTGAGACGCGCTGTTCGCGGTTCTCATTTCTCCCTGGGATAGCCGGGGTGGTCGATCATTGCGGTATGGTCGCCGCGCACGATGGGTAGATAGCGGGGTTTCCAGGACCGCGACCGGAGATAAGTGTCGAGATCGCGTCCCGCCAGATCGGTCTTGCCGGCCACGCCTTCTTTCAGCGCCTGTTCGATCACCCGCGCCGCCACCCGGATGCTGACCTCGTGCAGTTCGCGCACCGGCGGGTAAATCCGGCCGGATTGCAAATGCGCGGCGGTGGTGTAATCCGCCAGGGCGTAGGCCGCTTCCAGCACCATGCCATCGGTGATCTCGCGGCACTCGGCCAGAATCGCGCCAAAGCCCAGACCGGGGAAGATGAAGGCGTTGTTGCCCTGGCCAACATGATGCACCTGCCCGTCGCGCACGACGTCCGGGAATGGGCTGCCGGTGGCGACGATGGCCCGACCGTCGCTCCATTCCACGATGTCTTCCGGTAGCGCCTCGCAGGCCGAAGTCGGGTTGGACAGCGGGAAGATGAGCGGCCGGGTGGTGTTGCGGGCCATGGCTTGCACCACCGGGTGGTTGAAGGCCCCCGCCTGGCCGCTCAGTCCCAGCAGGGCGGTGGCCTTGGTGTGTTCGATGGTCTCCAGCAGGGTGGGAATGTCGTTGACGATGTGCCAGCCGGCGATGTTCTCGCGCGGTTGCAGATAGTCCTGCTTGTAGGCTTCGACGCTGCGGTCCTGCACCAGCAGGCCGCGCGAATCGAGCACGCAAACCCGGTCGCGGGCTTCCTCCCGGCTCAGTCCCTCGCGCATCAGGCCCTGGGTGATGGCCCAGGCCACGCCGATGCCGCCGGCGCCAGCGCCGAGAATCACAACGCGCTGGTCGCGCAGCGTCTCGCCTTTCAGCCGGCTGGCCGACAGCAGGCCGGCCAGCGCTACCGCGCCGGTGCCCTGAATGTCGTCGTTGAAGGAAGGAATCTGCTTGCGGTAGCGCTCCAGCACCGTGAAAGCGACATCCTTCGATAAATCCTCCCACTGAATCACGGCGCGCGGCCAACGCTCGTGGATGGCCTTGACGAACTTGTCCAGGAACGTCAGATAACGTTCGCCGCGCAACCGCCGTTGCCGCACTCCCAGATAGAACTCGTCGTTGAGCAGTTCCAGCCGGTCGGTGCCCACGTCCAGCTTCACTGGCATGGTATGGAAGGGGTTGACGCCGCCGCCGATGGTATAGATCGCCAGCTTGCCGATGGCGATGGCCAGCCCGCCGTAGCCCTGATCGCCGATGCCGAGGATGGCCGAGGAATCGGTGGCGACGATCATCCGCACGTCGTTCCACGGGAAGTTGCGGACCACCCGGTCGGCGCGGTCGATGTTGAGCGGCGAGAACGACAGCCCGCGCGGGTTCTGGTACAGGTGGCTGAACTGCTGCACCGCCTGACCCACGGTCGGGGTGTAGATGATCGGCATCATTTCTTCGAGATGTCGCTCGAGCAGGGCGTAGAACAGCGTTTCGGCGCGTTCCTGTAGGGCGCGCAGATACTGGTATTTGGCGATGGGGTCGGGCTCGCGCAGAAAGCCGCGATAGACCCGTTCGACCTGCTGTTCCAGGGTGTTGACCTGCGGTGGCAGCAAGCCGTCCAACCCCAGTGCCACCCGCTCGTCCTCGGTGAACGCGGTGCCCTTGTTGCTGAGGACCAGCCGCAACAGGGCGATGCCCTCCAGGTAAACCTCCATGTAGTCACGACCTTCGGCATCCTTTTTGATATCGAAATACGGGCTGATCGGTTCTCGTTTCATTGCGTGGCTTCGAGAGTGGAGTTGGAGATCGAGCGCCGATCCGGCCAAGCGGGATAGCGCGAGCGGATCGTTATTTATGACAGCTATTGGCGGCAGGGTCAAACCGCGCCAAGTTCCGCGATCCGGCATGTTGCGCGCGCCCCCAAAGCCCTTTCGATTCGCCCTGTTTTCCTCGGCCTGACGTATACTATCCGCCACTTCGGCCAACCGGCGGTTCGCGCATGGCGTTTCCGTGCAAGCCAGCCGTCGCCGGCCCTGCCAGAATCAACGTGGCCCAGTCATCGTTAGGAAGGAGGATCGCCATGAATTACGAGAATATCCGGGTCGAAACCCGCGGCCCGGTGGCCCTGATCACCCTCAATCGGCCCAAGGCCTTCAACGCCCTGTCCAATGATTTGATGGACGAGTTGAGCCAGGCGCTGGACGCGGCCGAGGCGGACGAAGCCATCCGCGCCATCGTCCTGACCGGCGGCGAAAAGGTGTTTGCCGCCGGCGCCGATATCAAGGGAATGAAGGACTACTCGTACATGGACGCCTACAAGGGCAACTTCATCACCCGCAACTGGGAACGGGCCAGCCGTTGCCGCAAGCCGGTGATCGCGGCGGTGGCCGGTTACGCACTGGGCGGCGGTTGCGAGTTGGCGATGATGTGCGATTTTATTCTCGCCGCCGACACCGCCAAGTTTGGCCAGCCGGAAATCAAGCTGGGCATTCTGCCGGGTGCGGGTGGCACTCAGCGCCTGACTCGGCTGATCGGCAAGTCCAAGGCCATGGAACTGTGTCTGACCGGGCGAATGATGGATGTCGAGGAAGCCGAGCGGGCCGGCTTGGTCAGCCGGATCGTGCCGGTCGCCAGTCTGATCGAGGAAGCGGTCAAGACCGCCGAAACCATCGCCGGCTATTCGTTGCCGGCGGTGATGATGGCCAAGGAATGCATCGATCGCGCCTACGAATCCACGCTGGCCGAGGGTCTGCTGTTCGAACGGCGGACCTTCCATGCCGTGTTCGCCACCGAAGACCAGAAAGAGGGAATGGAAGCTTTCTCCAGCAAGCGCGCGCCGGAGTTCAAGCATCGTTGAGGCGCGTTCGGGCGGTTCGCTTCGGTCGCCGCCGCGCAAACGGGCGCATGAACCAGATCGTCCAAGGAATTCATACTTAATCCTATCAGGACCGGCGCGTTTCGGAGTGCCGGAAACCGTGTAGTCAAGACCAACGTAGTTCAAAAGCAGCGAAAAGGGATACACGATGGAAATCAAGAAAGTGGGTGTCATGGGTTGTGGCGCGATGGGTCTGGGCGTGGCGCAGGTGTGCGCGCAGGCCGGCATTCCGACGGTCGCCGTCAAGGCGACGCCGGGTTCGACTGACAAGATTCGCGCGGGGCTGGACAAGTCGCTGGGCAAGATGGTCGAGCGCGGCAAGATGACCACCGAGAAAAAGGACGCCACGCTTGGCTTGCTGCATTTCACGACCAGCGAGGAAGAAGTGGCCGGTTGCGATCTGATCGTCGAGTCCATCATCGAGGATTTGGAGACCAAGAAGGCATTGTTTCAGCGGCTGGAAAAAATCGTATCGCCGCAAACGTTGCTGACCACCAACACCTCGACGCTGTCGGTGACGGCGATGATGGCGGTCTGCAAGCAGCGCGACCGGGTGGCCGGCCTGCACTTCTTCAATCCGGCCCCGGTGATGAAGTTGGTCGAAATCATTCACGCTTTCGAGACGTCGGATGACGCCATCAGCACCTTGAACGAGTTTTGCAAGAAGCTCGGCAAGGATCCGGTCATCGTCCAGGACACCACCGGCTTCATCGTCAACCGGCTGCTGACGCCGTACATGCTCAGCGCCATCCGTCTGCTGGAAATGGGCACCGGCACCATCGCCGACATCGACCATGCGATGAAATCGGGCGCCGGGCATCCGATGGGGCCGTTCGAACTGGCCGACTACATCGGGTTGGACGTGGTGGAGGCGATGACGATGAACATCTATCAGGACATGCACCAGCCGCATGTCTCCCCGCCGCACACCCTGACCCGGTTGGTTCAGCTCGGCTATCTGGGCCGCAAGACCGGTAAGGGTTTTTACGATTACTCGGTCAAGCCGGCGATCGCGAATCCGCAACTGCGGCACCCGGTGGCCTAAGCGGTTAGGCGCCCCTCTCCCCTGGTGGGAGAGGGGTAGGGGGTGAGGGGTTACCCGCTCCCGCCGTAACTTTGCTCCAGCCACCCAAACACTGCCCGCAACGCCATCGCCTCGCCGCCTTCCGGCCGTCCCGGCTGGGTTTTGAGATTCCAGGCCATCAGGTCGAAATGCGCCCACGGCATCCCGGCGGGCACAAATTCCTTCAGAAACAGTGCCGCCGTGATCGCCCCGGCGTAGGACGACTCCGAGGCGTTGGCGAGGTCGGCGATTTTGCTGTCCAGCATCTCGCGGTAGGGCTGGTGCAGCGGCAGTCGCCAGAACGGATCCTGTTCCCGTTCCGCCGCCGCCAGCAGATCCGCCGCCAGCATTTCATCGTTGCAGAACAGCGCCGGCACCTCGGTCCCCAGCGCCACCCGCGCTGCACCAGTCAGCGTGGCGAAATCCAGCATCACTGCCGGTGGTTCGCTCCCGGCTTCCGTCAGCGCATCGCACAGAATCAGCCGCCCCTCGGCGTCGGTGTTGTGAATTTCGATGGTGAGTCCCTGGCGCGAGCGGAGCACGTCGCCGGGCCGGAAGGCGTTGCCGGCCACTGCATTGTCCACCGCCGCGATGAGCGCCCGCAGCCGCACGGGCAGGCCACTGCTCATGATCAGCCGCGCCAGCCCCAGGACCGTCGCTGCCCCGCCCATGTCCTTCTTCATTAGCCGCATGGCGCTGGCCGGTTTCAAATCCAGCCCGCCGCTGTCGAAGCAGACGCCCTTGCCGACCAGCGTGATTTTGGGATGAGCCGGATCGCCCCAACGCAAATCCAGCAGGCGCGGCGGATGCGCGCTGGCCCGGCCGACCGCGTGAATGACCGGGAAATTGTGGGCCAGTAGTTCATCGCCGACGATCTGCTCCACCGTCGCGCCGAATTCCCGCCCAAGCGCCTGGGTCGCCTCGGCCAAATGCTCCGGCATCAGGTCCTCGGCGGGAGTGTTGATCAGATCGCGCGCCAGCGCGACGGATTTAACCTGACGCTGGATGCGGCCAGCATCGCAGGCGGGGTCGAGCGCCAGCCGCGCCATCGTCCGCTTGGGAGCCTTGTAGCGGGTGAACTGGTATGCGCCCAGCGCCCAGCCCAGCGTCAGCCGCTCCCGTTGCCGGGGTTCGAGAACCGCGTCGAGGACATAGTCGCCTTCCGGCAGGTTCGCCGGCAGACCGCCCAGGGCCCAAAGGTCGTCGGCGCTGGCGATGCCGGCCACCACCCTTTGTAATTGGCCGTCCGGGCTGGAAACCAGATTGAAACTGCCCGGTTTCGCTTTGAAACCGGTCGCGGCCAGCCAGCGGCGCAGCGATTCATCCTGCCGTTCCAGCCAGGCGTCAAACTCGCTTTCGGCGACGGGGATGAGGGGAATGCAGCCGGGCGTTCGGCTGGGCAGTAAGCCATTGTTCATCAATGCCTCTCTAATCCAGAGGGCGGCGTCGTGGCCGCCGCGAAGTGATTTTTGCCGGCGATCGGCGCAAAATCCCAGCGCCTTGCCGCCAACCGATGAGATCGATCCCTTGCACCGAATGCTCGACCTGCGTTTGACTTGGCTGTTCGCCGCCGATTCCCGCGCCCTGCTGGACGGCCGCCTGCTCGGTCTGGAAAAGGAGACGTTGCGGATGGCCCCGGATGGCTACATTGCCCAGACCCCGCACCCAGCCGCCCTGGGTTCGGCGCTGACCCATCCCTACATCACCACCGACTATTCCGAGGCGCTGCTCGAGTTCATCACTCCGCCGCTGGCCGGTCCCGAGGCGGCGCTGCGCTTCCTGCGCGAGATTCATCAATTCGTCTACCGCCGCGTCGGCGACGAGTTGTTGTGGACGGCAAGCATGCCCTGCATTTTGGCCGGCGAATCCAGCATTCCCATCGCCGAATACGGTCGCTCCAATCTGGGCCGGATGAAGCACGTCTACCGGCGCGGGCTGGCTTGGCGCTACGGGCGGATCATGCAGGTGATCGCCGGCATTCACTTCAACTTCTCGCTGCCGGACGAATTTTGGGCGGCGTTCCAGGACCGGGAAGGCGACCGCCGCTCGCTCCAGGATTTCCGTTCCGAGTCCTATTTTGGCTTGATTCGCAACCTGCAACGTCATGGATGGCTCATCCTGTATCTGTTCGGGGCGTCGCCGGCGGTGTGCAAGTCGTTCCTCGACGGCAAGGCGACCACCCTGGCCGAATTCGACGACCACACCTGTTACGGGCCTTACGCGACCTCGTTGCGGATGAGCAACGTGGGCTACACCAACCGCACCGAGAAGAAGAGCGGCGTCAATGTCTGCTACAACTCGCTGGCCGAATACCTCGCCAGCCTGAGCCAGGCCATCCATACGCCATGGCCGCCCTACGAACGAATCGGCGTGGAGGTGGATGGCGAATACCGCCAGCTCAACGCCAATATTCTGCAAATCGAGAACGAGTATTACGCCTCGATGCGGCCCAAGCAACCGCCGCAAGGCAACGAAAAGCCGATCCTGGCGCTCAGGCAGCGGGGCGTGCGCTACGTCGAATTGCGCTCGGTGGACATCAATCCGCTGGATCCGCTGGGAGTCGCCGCGCCTCAACTGCGGTTTCTGGAAGCGTTTCTGCTGTTCTGTCTGCTGGCCGAATCGCCGCCGCTGGATGCCGCGGAACGGCGGATGATCGACGATAATCAGATGGCGGTGGCGCTGACTGGCCGCGATCCGGCGCTGGTTCTACAGCGCCGGCGCGATTCATCGTTGCCGGCGCGGCGGTGGGCGGAGGAGATCGTGGAGGCGTTGCGGCCGATTTGCGAACTGCTGGACCTCGGGGAAAGCGGTCGGCCTTATGCGGCGGCGTTGGCCGAACAGCGGGGAATGCTGGTCGATCCCGACCGTACTCCGTCCGCCCGGATTCTGGCCGAGATGCGCGCCAGCGGGGAAAATTTCTTCCGCTATGCCCGACGGTTGTCCGAACAGCGCCGCGACGCGCTCCAGTCCGAGCCGTTGGCCGAGGAGCGGGATCGGTTCTTCGCCGAGGCGGCGGAACGGTCGCTGCGCGAGCAGGCGGAAATCGAGGCAGCGGACGACATGACGTTCGACGAGTTTCTGCGGCGGTATTTTCAAGTAGACGTACCCACGGAGGACCGTGGCGATGCGGCGCATAACGGTTAAACTAGCCGCCGATGTTCCAACCGGATGAGCGATATGCGTGATTTCGGGCCGCGGGCGCTGACCCCGCGCGATGGCTGGGATTGGCTGATGCAGGCGTGGCAACTGATGTGGCGACGGCCCGGACTGTTCGTGGCTGTCGCTCTGTTCGCGCCGGCGGGGGTCGCCCTGCTGCTGGCGCTGCCGGTCTGGGAATGGTGGCTGCCGCCGGCCAGCGGTTGGGCTGCGCTGCTCGCCACCTTATTCTGCTATGGCCTGCCGCTGAGTCTGACGGTGACACTGGCTTGCGGGCTGGCCCGCGCCGCCAATCGCAAGAAGTTGCCGGCGGCGCGGCAGTTGTTCAACCGAACCGCCCTCAAGGCGCTGGTCAAAACCGGCCTGTTCCTGTTCGTGCTGTTGGTGCAAGGCTATCTGTTGGCCTACTGGGTGCAGGATCAATTGCTGCCCGCTGATCTCGCCGCCGTTGCCCGCGGTTCTCCACCGCCGCCGGTGAACTTCGGCGTCGCGAGCACCGTGCTGGGGACGCAGCTCAGCGTCCTGGGCAGCGTGCTGTTGGTCCTCCAGGTGCTGCTGGCCTGGTTTGCGATCCCCCTGCACCTGTTCCGTGAACTGCCGCTGTCGGTGTGCTGGCGGCGCAGCGTGCTGGCGATGCAGCTTAATCCCTGGTTGCTCCCCACCGTGGGTCTGGCCGGGCTGGCCTTGCTGGCGCTGCCGTTCCTTGAGCTGTTTGCCATTCCCGCCCAGGTGTTGGCGCTGCCGTTGCCGGTCTATCTGGGGGTCTTGCTGTACGTGGCCTGGAACGACGTGTTCCAGGGTGGCGCCGAGGAAGAAGAGATCGTGGCGATTCAGGATCAGTGGCGGGCGAGCATCAGCGGCGAGCCAGTGTCGCGTCAATCCCACGCAGCGCCGCGTTCAAGTCGTCGCCCAGCGGAATCGCGCCGATGGCGCTGAGGGTCTCAACATGGTGGCGGGTGATTTGGCCGCCGACGAACACCGGCGACGCGACCGCCCGGCAGAGAGAGGGCAAGTCCCGCTCGATCACCGTCATGGGGGTATCCGCCGATCCCGACAGCACGATGGCTTGGATCGCGGCCCGCTCGACCACGGGCGGCAGCTCCGACAAAGGGATGTTGGGTCCCAGCAACACGACCCCGTAATCCCGGTCCAGCGCCGCCAAGGCGAACAGCAACAGGCCGACTTCATGGTGCTCGCCGGGCAGGCAGGCCGCCAGCAGCCGCGGTCCCCGCCGGTCGTGGTTCAGATGGTGAAAGCGGGCGCCCAGCTCGTTGCGCAGGAACACGCTGAAAAAGTGCTCCTCGGCGATGCTGCCCAGACCTTGGGCCCAGCGCTCGCCCAACTCCCGCAGCAGCGGCACGATCAGCCGGTTGGTGACGATGTCCACCGGATAGAGCGAGAGAACTTCGTTGTAGACTTCGCTCAACTCTCCGTCGTCGAAGGCGGCGATGGCCCGCAACAGCCACTCCTGATAGTTTCGCCAGGGACTGAAGTCAAAAGAGGATTCCGGCGCCGGTTCGGATCGCTCTTGGTCGGTGTCCAGCACCTGTCGCACTTGGCCGATGGACATGCCATTGTCCAGCAACGTCACCACTTGATGGATCAGGTCCACGTCGGCCATGGTGTACAGGCGGTGACCCTTGGGGGTGCGCACTGGTTTGATCAGATCGTAGCGGCGTTCCCAGGCGCGCAGCGTCACCGAGTTCACGCCGGTCAGGCTGGACACCGTGCGGATGGGGACCAGACCGTCGCCGGGCAGGCCATGGTGATTGCGGTTTGCCTTCATCATGTCAGGAGCTTTCCGTACTTCGAGATGCGGTCAATAGCTGGACAAAATAGTTGAAAGAAGCGGTTATAGGTTGATTTTGACCGCCATATTTATACATGGTTTATACAAAAGCGCAAGCTTCGAGCGCGTGGCTTAGTCCATCTCCAGCGTGACCGGGCCGCGCGCCGGTTGGACATTGCCGCTGGCGATGATTTCCATTAGCTTTGCCCGGACCAAAGCATCCAGCGGTGGTGATGCTGGCCGGAAGACCAGCGCCGTTCCTGCTATGCTTGAAATGATCCCCGATCCCAACGCCGCGCTAAACTCATGGCGGCGCGGATCGTCCTCCCGAAGCCCGAGGAAGCCTTTCGATGAAAGTCAATGTCACCGTTGAAGCCACCGCCCAGGAAATGCGCGAGTTTTTGGGTCTGCCGAACGTGCAGCCACTCCACGACGATATCCTGAAAACTATGCGCGACAGCGTGAAGCGTGGCGTGATCAACCTCGAAGCGCTGAACATGTTTAAACCACTGCTGCCCGCGCCGTTTCACTCGATGGAGATGGTGCAAAAATTCTGGGAGGCGGTCGCCAAGGCCAGCGGGCAGCCCAGCAAGGAAACGGTCGCGCGGAAGGCCGACGATTTCCTGGAAACGCCCGAGCATGGCGGGACAGACGGCGACGTGGAAAAATAATCGTAATACCCACCTGAACGAGAGCGCTTGGCGACCGGGGAAAAGTGGATATGGCCAACAAGATTCTAGTGGTGGACGACGAACCGAACATCGTCCTGTCCTTGGAGTTTCTGATGAAGCAGGCGGGTTTCCAAGTGCGCACCGCTTCCGATGGCGAGGTGGCGCTGACCGCCATCGCGGCGGAACGGCCCGATCTGATGCTGCTCGACGTGATGATGCCGCGCAAGAACGGTTATGAGGTTTGCCAGGCGGTCCGCGCCAATCCAGACTGGAAGGGTATTCGGATCATCATGCTCACCGCCAAGGGCCGCGAGGTCGAGCGGGAAAAGGGTCTGGCGCTGGGCGCCGACGACTACATCACCAAGCCGTTTTCGACCCAGGAAGTGGTGGAGCGGGTTCGCGAACTGCTGGCGGAAGCAGGCTGAGCCGCCATGGGTTACCGGACCAAGCTCTGGCTGCTGTGGCTGGTTCCGGGCAGCTTGGCGCTCGCCGCCCTGATCTGGATCGGCTGGCGGGTGTTCTTGGTCGTTCCCGACCCCGACCTGCGCGACCAAACTCTGCTTTGGTTGATGCTGGCGGCGTTCTTCATCGTCGGCGGGATCACTGCAGCTTGGGCGATGCTGGACTGGAACTGTTTCATCCCGCTCGGCGCGCTGGCCCACGGCGCGCGGATCATCACTCGCAGCAATCCCGGCTACGTGCTGGAGTTGCCCAAACAGCATTGGTTGGGCGAGTTTCCGGCCATGGTGCTGGAACTGGGCGAGGCCCTGCACAAGGCCCGCCGCGATGTGGCCGCCGCCACCGCCATCGGCACCCAGGAAATCGAGGAGCAAAAGGCCCGGCTGGAAACCGTGTTGCGAGAACTGTCCGAGGGCGTGCTGGTCTGCGACCGGGATGCTCGCATCCTGCTTTATAACCCGGCGGCGACGAAGCTGCTGCCGCATCGCGCGGCCTTGGGGTTGGGCCGCTCGCTGTACGAGCTGTGGACCCGCGCGCCCATCGAAAGCACGCTGCAACTGCTGGGTTACCGCCAAAGGAACGCGGGTGACGGCAAACCGGACGACGATGCCGAATTCGTCTGCGCCACCGTGGACGACGAGGCCATGTTCCATTGCCGGATGAGCCTGCTGCCCGGCGCCAGCGAGCGGGGCGCTGCTTTCGTCATCACCTTTCGCGACGTGACCCAACAGGTGGATCGCTCCCTGATCAAGACCCGCGCCGAGGATCTGCGCCGGCCGCTGGCCAATCTGCGGGCGGCGGCGGAAACCGTCATGACGTTCGCCGATATGGATCGGGCGCAGCGCGAGGCGTTTCAGCGGGTGGTGGTCGAGGAAAGCGAGCGGCTGAGTCAGCGCTTGCAGGAATTGTCTCTCGACCTGCGCACCCTGTACGCCAGTCGCTGGCCGATGAACGATGTTTACTCCGCCGATCTGCTGGGCAGCCTCGTTCATCATCTGCAAAATCGCCCGGGCCTGCAAGTCGAGGTGGTGGGCATGCCGCTTTGGCTGAACGTGGACAACCACTCGATCATGCTGTTGCTCGAATATCTGCTCGATCAGCTTCGTGCCGATGGGGTCGGCGACACCTTTGAAATCGAATGCCTGCTGGGCAACCGCCGGGTCTATCTGGACATCATCTGGCCCGGTCACCCGCTGTCCGCTCACCAGTTGGAAGGCTGGCTGAGCGAACATGTGCAGGACCTGGTGGGCGCAACCACGGTGGGCGAGGTGCTGCGCCGGCACAACAGCGATCTGTGGAGCCAGTCCCATCGCCGGCGCGGCTACTCGCTGTTGCGTCTGCCGCTGCCGGCGTCCGCGCGCCAGTGGCGGGAGCCGGCCGAGGCGCCGCCGGAGCGGCCAGAGTTTTACGACTTCTCCCTGGGCGAGCAAAATCGCGAGGAATGGGGCGATCTGGTCAACTACCCGTTAAATGCCCTCGCCTACGTGGTATTCGACACGGAAACCACCGGCTTGGCGCCCTCCAAAGGCGACGAGATCATCCAGATTGCCGGAGTGCGCATCGTCAATCGCCGGGTGCTGGCGGGCGAGAACTTCGACCAACTGGTCAACCCCGGCCGGCCGATCCCCAAGGCTTCGATCCGCTTTCACGGCATTACCGACGACATGGTTCGGGACAAGGCCGGCCTCGATGTCGTGCTGCCGCGGTTTCGCGCCTTCGTCGGCGACGACCATACCGTGTTGGTCGCGCACAACGCGGCCTTCGACATGAAGTTCCTGAAGCTGAAGGAACAGAAGCTCGGCGTGCGGTTTGGCAATCCGGTGTTGGATACCCTGCTGCTGTCCGGCTATTTGCACGACTACACCGACGATCACAATCTGGACGCGATCGCTGACCGGTTGGGTGTGGACGTGCATGATCGCCATACCGCGCTGGGGGATTCGCTGGTGACTGCGCGGGTGTTTCTCAAGCTGCTGGATTTGTTGGAGGCGCAGGGGATCAAGACCCTCGGCCAGGCGTTGGAGGCGTCCGACAAGATGGTCGAGATTCGCAAGACCATGTCCCATTTTTAAAGCCAAAAGCTAGGGGTTGAAGACCAAAGGTTGCAATAGCCTGTTTTCTTTGATCTTTTACCTTTCGTCTTTTAACTTTCATCTTGTAACCTTTATCTTTAATCCTGCGATGCGGCAACAATCCAAGGAATCCATCGTCATCCTGTTTATCGTTGGGGTATTGGCGCTCAATTATCCAATGCTGGATTTGTTCGATCAGCCGTGGATGCCGTTCGGGGTGCCATTGCTCTATCTCTATCTCTATCTGGTATGGCTGGTTCTCATCATCCTGCTGATCGTGGTAGTGGAACATTCGGAAATCCACCGACCGGATCGGCCCGCCACATTGTTGGGGAACGCTTCCCAGCCGGAAGCCGCGCCCACCGAAAGACGCCGGGCCAGCGACGCAAATCCGACGGAGTCGCCCTGAATGTTGAGCGACGGCGTTATCATCGCCAGCGCGCTGGTCTACATGGGCCTGCTGTTTGGCATCGCCTATTACGGCGACCAACGCGCCGATGCCGGCCGCTCGATCATCGCCAATCCCTATATCTACACTCTGTCGCTAGCGATTTATTGCACGGCATGGACCTTCTACGGCAGCGTTGGACTGGCGGCCACCAGCGGCGTGGATTTCCTGGCGGTTTATCTGGGGCCGACCCTGATGGCGGTGTTGTTCTGGTCAGTGCTGCGACGCATCGTGCGCATCACCAAGGTTCACCGCATCACCACCATCGCCGACTTTGTCGCCTCCCGCTACGGCAAGAGCGGCCTGCTGGCTGGCATGGTGACCGGGATCGTCGTGCTGGGCATCCTGCCGTACATCTCCATCCAGTTGAAGGCCATCGCCACCAGCTTCAGCCTGCTGCGCCAGTATCCGGCGGTGGCCATGGCCGCCGCCTCGGCGCACCAGCCGTTCTGGCTGGACACCACCTTTTACGTGGCCCTGGTGCTGATCGTGTTCGCCATCCTGTTCGGCACCCGCCACATCGACATCACCGAGCGTCACGAGGGCATGGTGGCGGCGGTGGCGTTCGAGTCGCTGTTCAAGCTGGTGGCCTTCGTGCTGGTCGGCGTGGTGGTGACCTTCGTCGTGTTCGGCGGCCCCGGCGATTTGTTCCGGCAGGCGGCGGCGCGACCGGAACTGGCGGCGCTGATGCGGTTCGAGGTCGTGCCGGGCGGGTACGGCGGCTGGCTGTCGCTCACCTTCCTGGCGATGATGGCGTTCCTGTTCCTGCCCCGGCAGTTCCAGGTGCTGGTGGTGGAGAACGTCAACGAAGCCCATATCCGCAAGGCGATCTGGCTGTTTCCGTTATATCTGTTCGCCATCAACCTGTTCGTGCTGCCGATCGCTCTGGGCGGGCGGCTGGTGTTCAACAACGGCGGCGTGGACGCCGACATGTTCGTGCTGGCGCTGCCGATGGCCGAACAGATGCCGAGCCTGGCGCTGCTGGCTTTTCTGGGCGGGCTGTCGGCGGCCACCAGCATGATCCTGTTCGAGACCGTCACTCTTTCCACCATGGCCTGCAACGACGTGGTGATGCCGGTTCTGCTGCGCGCCAATCCGCGCTGGCTGGCCGGTCGTTCCGACCTGTCCGGTCTGTTGCTCGGCATCCGCCGCGCCGGCATCGCGGTGCTGATCCTGCTGGGCTATCTGTATTTCCGGTTCATCGGCGAATCCTACGCCCTGGTGGCCAGCGGCCTGATTTCCTTTGCCGCCGCCGCCCAGTTCGCGCCGCCGATCCTGATCGGTTTGTACTGGCAGCGGGCGAACCGGCGGGGCGCGCTCATCGGGCTGAGCGGCGGTTTCCTGGTCTGGGCCTATACCCTGCTGCTGCCGGCCATGGCCCGCTCCGGCTGGATCGGCGCGGGCTTCGTCGATCGGGGGTTGTTCGGGCTGGAACTGCTCAGACCCTATGCCCTGTTTGGCCTGCAAGGCCTGGATCCCTACATGCACGCGGTATTTTGGAGCATGTTGGTCAATGTTGGCGGTCTGGTGTTCGGATCGATGTTGAGCCGGCCGAACGCCATCGAACAGGTGCAGGGCAGTCAGTTCGTCAACGTGCTCGAACGCGAGCGCCACGACGGCGATGCGTTGCTGTGGCGGGGCGTGGTGGACACCGCCCAACTCTACGACCTGTTGGCGCGTTTCATCGGCCCGCAGCGCGCCAGCGAAGCTTTCGATCGCTACCTCGACAGCAACGACAACTATCCGCTGCAAGCGGACCCCCGGTTGATCCATTACACCGAACGGTTGTTGGCGGGCGCGATCGGTGCGGCCTCGGCCCGGGTGATGATCTCCTCGATCGTGATGGGCGAGGTGCTCAGCATTGAGGAGGTGATGACCATCCTCGACGAGAGCACCCAGGTGATCGAGTACAGCCGTCGGTTGGAGCAGCAATCCCGCGAGCTGGAAGCCGCCTCGGCGGAACTGCGTGAAGCCAACAATCGGCTGTGGGAACTCGACCGGCTGAAGGACGAGTTCATCTCCACCGTCACTCACGAACTGCGCACGCCGCTGACCTCGATTCGGGCCTTCTCGGAAATTTTGCTGGCCAATCCCGCCATGGACGTTGAGCAACGCGGCAAATTCCTCGGCATCATCGTCAAGGAAAGCGAGCGACTGACCCGGCTGATCAATCAGGTCCTGGACATGGCCAAGATCGATTCGGGCCGGATCGACTGGCGCGTCGGGGAGATCGATCTACGGGCGCTGATTCAGGATGCCATCAACTCCACCAGCCAGTTGTTCCGCGACAAGACGGCGGCTTTGCGCGAGGAACTGGGCGACCAGCCGGTGACGATCACCGGCGATCACGACCGGCTGACCCAGGTGATCATCAATTTGTTGTCGAACGCCGTGAAATTTTGCCCGGAACAGGCCGGCGAGGTGACCATCCGACTGGAGCCGGCGGCGGATTGCTGGCGGATCGAGGTTCGCGACAATGGCCCCGGTATTGCCCAAGACCAGCACAAGCTGATCTTCGAGAAATTTCATCAAGTCAGCAATAGCTTGGCCGGCAAGCCGAAGGGTACGGGACTGGGATTGCCGATCAGCCAGAAGATCGTCGAACACCACAACGGACGCATCTGGGTGGAGAGCGAGATCGGCCAGGGCGCTGCCTTCATCGTGGAATTGCCCATGCGGTAGCGAGCAGGGATCAGGGTTTGCCTGGAACCTGGCCTTTGGGGCCTGACGCCTTCGACAAGCGTCCGAGGTCGCCGCGTCGTCATCGCGTCCGCCCGGGTTCGCTGGCTGGGTTGCGCAACCGCTCCACCAGCGGGCGAGCCTCGCGTTGGAAGCCGGTCTGGCTACGAACGCGGTCGCCCAGGCGCAGCAGTTTGACGCCCAACCGGTAGCGGCCGTTGACGCCGCGCTCGACCAAGTCGTGCTCGATCAGCGACGCCAGAATGCGGAAGGCGGTGGAAGGATGCAGGCCAGTGGCGCTGGCCAGGATTTTAAGGCTGACGGGTTCGTCATGCGCGGCGATGGCGTCCAGCAGTCGGGACAGCCGGGCGATCACTTGAATCGAGGAAGTCGCTTTAGCGGTCATGCTGTATCCTAACGCGCGGTAACCCATTCATGCTTTGTGGAATTGAAGTGAATATATTGCATTGCACCATAAAATACCACCGTTTTGATGGGATACGGATCGCCAGGGTTGCTCTACGATGAAAACCTATCTCGATCTGCTGCGGCGGGTGCTGACCGAGGGGGTTGGCAAGCGGGACCGAACCGGGGTGGGAACGCTCAGCGTGTTCGGCGCGCAACTGCGCTTCGATCTGCGGCGCGGTTTTCCGCTGGTGACGACCAAGAAACTGCATCTGCGCTCGATCATTCACGAGCTGCTGTGGTTTCTGCGCGGCGATACCCACCTTCGTTACCTGCGCGAGCACGGGGTGACGATCTGGGACGAGTGGGCCGACGAAAACGGCGATCTGGGGCCGATCTATGGCAAGCAGTGGCGCGACTGGGAGACGGCTGACGGACGTCATATCGACCAGATGGCCCGCGCCCTCGAACTGTTGCGGCGCGACCCCGATTCGCGGCGGATCGTGGTGTCGGCGTGGAATGTCGGCGAACTGGAACGGATGCGGTTGTTGCCCTGCCATGTGCTGTTCCAGTTTTACGTCGCCGATGGCGAACTGTCCTGCCAGATTTACCAGCGTAGCGCCGACTTGTTTCTCGGCACACCGTTCAACATCGCCAGCTATGCGTTGCTGACCCATCTGGTCGCCCAGCAAACCGACCTGCGGGTGGGCGAATTGATCTGGACCGGCGGCGACTGCCATCTGTATCGAAATCATCTGGAACAGGCTCGCTTGCAACTGGGCCGCGAACCCTATTCAGCGCCGCGCTTGGCGATCCACCGCCGACCGGAAGCGCTCACCGGGTACCGCTACGAGGACTTCGAAATCGTGGGCTATCGGGCGCATCCGGCCATCCGGGCGCCGGTGGCGGTGTGACCCAAATCCACGCCATTCGGCCACGATTCTCCGACCCTCCGGTCGCTGGCGACCACTGCTTGCAATCCATGGTTGCCGCATCGCTGTTAACCAAGGAAAACCGACGGTCGAACCAGCTTGACGAGCATTGCAAATTATGTTGCGATGCAATAAATAAACGCGATCAAGGTGAAATGGGTCATGATGACTTTAGACAGGATGGTGGAGCGTAACCAGGCAGCAAATCTGCTGGCCTTGCAGTGCATGTTGCGGCTTGGGGGGTTGATGGGTATCGGGATGCTCGGCGCGGTACGCAAGACGTTGGATACCTATCTGGTGTGCTTGCGGCATGGAGTGGATTGTATGGCGCAGTCCCCAGTCGCCGATTCGCCGGAGAAGTTGGTGATCGGCTGCGTGGATGCCACGACCGAGTGCATTGAAAGGTCCTGGCAGGATTATCGCAATAACCTCCAAATCTTATTGCTGACCCAGGACGAAGCGTTGATCTGGGTGACCCGGATCGACCGGGCGCTGCTGGCTGCGGATTGAGTCGCGCGGGTTTATTCGTCACCGCCTTCCTGATTCCTGGGCGCGCGGTCCCGATGCTCTCTGGATGACCGTCATGACCGACTCCAAGCACGACTCCGCTGATTCGCCGGGCAGAAAGTCCAGTCTGCTTGAGGTTTTGAACCGACCCATTCTTCTTCGGTTCGGCAAGAACCGCGCGCCCGAACCATCGGCCGAATCCGCTGAGCCGATTGAACCCGCTGAATCCAGGTCCGAGCGTTTTGCTCGGTTGCGCGACCGGTTGCGGCGCACCCGCCAGGGTCTGGTTAGTGGGCTGTCCCGCTTGTTCGCCAGCAAAAAGCTTGACGACGAAGCGCTGGAGGAATTGGAAAACCGCCTGTTGCTGGCCGATGTCGGCGTGGAGGCGAGCCAGAACGTGATGAAACGGCTGGCCGAACGGGTATCGCGTCAGCAGTTGAACGATGTCCCGGCGCTGCTCCAGGCGCTGCGCGAGGAACTGCTGGCTATCCTTGTCCCCTGTCAGCAGCCGTGGCGGCCCAGCGACTCCCGGCCCTACGTCATCCTGGTGGTTGGGGTCAACGGCGTGGGCAAGACCACCACCATCGGCAAGCTGGCCCAGTGGCTGCAAGGCGTAGGGCATTCAGTGTTGCTGGCCGCTGGCGATACCTTCCGCGCTGCCGCCGTCGAGCAGTTACAGGTCTGGGGCGAGCGTAATCGGATTCCCGTGATCGCCCAACACAACGGGGCCGATGCCGCTTCGGTGGTCTACGACGCGCTTCAGGCAGCCCAGGCCCGGCGGGTGGACGTGGTGATCGCCGACACCGCTGGCCGGCTGCATACCCAGTCGAACCTGATGGAGGAACTCAAAAAAATCAAGCGGGTCATGGGGAAGGTGGACGCCGCCGCCCCGCACGAAGTGTTGCTGGTGGTGGACGCCAGCACCGGCCAGAACGCCCTCAACCAGGCGGTGCAATTTCACGAGGCGGTCGGCGTGACCGGCCTGATCCTGACCAAGCTCGACGGCACCGCCAAAGGGGGCATCGTATTCGCCATCGCCCGCCGGTTGGGGCTGCCGATCCGCTTCATCGGCGTCGGCGAGCGTATCGAGGATCTGCGAATGTTCGACGCCGCCGAGTTCGTCGCCTCCCTGCTGGACGAAGAGATGGCGGGTTAATCCATGCAGGGCGGCGGCAAGGGAACTCCCGATCCGATTTGGCACTCAAATGGCGCGAGTGCTAAAATAGGTCAACGCCAAATCGAAGGGGAGTGAACGACGATGACGACAGCGCTGGTTCCACGCATGCAAGGTTTGCCGGCGCTGGTCGACAGTCTGGAAAGCTATCTCCAGGCGGTCAACCAGGCGCCGATGCTGAGCGCCGAGGAAGAGCAGGAACTGGCCCAGCGCCTGCGGCTGCGCAATGACTTGGAAGCCGCGCGGCGACTGATCGTGGCGCACCTGCGCTTCGTGGCGCATATCGCCCGCGGATACGCCGGTTACGGTTTGCCGCTGGCCGATCTGATTCAGGAAGGCAATGTCGGTCTGATGAAGGCGGTCAAGCGCTTCGATCCGGCCCATGGCGTGCGGCTGGTATCGTTCGCGGTGCATTGGATTCGCGCGGAGATTCACGAATTCATTTTGCGCAACTGGCGGATCGTCAAGGTCGCCACCACCAAGGCCCAGCGCAAATTGTTCTTCAAGCTGCGCGGCGCCAAGAAGCGCCTGGGCTGGCTGAACCACGAGGAAGTGAACACTGTCGCCCGCGAATTGGGCGTCAGTCCCGAACATGTGCTGGAGATGGAATCGCGGCTGAGCGGTCACGATGTTTCGTTCGATCCGATCCCCGACGCCGAGGGCGACGATGAACCGCAAGCCCATGTGCCCTCGGCTTATCTGCGCGACGATCGAGCCGATCCGGCGGAGGCGCTGGAGCGGGAGGATTGGGAAGCGCGGACTGCCAGTCGGCTGCGCGAGGCGCTGGAACGGCTGGATCCGCGTAGCCGCGACATCGTGCGGCGGCGCTGGCTGAGCGACGACAAACCGACTCTGCACGATCTGGCCGCCGAATACCAGGTATCCGCCGAACGCATCCGGCAACTGGAAAGCAATGCCATGAAGAAGCTGCGCGCCGCGCTGCCGGTGGCGGTTTGAATCTACCCGGATGACGGGAACCCGCCCACGCGGCGGGTTTTTTTATCGCCTGGATTTCCCCGCCCGCGAGAACGAGGTCGGCTGTTGGCGCTCCGCCCGTTGGATGAGTCATTCATGAGCCCGTCAATCGCTTTATTGGCGCGCGACGCGCCGCTGCAATCTCTCAACACGTTTGGGCTGCCGGCGCGCGCCGCTTGGTTCGCCGCCATCGAGACGCCCCTACAGCTCGCTGGCTTGATCGCCACGCCCGAATGGAAGCGCCGGCAACGCCTCGTACTCGGTGGCGGCAGCAACCTGATTCTGGCCGGGGACTTCGACGGGCTGGTGCTGCACGTTCGCATTTCTGGGCGGAAGCTTATTGCGGAAAACGCTGACGCTTGGTTCGTGCGCGCCGGCGCTGGGGAGAACTGGCGCGATTTTGTGCGCTGGACCCTGGATCGTGGCTGGCCAGGCCTGGAAAACCTGTCGCTGATTCCCGGTACGGTCGGCGCGGCTCCCATCCAAAATATCGGCGCCTACGGATTGGAAGTGGCCGAGCGGTTCCAGCAGTTGGAAGCGGTGGATCTGGAGACGGGTGAAGGGGTGGTCCTCGACCGCGCCGCCTGCCAGTTTGGGTATCGGGATAGCCTGTTCAAGCGCGAAGCAGCCGGGCGTTATCTGGTTACTGCCGTAACCTTCCGACTGCCCAAGCGCTGGCAACCGGTCACCGGCTACGCCGACGTGGCGCGGGAACTGGAAGCGCGGGGCATTGCCGAGCCGACGGCGCGGGATGTTTCCGATGCGGTGGTGGCGATTCGGTCGCGCAAGCTGCCAGACCCAGCGCAAATTGGCAACGCTGGCAGTTTCTTCAAGAACCCGGTCGTGGATGCAGCGACTTGTGCCCGTTTGATTGCCCGGCATCCCGATTTGCCCCGCTACCCGCAGCCGGACGGGACGGTAAAGCTGGCCGCCGGCTGGTTGATCGAGCGCTGCGGCTGGAAGGGCGGAAGCATCGGGCCAGTGGGTGTCTACGAGCATCAGGCGCTGGTGCTGGTCAATCGCGGCGGAGCTCGGGGCGAGGACGTGCTGCGGTTGGCGCGGGCGATTCAGGCCTCGGTGCGGGCGACGTTCGAGCTCGAATTGGCGCCGGAGCCGGTCATTCTCGGTCCTTGAGCGCCCGGTTGCGCCAGCGGTTGGATCCGCAGCGTTGGAGAAAGGTGGAAAGTCAGTGGTAACTGCTTGAAGCATATGGCGCGCCCGGCGGGACTCGAACCCACGACCTTTGGCTTCGGAGGCCAACACTCTATCCAACTGAGCTACGGGCGCGCTGGGGAGGGAACGCACATTATGCCCAGCCTATCGCCCCGCGTCCAGCCCGCGACAGCGGTTTTCAGTGAATCCACCGGGTAGTCCATTTTCGACTGGTGTGGCGGCGGTTTTCAGACCCTGCCGAATAACGCTATAATCAGTACGTTTTGTTTTCCCCGAACACAAGATAACAAGCCTAAACCCAGACCTTCCCACCCACGGCGCCACCGCGCGAACTCCCGACCTGAACCCAGGGGGAAACGTTCAGGTCTTGCCGGATCCGCCGCGACGCTGCCGGGAATGAGCAGGTTGAGAATGCGTTCAGTGAGGTGAGAGTGTGAGCTCGCAAGTCGCAGATAAATCCTTTGTCACCACCTTTGTTGTCCTGATCTCAGCGCTGGCGCTGCTGGCCACGGTGCTGTTCATGGTAGGCGCCCTGGTGGGCGTCGTCGGCAGCGTTGCTCCCGACGATGGCTCGCGCAAGCAGGTCGCCGTGATCGAACGCATCAAGCCAGTCGCCCGGGTGGCCTTCGCGGTGCCCAAGCCCGCTGGCGCCGAACTGCGGTTGTCCGGCCAAGACGTCTATAACAAGGTTTGCATGGCCTGTCACGCGACGGGTGCGGCGGGCGCCCCTAAGGTCGGCGCCAAGGATCAGTGGGAACCGCGATTCGCTCAGGGTCTGGATACTCTGGTAAAAAATGCCGTCAACGGTATCCGTGGCATGCCCGCCAAGGGCGGCAATCCCTCGTTGACCGAGGCCAACATCAAAGACTCCGTTGTCTATATGCTGGGTGAAACCGGCATCAAGACGGATGCCGCGTCAGCGCCCGCCGCAACGGTTCCGGTGGAAGTTGCTCCAGCCGCCGCGCCCGCTCCGTCGAATTAATCGTTCGTCCCTGGCGTCATTGCGATGCAAGGGCCATCCTTCGGGGTGGCCCTTCGTCTTTCCGGCGAATAGTGATGCGTCCCGATCTCCGCTATACCGAATCCCCCCATCAGGAACGCCATGACGGGGCCAATCTGCGCGCCTTGTTGCCCTATCTTTGGGAATATCGCGGCCGGGTGCTGCTGGCGCTCGGCTGTCTGGTGCTGGCCAAGATCGCCAACATCGGCGTACCGCTGGTGCTCAAGCAGATCGTGGACAGTCTGGACGCTCACCAACAGGCCGTGATCGTGCTGCCGGCAACTTTGTTGCTGGCCTATGGCGCGCTGAAGCTGGGCAACGCCCTGTTCAGCGAGTTGCGCGACGTATTGTTCGCCCGGGTCCGCTATCGGGCCATGCGCCGGTTAACGGTTCGGACTCTGGCCCACCTGCACGAACTGTCGCTGCGGTTCCATCTGGAGCGCAAGACCGGCGCCATCAGCCGCGATCTGGAGCGGGGCGCGCGCAGTCTCAGTACCCTGCTGAACTATCTGGCCTTCAGCATCCTGCCGGTGCTGGTGGAATTCCTGCTGGCGGCGGCGCTGCTGCTCGACCGCTACCCCACGATCTTCACCCTGATCATTTTCGGCAGCGTCGTCGCCTACGTCGCCTTCACCCTGGCGATCACCCAATGGCGGATGGAACATCGTCATTTGATGAACCGGTTGGAATCGCAGGCCGGCAACGAGGCCATCGAAAGCCTGATCAACTACGAAACGGTCAAGTATTTCGGTAACGAGGATTGGGAACTGCGCCGCTGCGACGCCACCTTGGCGGCGTGGGAAAACAGCGCCGTACTCAGCCAGACCTCGATGTCGGTGCTCAACTTTGGCCAGGGCGCGATCATCGCTGTCGGGGTGACGGTCATGATGGCCGCCGCCGCCGATCAGGTTGCCACCGGCCGGCTGACCCTGGGCGATCTGGTGCTGGTCAACGCCCTGCTGCTGCAATTGTTTATTCCGCTGAATTTTCTCGGCATCGTCTACCGGCAGATCAAGTACGCCCTGGCCGACATGGACGATCTGGTGCGGCTATTCGAGCGAACCCCGGAAATCCGCGACGCGCCCGCCGCGACCGAATTGCGGGTGACGCAGGGTGAGCTGTGCTTCGAGAATGTCCATTTCGGCTACCAGCCGGATCGGCAAATCCTGTTCGACGTGAGCTTCACCGTACCGCCGGGGCGCAAGCTGGCGGTGGTCGGGGCCAGCGGGGCCGGCAAATCCACGCTGGCGCGGCTGCTGTTCCGGTTCTACGACGCCACCGGTGGGCGCATCCTGATCGATGGGCAGGACGTTCGCGCCGTGACCCAGCGGAGCTTGCGCGCCGCCATCGGCATCGTCCCGCAGGACACGGTGCTGTTCAACGACACGCTCTATTACAACTTGGCCTATGCTCGGCCCGACGCCAGCCGGGAAGAGATTGCCGCCGCCGTCCGGATGGCGCAGTTGCACGAATTTATCGCGGCGCTGCCAGCCGGTTACGAGACAGTGGTCGGCGAGCGTGGCCTGAAGCTGTCGGGGGGTGAGAAGCAGCGGGTGGCGATTGCGCGGGCCATTCTCAAGCGGCCGCGCATCCTGATCTTCGACGAGGCCACCTCGGCGCTGGACAGCCGCTCCGAGCAGGCGATTTTGCAGGCCTTGCGCGCGGTGGCCGCCGAACACACGGCCCTGGTGATCGCCCATCGCCTGTCCACCATCGTGGACGCCGATCAAATCCTGGTGCTGGACCATGGCCGGGTGCGGGAGCAGGGCAGCCACCGCGAACTGCTGCAACAGGGTGGCTTGTACGCGCAGATGTGGGCCTTGCAGCAGCGCGAACAGGCCACGCTGGACGAGGAGCGGGCGCTGCTGGGAGCGGAGTGATCCGGTCGGGCGTTGTTGCCCCGTCCGTGGCAAAATTGGCGCTGTCTCTCGGCGCGTTTAACGGAGATTCCAATCATGTCCGCCACCGCTCGCAAATTCGCCACCTACGAAGACTTGTTTGATCTGCCCGACCATCTGGTGGGCGAGATTATTCACGGTCAACTGATCACCCATCCGCGTCCCGCGTCCCGCCATGCCGCCGCGAGCACAGGCGTGAGTGGACAAATCTATAACCCGTTCCACCAGGGGCGCGGTGGCCCCGGCGGCTGGCGGATTCTGTTCGAGCCGGAACTACACCTGGGACCGCATATTCTGGTGCCCGATCTGGCGGGCTGGCGGCGGGAACGGATGCCGGAATTGCCTGATGTCGCTTTCTTCACTCTGCCGCCCGACTGGGTCTGCGAGGTTTTGTCGCCGGGCACGGCCCGAACCGACCGGGCCGACAAGATGCCGATTTACGCCGCGCAGGGGATTCCATTTTTGTGGCTGATTGATCCCGCGCCGCGCACGCTGGAAGTATTCCTGCTGCGCGACGGACGCTGGTCGCTGGAGCACGTTTACCAGGAAGACGACGAAGTGCGCGCCGTGCCCTTTGACGCTATTGCTTTTCCGCTGGCGGATTTATGGTCCTGAACCGCCATCGCTCAGGGTGTGCCTAGCCATGCTGCTTGAAGTCGAAAACCTGCACGTTCGTTACGGCAACGTCGAGGCGCTGCACGGCATCAGTCTGGGCGTCCGCCAGGGCGAGATCGTGACCCTGCTTGGGGCGAACGGCGCGGGTAAAACCACCACGTTGCACGCCATCAGCGGACTGCTGCGCCCGGCCAGCGGCGAAATCCGCTTCGAGTCCCGCCCGATTCATAAATTGCCCGCGCATCGCCTGGTTGGGATGGGCATCGCCCAGGCCCCGGAAGGCCGCCGGATTTTTGGCGCCCTCACCGTGCGGGAAAATCTCAATCTGGGCGCCTTCACCCGCGCCGACAAGGCAAAGGTAGCGGAGACTCTGCGCTGGATTTATGAACTGTTTCCGATTTTGGCGCAGCGCCGCGAGCAACTGGCCGGCACCCTGAGCGGCGGCGAGCAGCAGATGCTGGCGATTGGCCGGGCGCTGATGGCCAACCCGCGCATCCTGTTGCTGGACGAACCAAGTCTCGGGCTGGCGCCGCTGCTGGTCAAGGCGATTTTCCAGACCCTGTGGGAAATCAACGAGGCGGGCGTGACCATCGTGCTGGTGGAACAGAATGCCCGCGCTGCGCTGAAGCTGGCGCATCGCGGCTATGTGATGGAAGTGGGCCGGATCGTGCTGGAGGACCGCGCCGAGGCGCTGCTGGCCAATCCCGAAGTCCGCGAAGCCTATCTGGGCGGCGGCGCGTGAAGGCGACGCAGGAGATTGCCGATTCCGCCCACCGCCGCGCCGTGCTGATGTTGCTGGCGACCGCAGTGCTGTGGAGTCTGGGCGGGGTGCTGATCAAGTGGGTGAACTGGCATCCGGTGGCCATCGCCGGAATGCGTAGCCTGATCGGAGCGGCGTTGATCGCGTTGATCTTCCGCAAGGAACTGAAATTCACCGGCTCGTTCGAGCAGATCGGCGCGGCGGTGGCCTACGCTGGCACCGTGGTGCTGTTTGTCGTCGCCAACAAGCTGACCACGGCGGCGAACGCCATCCTGCTGCAATACACCGCGCCGGTGTACGTCGCGCTGTTCAGCCCATGGTTTCTGGGCGAGCGGGCGCGCGGTAACGACTGGCTGAGTTTGGGGGCGATCCTGCTGGGCATGTTGCTGTTTTTTGGCGACCAACTCAGTCTGGACGGCTATCTGGGGAACGGCGTGGCGCTGGCCAGCGGGTTCTGCTTCGGCTGGCTGACCCTGTTCCTGCGCCGCCACCGCGAGGAATCGGCCATTTCGGCGCTGGTGCTGGGCAATCTGCTGGCCGGTCTGATCGGATTGCCGTTCATGTTCCAGTCCATGCCGGACGCCACGAGTTGGATTGGGTTGCTGTTATTGGGGGTGGTGCAACTCGGTTTGCCCTATGTGATGTACGCGCTGGCGCTGCGTCATGTCCGCGCCGTGGAAGGGATTCTGTTGCCGATGATCGAGCCGGTGCTCAATCCGCTGTGGGTATTTCTGCTGCTGGGGGAAACGCCAGGGCCGCTGGCGCTGGTCGGCGGGGCGATTATTCTGGGCGCGGTAATGGTTCGGGCGATGCGGTAACCATGGTTGGCAACCCCAATCATTACGGGATTGCAAAATGGTCTTGATGAGATGAACCGCGATGGAAAGCGAGGGTAGCGAAATGCGAAACAATACAATGCCGCAGGTGGCGGGTAATCGGCAGCGATAGGCAAGATCACCGAAATCCTTGTCGAAAGTCAGCAGTATCCGACGTTCGGCAACCGCGCGGGTCAATACCTCACGGTCGGTGCTGCCAGGAGCATCGGTGCGAATCCACGCAATGTCATGGCCGGCCTCGCGCAGCGCGGTGACTGCATCGCCAGGAAATTTTCGTCGGCCAGAAATCGCGCCATATCATGCGGCTATCGAAGGCAGAGGGAATATCCGTTCCGCGCGCAACAGGGCGCTGGCATACTCCAAACAGGCTATGATGTCCTCGTGCGCCAGCCCTGGATAATTGCGCAAAATATCCTCCTCAGACCAGCCCTGGGCCAAAAGATCAATAATGAATTCCACCGCAAGCCGGCTGCCTTTGATCACTGGCTTGCCCAGCAGAATGTCGGGATTGAGCACGATGCGATCATTCCAGTTCATTGTAAGCTCCGAATCTTTACGTAACTGATGCAACCTAGCACTTTAAACCGCGCCCGCCAAGCCGTTCGAACTTTCCATTGCCTTTCAGGACCCTCCATGGAACTCACCGCTCTGACTGCCATTTCTCCCATTGATGGCCGCTACGCCGACAAGACTGCCGACCTGCGGCCGATCTTCAGCGAGTACGGCCTGATCCGCCACCGGGTTCAAGTGGAAGTCCGCTGGTTGCAGGCGCTGGCCCGCCATTCCGGCATTCCCGAAGTCCCGCCCCTGAGCGAAATCGCTCTCCGACTGCTGGATGAATGGGTCGAGAATTTCACGCCTACCGACGCCCAGCGGATCAAGGACATCGAGCGCATCACCAATCATGACGTGAAGGCAGTGGAATACCGGCTCAAGGAGAAAATCGCCGGCAACGCTGAACTGGAAGCGGTCAGCGAGTTCATCCATTTCGCCTGTACCTCCGAGGACATCAATAATCTCGCCTACGCGCTGATGCTGCGCGAAGCCCGCGCTCAGGTGGTGCTGCCGCAACTGGATCAACTGGGCGACGCCATCACCCGGCTGGCGCACCAGTACGCCGACCAGCCGATGCTGGCCCGCACCCATGGTCAGCCCGCCTCGCCGACCACCCTCGGCAAGGAAATGGCGAATGTGGCCTACCGGCTGAAGCGGCAGCGGGCGCAACTGGCCGCCGTGCCGCTGCTGGGCAAGATCAATGGCGCGGTCGGCAACTACAACGCCCATCTGGCCGCCTATCCGGAACTGGACTGGGAAGACTTCGCCCGCCGCTTCGTGATCGAGGACCTGGGACTGGACTGGAATCCCTACACCATTCAGATCGAACCGCACGACTACATGGCCGAATTCTTCCACGCCGTGATGCGCGCCAACACCGTGCTGCTGGATTTCTGCCGCGACCTGTGGAGCTACATCGCCATTGGCTATTTCCGCCAGAAGACCGTGGCCGGCGAAATCGGCTCCTCGACCATGCCCCACAAGGTCAACCCGATTGATTTCGAGAACGCCGAGGGCAACCTGGGCGTCGCCAATGCGCTGCTGGATCATCTGGCCGCCAAGCTGCCGGTGTCGCGCTGGCAGCGGGATTTGACCGACTCGACTGTGCTGCGGACCCTGGGCGTCGGCCTGGCGCACTCGCTGGTGGCGTATCAATCCTGTCTGAAAGGCATCGGCAAGCTGGAGGTGAACGCGACGGCGCTGGCCACCGATCTGGACGACAACTGGGAAGTGCTGGCCGAGCCGATCCAGACGGTGATGCGCCGCTACGGCATCGAACAGCCTTACGAACAGCTCAAGGCGCTGACCCGGGGCCAGCGGGTGAACCGCGAGACCCTGCGCGCGTTCATCGCCGATCTGGCCATTCCCGCCGATGCTAAGCAGCGGTTGCTGGCGCTGACGCCGGCCAGCTACACCGGCAATGCCGCCGCCCAAGCGCGCAAGCTGTGAGGCGATCATGTTGCCGCGTGTATTAGGCGATCTGAGTCCGGCGCAATTTTTGGCCGAGTACTGGCAGAAGCAGTCGCTGGTGGTGCGGGGCGCCTGGCCGGGATTCCGCGATCGGCTGACCCCGGAGGAACTGGCCGGCCTGGCCTGCGAGGAAGGCGTGGAGTCACGGCTGATTTTGGCAGGGGAGGGCGAGGAGTCCGAGGTAGTACGTCGGGGACCCTTCACGGATGATGATTTTCTGAACCTGTCCGAGATGGGCTGGACTCTGCAGGTGGCGGATGTCGAGAAGCACGCCCCCGATTTGGCAACGTTGCTGGAGCCGTTCCGTTTTATCCCCGACTGGCGGATTCAGGGTCTGACGGTCAGCTACGCTACGCCGCCGGGAACGGTCAGACCCCGTGTCAACGAGGATGATGTTTTTCTGCTACAGGGCCAGGGACGGCAATATTGGGAAATCGCCACCCGGACGGTAGCGCCAGGCGCGGATCAACCCGATGCCGGGTTTGCCCCGGAGCACGAATGGATGCTGGAGCCGGGCGATCTGCTGTATCTGCCGCCGGGCGTCGTCTATCGCGGTTCGACGCTGGAGCCGGGCCCGATCTACGCGGTGAACTGTCGCGCGCCCCGCCATCGGGAACTGCTCGGCGGCTTTCTGGAGTTTTTGCAGGAGGGGATTGATCCCGATGCGCGCTACGCCGATCCCGATCTCGCCGTGCAGGACCATCCCGGTGAGATCGGTCACGCCGCGCTGGCCAGGGTGCGGGAACTGCTCCGGCGAACCATCGCCCTGGACGATGAAACTCTCGCCGTCTGGTTCGGGCGCACTTTGAGCGCGCCCAAGCCGGGCTTTCAGGCCGAACCGGAACCGGAACCCTACGATGAGGAAGAATTGCGGGAGCATTTGCGCGCCGGCGGAAATCTGGAGCGCAATTCCGGCTCGCGGTTTTATTACATCGCCGAACCGGAAAGAGAAACGGTCCTGTTCGTGGACGGGCAGGAATTCGCGCTGGGGTCGGACGTGGCGTTCGTGGCGCCGTTATTGTGCCGGCATCGGGTATTGACCCCGGCGCTGCTACGCGAGGCGTTGAAGCAGCCTGATACCCGGCAACTGCTGCTGGATCTGCTTAACGAGGGCTATCTGGTGATCTACGAGGATGTGGAGGGTGGGAAAGAGTGAATGGTGGTCTGTCTTGGTCTTTAATTGATCGTTGACGGCGACGGTTTTTCCGAGTAGCGAGGTGGCGGCAATGGCGAACCCTGAGGAAACTTCCCTGATTCCGCTGGCTGGGCTGGACGAGAGCCGGCGTGCTTTATTGGATTTGCTCGGTGGCATGCGGCGCGTGCTGTATCTGTATACGCCACTGGTGCGCCCCGAGTTGTACAACGATTCCGACGTGCTTGCCGCCATCCGCAACCGCGTGGTGGGCCAGCCCAAGATTCGCTTTCATCTACTGCTGCCGCCCGCCCGGGAGTGGCGCAGCGACTGTCCGGGGCTGGTGCGGCTGAGCGAGCGGTTGACCACCGCCCTGATCTTGCGCACTCCGAATCGGGAGGAAGCGCCGGATCGGCCCGAACTGGGCCAGGCGTTTGCTATTGCCGACGAACGGGCGCTGTTGCGCTTCAGCGACCCGCGCCGGTTGCTTGGAGGGTACGAACTCCAGCCCAGCGAGCGGCTGAAGGAGTTGCGGGAACTGTTTCGGATGCTTTGGGAACGAGCGGAGCCTGACCCGGACCTGCGCCGGCTGGGGATTTAACCCGGCGCGCACCCCCAGCGTTCCAGCAACTTCGACCGGTTCAACTCCAGCCATTGCAGGGCGATGATCGGCGCAGCGGAATTGATGCGGCCGGAGTGCAACAACTCCAGCGCTTCGGCGCGGGAGACGACATGCACCTGGATGTCTTCGTGTTCGGCGGCGACGCCGCGCACGCCGGGGGCGACGGTCCCGGCGTCCACCCGCCCACAGAACAGGGTGATGCTCTCCGACGTGCCGCCAGGGCTGACCAGATAATGGTGGATCGGCACGAGATCGAGCAGTTGGCAGCCCGCTTCCTCGACGGTTTCCCGCCGGGCCACGTCCTCGGTGGTTTCGCCGGGATGGTCGATAATCCCGGCGACGATTTCCAGCAGCCAGGGACCGCCGGGAAACTCCAGCGCGCCGACTCGGAACTGCTCCAGCAAAACCAACTGGTCGCGTTCGGGGTCATAGAGCAGGACGGCAACCGCATGGCCCCGCTCCAGGCACTCGCGGGTCATCTCCGGACTCCAGCCGCCAGCGAACAGTTCGTGCCGCAGCCGGTACTTTTCCAGACGAAAGAAGCCGCGATAGCCGCTGGACTGATCCAGGATTTCGAACCAATAGTTCATGAGCAGAATATCTCGCGCGGGTGAGGATGATGGACAGATCGAACGCTGATTGTAATCCAGGCCAGCGGGCGCGGTGGGAGACGTCGTTGCCCACGATGACCCGCAACCGCCTCCGGCCGCCGGCATGGGCGGCCATGATCCTGGCGCTGCTGCTGGTCGCCTGCTCGCGCGACGCCGCTTCGCCCGAGGCCCAAATTCGGACGCTGGTCGCCCAGGCCCAGACGGCGGCCAAGGCGCGCGACGCTGCGGCTCTGCGCGCGCTGGTCGCGGACGACTACGCCGATGCCCAGGGTAACGACCGCAAGGCGATGGAAGGCCTGATCCGGTTGCACATCCTGCGCAACCAGTCCATCCATCTGTTCACCCGAATTGGCGACATCGTCTTTTTGCAACCCGATCGCGCCACGGTCAGCGTGGCGGTGGCGATGGCCGGCCGGCCCGTGGTTAGCGCCGGCGAACTGGCGGGGATGAACGCCGACTTATATCGTTTTGATCTTGAACTGGTTCGGCGCGGCGGAGACTGGCAAGCGCAACGCGCCGCCTGGGAACCCGCGCGGCTGGATGACTTCTGGTAGCTTCTTGGTCCGAGGACAGCGAGGATCAAGGCCCGATCATTGCTTAAAATTTAACGTATATCCATCGAATTCAGCAGCCGGCGCCCGCCAAGCCCGTTCCAAAAAGGAGATATTCAATGAAATCGAGGCCTTTAAAGTATGCCTTTCTCATGCTGGGATTGGCCAGCCTGCCGCTGCAAGCAAGCTTCGGCGGCGACGATTCGCCCCTGTCTTCGGAGGCCGACGCAACGCGTGGAACGTTCGATGCGGTAGTCGAGACCGCCGCGGACAGCGACGATGGTAACGATCCCAACGCCACCTTCATTCCCAACGATACCGCGGCGACCGCCCAAGCCCTTCCCAATCCGGTCGTTTTGACCGGTTATGTCAACCAGCCTGGCAGTGGTTCCGAAGGTCGGTCGCGCGTCGCTGGCGACTTGGTGGACGTTTACCAGGCGAGCTTGGGAGCCGGTGACCGGGTCGCGCTGACCAGCGCCGGCGATGGCGTTCAGGCCGATCTGGACCTGGGGCTGGCCGATCTGGACGGCAATCTGCTCGACGCTTCGGCCGGTCAGGTTCGGGTCGAGTCGCTGACGGTCAAGACCGCGGGCGACTATCTGGTGCTGGTGGGGACGAATCGGGGCGCGTCCCGCTACGAATTGACCGTTGGTCCGGCGCGGGGGCCGGCCGCCGCCAGCTTGCGTTTGAGCGATTCGTTCGCCACCGGCCAAGCCATCGTGCGTTTCCCGGATCAACGGGCCGAGATTCGAGACGGGCTGCGGGCGCGGGCGCGGATATTGGGCGGGTTCTCTGGCCGGGAGAACGAAACCCGGCAGCGCAATGTCCTGTTCGATTTGGCGGGATTGAAGCAGGTGGCGACTTATCGAACCTTGGCCAGCACCGAATCGTCCCCGTTCCCCGGTGGGTTTCAGCCTGCCGATCCGGCCGTGCGGGACAAGCTGAAGACGCTGTACCAGGTCAAGGCGATGAGCCTGGACTCGGAGGTGGCCACCGCCGGGCTCAACTATATTCGCCGACCGTTGTTCGTTCCTAACGATCCGTTTTACCAATACCAATGGCATTACCCGCAGATCAGCCTGCTGCAAGCCTGGGACGCGACCACGGGCGCTGGCGCGATTGTGGCGGTGATCGATACCGGCGTGGCGCTCAGCCATCCCGATTTGCAGGGACAATTCGTGGCTGGCTACGACTTCATCAAGGATCCGGCCACCGCCGGCGATGGCGACGGCATCGACCCTAATCCCGACGATCCCGGCGACCGTTCCAACGACGATGGCAGCAGTTCCTTCCACGGCACTCATGTTACTGGCACGGTGGTGGCGGCCACCAATAACGGAACTGGCGTGGCTGGCGTCGCCTTCGGCGCCAAGGTCATGCCCTTGCGGGCGCTGGGCATTGGTGGCGGCTACGATTACGACGTCGAACAGGCGGTGCGCTTCGCTGCTGGATTGGCCAACGATTCGGGCACGGTGCCGCCACGCCGCGCCGACGCGATCAACCTGAGCATCGGCGGCACGGGGTTTTCGCCGGGTTCCCAGGAGGTTTACAACCAGGCCCGCGCCGCGGGCGTCGTCATCGTCGCGGCGGCCGGAAACGACGGCATCGATGAGATGAATTACCCCGCTGCCTTTCCCGGCGTCATCGCGGTCGGCGCGGTGGACATCAACAAGGCCCGGGCGCCGTACTCCAATTTTGGTTCCTGGGTCAGCGCGGTCGCGCCCGGCGGTTACATGGCGCAGGATGTCAATGCGGATGGCCAACCCGATGGAGTGGTGAGCACGGGGGCCTCGAACAGTGGCGGCGCGCGGGTCGACGGCTACGCGATCGCTCACGGCACCTCGATGGCGGCGCCGCACGTGGCCGGAGTGATCGCGCTGATGAAGGCGGTCGCGCCCGGCCTGACGCCGCAAAGAGTTGCCGATCTGCTGACCAGCGGCGCGCTGACCGACGATCTGGGCGCACCGGGCAAGGACGATCAGTTCGGTTATGGCCTGATCAACGCCAGCAAGGCAGTCGCCGCCGCCGCTGGCGGGTCGGGCTCGGGATCGTACCAGACCATTGATCCCAGCCTGCAAAACTTTGGGGTCAACGTCGGTACCATGGTCCCCGTCCAATGAGGCGCCGAGGCGGGGTGTGGGCCATGGCGTTGACGGCGGTGGCGGGGTGCGCCCAACCGGTCGGCAACGCGGCGGGCGACGCAACCTTGCCGATTGCGGCGTTGTCCAGCCAAGGCCAGTGCGGGACGTTGAACCGTCCCGCCGTGCGCTGGATCGCCCATTCGGGTGAGTGGCGGGATCTGTACGCGCGGGCGAACAGCCAGTGGATGGACTCACCGCCCCCGCCCGTGGTGGATTTTCCCCGCGCGGGCGTGCTGCTGATCGCGATGGGCCAGCGATCCACGGCGGGTTACGGGCTGGCGCTGGCCGATGATGTCGCCGCCGTGCGCGATGGGATACTGACGGTGCGGGTGGACTGGCGCGAGCCACCACCCGGCCGCCGGCAGGCGCAGGTCATGACCAGCCCGTGCTTGCTGGCGACCGTGCCGGCGGCGGATTTTACTCGGATTCAAGTGGTGGACCGGGAGGGACAGGTGCGGTTGGAGGGGGAGCGCTAGCCCGTCGGGCCAGCGGATCCTGCCGGTAAAACGCCCGCAACTGAAGGTAAACGGCGGGATAGGCGTCGGCGATCACCGCCGGTGTTTCGAAAAAGGCTTCGCTGGCGACGGCGAAGAATTCGGCGGGGCTGTCGGCGGCGTAGGGATCCAGCGCCGTCGGTCGGCCCCGGTCCACGTTGCGGCGCAGGTGGTCGTAGGCGGCGGTAAAGGCGCGGCTCCAGTTTCGCACCGCCATGCCCCGGTGCAGCGGCGGCAGGCCGTTGACCGCGCCGGTCAGCATGTCCAGCTTGTGGGCCATTTCGTGAATCACCACGTTGAGGCCCGGTTGGTCGAGCGTCTCCACGATGTCGGCCCAGGACAGGATCACCGGGCCGCGTTCCCAGGCTTCGCCGATCAGCGGCCGGTGGACGTTGTGGACCAAGCCATTCGGGTCGGTGTATTCGTGATGGGCGAGAAAGCCCTCGGGATACAGAATTACCGCGCTCCAGTCCCGGTAGTAATCCAGTCCCAGGTCGAGGATCGGCAGGCAGGCCTGGGCGGCGATCAGCGGCCCCATTGCCGGCGTCAATTCCAGCCCGCCCGCCAAATCCAGCGTCTTTTCGGCCAGAAACAGCGTCGCCAGATCGCGCAACCGTTCCAGATCCGCCGGACTCAAGCCCTCCAAAATGGGCAGATTAGCCACCGTCGCCCGCCATTCCGCTTCTGGAAGGCGGGCGGATTCGAGCTGGCGCCGCCGGCGCCAGTTCTGGAACAGTCCAAACATGGGAGGGAGTGGTGCTGGTTTCAGTCCGGCGTCTTTTTACCTTGGCCGCGCGCTTCCCGCACCCGCGCCAGATAGCGGTCCGACCAGCGCGCCAGGGCATAGATCGGATAGCCAATGACTATCACCGCCAACAGGATGAAGAGAATCAGGGCGACCGCCTTGGGCAGGCGTCCCCACCATTCGGTGACGAAATACACCAGCCCCCACAGCAGCAGGCCGGTGATGCCGAGCGAAACCAGAAGAGCCAGAAAGTCGTCGCGGCGCATGGGAGCACGGTCGTTTGAAAGTAGCCGGGATGCGCTAGGGTAGCGGGGGCGGGGAGTTTTGCAAACCCGATTGCGTGGGTTGGGGAGGTTGAAAACGCCAGCGGCACTCGATGGGTGTCGAACCGGAGTTTGTTTTACGAACGAACGGGTCTTAAGCTTCCAGCGCTTTCGTGGTTGAAAGCGCTGTGGACGCCACGGCGCGTCGAGAAAAATCCATGACTCATAAAATTCTGATTCTCCCCGGCGATGGCATCGGTCCGGAAATCGTCGCCGAGGCGGTAAAGGTGCTGGAGTGCCTGCGTCAGGAACACGGCCTGGACGCGACGCTGGAATATGGCCTGCTGGGTGGTTGCGCGGTGGACGCGCTCGGCGCGCCGTACCCGGAGGAAACCCGCCGTCAGGCGCGGACCGCTGCCGCTATCCTGCTCGGCGCGGTCGGCGGGCCGAAGTGGGAAAAGCTGGACCGGCCGCTGCGCGCGGAAAGCGGTCTGCTGGCGATTCGCGCCGATCTGGAACTGTTCGCCAATCTGCGTCCGGCGCTGCTCTATCCGCAACTGGCCGCCGCTTCGACGCTTAAACCCGAAATTGTTGCCGGGTTGGATATCTTGATCGTGCGCGAGTTGAACGGCGACGTTTACTTCGGCCAGCCGCGCGGCATTCGGACTCTCGACAGTGGCGAGCGGGAAGGCTTCAACACGATGATTTACCGCGAGTCAGAGATCGAACGCATCGCTCGGGTGGCGTTCGCGGCCGCTCGCCAGCGCGCCCGCCGGCTCTGTTCGGTGGACAAGGCCAACGCGCTGGAAACCTCGGAGTTGTGGCGACAGGTGGTCCAACGGGTCGCCCAGGACTATCCCGACGTGGTGCTGTCGCACTTGTACGTGGACAATGCCGCCATGCAACTGGTCCGCGCGCCCAGGCAGTTCGACGTGATCGTGACCGGCAACCTGTTTGGCGATATTCTCTCCGACTGCGCCGCGATGCTGACCGGTTCGATCGGCATGTTGCCGTCGGCTTCGCTGGACGCCAGCGGCAAGGGCCTGTACGAACCGATTCATGGTTCCGCCCCCGACATCGCCAGTCAGGGCGTGGCCAATCCGCTGGCGACCATCCTGTCGGTGGCGATGTTGTTGCGCCATACCCTGAACGCGCCAGAGCAGGCCGAACGGATCGAGCGCGCGGTCGGACGGGTGCTGGACAAGGGCCTGCGCACTATGGACATCATGGCTCCCGGCATGATCCCGGTGGGGACTCAGGCGATGGGCGATGCGGTGGCGGCGGCGTTGTAGACTTTGTGAGTCGGCGAATTCAACACAATTGCGGAATCGAGGACAGTTTCATGATGCGAGTCGGTCTGGTGGGTTGGCGTGGCATGGTGGGTTCCGTGCTGATGGAGCGGATGCGGGCGGAAAACGACTTCGCCCTGATCGATCCAGTGTTTTTTACCACCTCCAACGTGGGGGGCCGGGGTCCAGCCATCGGCAAGGATGCGCCAGCGCTGAAGGACGCCAAATCCATCGCCGACCTGAAGGCGCTGGATATCGTCGTCACCTGTCAGGGCGGCGATTACACCAACGAAATCTATCCGCGACTGCGCGCCGCCGGCTGGCGGGGTTATTGGATCGACGCCGCCTCGGCCCTGCGGATGAAGGACGACGCGGTCATCATCCTGGACCCGGTCAACCGTGCGGTGATCGAGAACGCGCTGGCCCGGGGCGTCAAGGATTATATCGGCGGCAACTGCACCGTCAGCCTGATGCTGATGGGTTTGGGCGGGCTGTTCGCCCACGGTCTGGTGGAGTGGATGACGGCCATGACGTACCAGGCCGCGTCCGGCGCCGGCGCTCAGAACATGCGCGAACTGATCCAGCAGATGGGCGCGATCCATGGCGCGGTGGCCGACCGGCTGGACCAGCCGGCTTCGGCGATCCTGGAGATCGACCGCGTCGTGGCCGAGACCCTCCGCTCCAGCGACTTTCCGACCGCGAACTTCGGGGTTCCGCTGGCCGGCAGCCTGATCCCCTGGATCGACAAGCAACTGGACAACGGCCAGAGCCGCGAGGAATGGAAGGGCCAGGCCGAGACCAACAAGATTCTGGGCCGCTCGGATAACCCGATTCCCATCGATGGCCTCTGCGTGCGGGTGGGCGCGATGCGCTGCCACAGCCAAGCCCTGACCATCAAATTGACCCGCGCCGCGCCGCTGGATGAGCTGGCGGAAATCATCGGCACGGCCAACGACTGGGTGAAGGTGGTGCCGAACGAGCGCGAGATTTCCATCCGCGACTTGACGCCCGTCGCCGTCACCGGAACCCTGAGCGTGCCGGTGGGCCGGCTGCGCAAGCTCAATCAAGGACCCGAGTATCTGGCGGCGTTTACCTGCGGCGACCAGCTCTTATGGGGCGCGGCCGAGCCCTTGCGGCGGATGTTGCGCATCCTGCTGGAGCGCTGAGCCCAGCGGGGCAGGACGCCCGGTCATCGGCTACGGAATTTCATCGCGCATCCAAATCGCGGAAATCCCGATTAAGGAGTATCTTTAACGGGAAGCTTCGAGCCGCCGCGCATTTCGCCTGCGGTTCCAAGCGGAACGGCCCCGGCCCGAGCGCCGGCGGCGGTATCCAATGCTCATCCCGCCGGCATGACAACCTTCCGGCGGCGGAATGGAGACAGGTTCCATGCCGACCAGGATATTACTCCGACTTTTCTTTTTAGCCGGGCTGGCGGCGCCGTGGTGCGCCTTTGCCCTGGGTGTTGGCCAACTGGAGGTGCGCTCGGCGCTCAATCAGACTTTCGAGGCCGAACTGCCACTGATTATCAACAATCCCGCCGAACTGACCGGCTTGACCGCACGAATTCCTCGTCAGGAGGAGTTCGATCGGGCGAGAATCGAACGGCTGGAATTTTTATCGAAGCTGCGATTTTCGGTGCAAACGCCACCGGGTGGCCCGAATATCGTCAAAATGACATCGCTCGAACCGATTCGCGAACCGAATTTCAATTTGCTGCTGGAGTTGGTCTGGCCGCGCGGCCGACTGATTCGCGAATTTACGGTTCAACTCGATCCCGAGTTATACGCAAACCGCCGGCAACCGCCTGCACCGCCGCCGGTCGTGGCGCTATTGCCGCCGGTCGCGCCGCCGCCCGTGGCGCCGCCGCCTGCGGTTCCGGAACTGCCGCCCGCGCCGCCGGTTAGCTTCGAGGGCGCTTCGTTCTACGGGCCGGTCAAGTCCGGCGAGACCTTGGCGGCTATTGCCAACCGGGTTCGGCCTTCGACCGCGATCAGCGTACCGCAGATGATGGCGATTTTGATCGCGGGTAATCCGACGGCCTTCGCCAACGGCAATCCCAACGCCCTCCGCTCCGGCGCCACGCTCAAGGTGCCGACGCCGCAGGCGCTGGGTGCGTCGGCAGCGCCATCGCCTTCGGCTCCGGAAGCGACCGCGGCGCCACCGTCGCTGGCTCTTGCGGCTGAGCCGGCGGATGCGCCCGCGCCGGCTGATTTGACGACCCCGGCTCCGACCGCCGTATCCGCGCCGCAACCGGTGCTTCCACCGGCGCCCGCCGCGCCCGTCACGCCATCTCTTCCGATTACCACCACGCCATTACCCACGACCCCATTGGCGGATGTGGCGCCGCCGCCCACCATGCCTTCATCGGTCGCGGAGCCTGGTTCGGCGCCGCCTTCGCTGCCGCCCGCTGAACCGCTGCGGGAAATCGTTCCGCAAGCTACCATTCCCCAGCCAGAAACCCCGCCTGCCGCTGCGCCGCAACCGCCGGCTCCGCCGCTCGCCGCCACGCCGCAACCGCCGCTCGCCGCCACGCCGCAACCGCCGCCGCCCATTTCCAAGCCTAAGCCACCCGCGCCGCCGCCGGTCGAGGCCGAATCCAGTTGGATGAGCAATCCGGTTGTCTGGGTAGCCATCGCCCTGATCGCGCTAGCCATCGCCGCCCTGATCGTGCTTCCGTTGTTGCGGCGTCCCACCCGGGCGAAACCGTCGAGGGCGGAGGAAGTGGCCGTGCTGGAATCCACGGAAACCTTGCCCACGGCGGTCGAACCTCGGGAGGGTCCAACAGCCCGGACCCGACCCCGCGAGCCAACTTCCGTGCGACCGCGCCCCGCCGCGAAATTGGCGGCGGTTCCCCCGGCGGCTCCTGGTCGGGATGAAGCAGCGCCCAGCCCCGTGGGTCCGTCGGCGCCCAAGCCAATTGGGGAACTGCTCAAGGACTTCGATTTTGGCCTTGGCGAGGGCGGAACATTGCCTGCGGCGGCCCGTCCGGGCATGGCGCCCGCGCGGGATATCAAGGCGCCGCTGCTGGAGGCCGAGCCGCCCACCGCATCGGTGACTCGCCATCCCGTCAGTCCGTTGACGGATGCGCCAACCGACTTGGCGGAGCAGGAGAAACAGAAGGAAGCTCCAGCACGACCGGGGATGGAATTGCCATCCGAATTGCGGTTGGATGGTTTGAATTTCGATCTTGATGGCCTTGGACTGGGCAAGACCGCTCGACCGCAACCGTCCGAATTGCCGCCGTTGGAGATGAAACCGGGGATTGCGGGAGCAAGAAAGCTGTCCGAACCCTCGCTGCTGGAGCGGGGCATCGCCGAGCCCCCGACCGAATCGTCATCCCTGGCTTCCACGGTTGCCGTTCCAGCCGGTTCGCCAAAACTGGGGTCGAAGTTCGAATTCGCCGATGTGACTCGGGAAATGGCCAAGTCCGGCGAGCCCGAGGAGTCGTTAAAGCTGGATGAAGCTCTGCAAGACCTTGGCGGCGATACCTTGAAGCTTGACGGCAAGAAAGAAGCGGTCGGTGGTCTCGCGGGAGGCATAAGCGCCGCCGATTACGTGGAAACCAAGCTGGATCTGGCCTCGGCTTATTTGGAAATGGGAGATCAGGTGGGAGCGCGCAGCCTGTTGGACGAAGTGTTGCGGGAGGGCGACGCCACCCAGAAGGAACGGGCCAAGGTGTTCCTCAAGAAGCTGGGCTGACAGCCAAAACAAAACCCCCTCTTCATGAAGAGGGGGTTTTTGTTGACCGGGGCTTGCGCCAGGGATTCTCGGGTGACGGAGTTGCCTTCATGAAGCCAACCTCTCGGCGACGCCCATGCGAAGATTCTGGTCGACGATACTCCAAGGCAGTCCGTGACTCCGATCAACGCAACCGGCTAGTGGTAACCGGGTCGGCCAGCACCAGCGCCCGGTCGGCGCCGCCTCGTTGCACCAGTCGTTCCACGGTTCCGGTGGGCAACCACACCAGAGTTCCCGCCGGCAATGCGATTCGGCCGTTCTGGGCGGCCGGGTTCCAAGCCTTGTTCAGACTGGTCAGCTCCCACGGATTGACCTCGTAATAGTTCGCCAGCGTCATGGCGTTCACCGCTTGCCGCAGCCGCACCCGGTCCAGATTCAAGGGGGGTTCGTAGCGGACGCCTTCCGGGAAGAATCGCTGGGGATTGCGGGCGATTTCGCGGGCCGCCAGGAATTCCGCGTAGAAATTGCGCGAAGCGAAACCAAAGCCTTTCCCGGAGTAATTCCGCGTGATGGCGACAAAATCGTTGCCGAAAGCCTTCTGGGCGTTCTTCATCCCTCCCACGCCGTGGTTATAGGACGTGAGCGCCAGCGGCCAGCTCCCCAGGCGGTCGTGGGCGTTGCCCAGATAGCGGGCCGCGCCTTGCGCCGAGGCCACGGGATCGCGCCGCTCGTCCACCGCCGCGTTCAACATGCCGAAATGGCGCGCGGTGCCGGGCATGAATTGCCACATGCCCACCGCGCCAGCCGAGGAGGCGGCGTGGTTTTGGAAGGACGATTCGACGTGCGGCAGGTAGGCCAGATCATCGGGTAGGCCCGCTTCGCGGAACACGCCGCGGAATGCCGCGTCGTAGCGGCCGCTGATCTCCAGCCCCCGCTTGAAGCGCTCGCGCATGCCGCGCTGGCTGCGCAGCCGGTCGCTGGCGCCGGCGATGGCGCCGGGACCGCCGCTGCTGGCCCGAATGCGGTCGGCCAGCTTCTGTTCGGCGGGCGTCAGGGGGGCGTTGACGACCACCTTGGATTCCAGTTGGCGCAGGATGGCGCGCAAGTTCTCCTGATGCCCCTTGACGAAGTCCTGCTGTTCGGGAGTTTGGCTTTCGCCGATCTCGCCGGGCAGGCTCAGGACGCCGTATACCAGATCGAGGTGGCGGTCGTCGTGCAACGCGACTTGGCTACGTCTCCAGTTGGCGTAGACGTTGCGCCAGAACCCGATCTGGGGTTGCAGCTCCGGCGGCGCCGGGAACGTTGCGTCGCTCGACGGAAGAACGACCTTGGGGGGCGCTGGCTGGCTGGCGCAGGCTACCAGCGTCAGCATTGTCAGGGCGATCAAGAATCCGCGTGGTTGTGGATACATCGGCGCTTGCCTCTCTTGGTGGTTCCTTAAATTGGCTAATGGATGAGCGGTGCCCCAAACGGACTCCTACAGGGGCAGGACGCCGGAAAAGTTCAAGGCCCAGCGGCCATCGCCGCCGGGCGGCCCCAGCAGATTCATCGCTTGGCGGAGCGATGGATTGCCGGCGTCGCGCACCGCCGCCTGGCCGATAAAGCGGTAGCGGCCATCCGGCAAGAGGTTCAGCGTACCCTCCAGTGCCAGCGGCCCGTCATGGTCCTTGACCGCGCCTTGGATGCCCTCGGGACTGGCGGGCGTTAGTCGGACTGTGAAATCGCCCAGGTTCAACGGCTGGCCCAGGGTGGTCCGTGCGTTCAGCAGACGAATAACGCCATCGGCGGTTTGCGGCCATCCAGCGGCGTTCAGGGACAACTCCCGCAGGTTGAATTCCATCACGCCTTGCAATGGCGGCTTGGGTTGTCCGGCCAAGGCGCCCAGCCGGGCGAGCAGCAGCCGGCCGCTGGCGTCGCGCAAACGCAACCGGCGGCCCGGATCGATCGCGACCTTGCCGCTCAGTTTGATTTCGGGATCGTCGGCGTCCAGCCGGAATTCCAGCCAACCGGTCAATAGCGCCAGCACCCGCCAATTCCAGTTTAGCCGATCGATTCGGACACCGCGCCACTGGACGCCGCGCGCGGAACCTTCGGTCGCCAGACCTTCAACGGTTTGCACGCCGAAGCCGGGCAGGCGCCTAGCGATCTGGTCGGTCACTAGGGTAGCCGGCGCGAGCAGCAGCAGGGACAGCACGAAGGCCAGCACGCCCAGCAGGCCATAACCCAGGATGCGCTTCATGGCCGGCGGCTTTGGAGCGTGGCGCGAGCGTTCACCCGGCCGGCGGCGATGCGGTCCACGCTCAGATTGACGATGGCGATGTGGTGATCGCGTTCCAGCGCGCCCAGCCAGGGCGCGAGTTGGTCGAATTCGATCGCGTCGAACTGAACGCCGAGCCGGTTCTCGCCCTGTGGCGTAACCCGTTTAAGGGCCTCGCCCAGCCCGGCGGTCCGGGCAGTCTGATCCACCAGGGTCAGCAGGGATCGGCCATCCACCACGGGCGGCGCCTTGCCCGATCCGTCCAGCCGCCTGATCTCCTCGGCCATCCGCCGCATCGTGGCCAACTCGGCGCGTTGCTCGGCGACGCTTTGCCGCAGTCGGCGGTGGCTGGCTTGAAACGGTTGCCACGCCAGCGCGTAGAGCAGCAGCGCCAGGGTCAGCGCCGCGCCGCCGGCTGTCAGGAGGCGTTCGCGGCTGCTCAGGCTTTCCCACCAGGCTTTCACGAGGGCGTCCTTTTCAGCGTGACCTTGCTTTCCATCTGGCCTTCCCGCTGGGTGGCGCGCATCTCGATCCGTAATCCCACCTGCTGATCCAGCTTCCGCCGGAGTTGATCCAGCACCGCCGGGTTGCCTCCCCCCAGATCCAGGTCCAGTTGGCCGTCGCGATAGCTGAAGCCGCGCAGGGTCACGTCCGGAAAGCTGGCGAGGGGTTGGCCACCCTGGTAGAGCAGTTCAAGGAACGCACCGTCGCTGTCGCTGGCCGGACGCAATTCCCGCAGGCGGGTTTCCAACTGGACCCTGGGATTCACGATCCGGGTCGCGCTGGGCACGGCATCCTTGTAGACCTGTTCCATCGCGGCCTGCAGCGCGGTCTGTTCGCGCCGCAGGCTCCAGTGTTCGTGCGCCAGACCGAAACCCTGGATCAGCAGCCACGCGCTGGCCAGGGCCGCCGCTGCGCGCCAGGGTCGCAGCCGTGGTCCCCAGCGCGCCCGGGGACTGTAGGGACCTTGCAACAGGTTGATCGTTACGGCCGATTGATAGGCGCTGGCGAACACCTGAAGCGGTTCGGGGGCGCTGTCCTCGATGCGCGGCTCCAACCCGACCTCGGTCAATGCCGGCGGTGGGTGGCCCCAGACGCGCAGCCGTCGCGGCTTGGCGTCGCCGGCCTCGGCCATGGCCTGGTTCAACAACAGCTCCAGCAAATCCCGCTCGGCGGCGAAGCCGTCCCAGCGGCCGGTGCGGGCCACCGCTCGCCGCTCCTCCAGCAGAATGCTCCAGTCGCCCTCTTGCCAGGGAAGCAGCAGCGGCTCCGGAATGATGGCGGCCGGAGCCAGCCCGGCTTGGGTGCAGGCGTCCAGCCAGCCGCGCAAGACATCCCGATTGACGACCGCCACCGGCAGCCGGTCGCCAGCGGGTATGCCGCCCAGCGCGAAGTGCAGCGCCTCGATGTCTTCGACCACCTGATCCTCCAGGGCATACGGCACGGCGCGCGCCCAGGTGGACCGCTTGCGGCTGGGCAGCGGAACCTGGTGCAGGGCAATCGCCTCGCCGGGCGCGATCAGCAGCGACCGAATTCCGGCGGTTTGCTCGGCCAGTTCGGCCAGCGCGCCGCGTCGCACCGCGCGGTTGGGGCACAGCCACTCGGCTTGGTCGGGCGCTCGAAGGCGAAAAAAACACAGGGGGGCAGGCAAGGTCGCTTCAATCCTGATGGCCAAAACCGCGTCGCAGGACGCGGACGCCGTTTTCATCGCGATAGAGCATACTGTATAGCATCGCGCGCCCATCGCCCACCCGCGCCTCGACCCGCAGTAGAAAATACTGGCTGTCGGTGCTCAGCAGGGCCTTGACCGGCGCTTCTACGGTCAACTTGGCCGCGTTCAGAAATTCGTCCACGGTTTTGTAGCCTTCCGCTGGCCGTTCTTTCGGCAGGCGTTCGAGGTCCGCTGGTTTTAGTTCCTCCTCGCTCAGCGCCGCCAGCACCGGCGCTTGCGCGGTATTGACGTTCAACGGCGTACCGGGCGGCAGGACGCAGACCACCGGCGTCAGCTTGTCGTAAGCCTCTCGGTCCATGTCCTTGATCAGCCGCAATTCGGATGTGCTGAAGAACGGACGGTTCGCGGCCAGATAAGGCGGATTCAGGACGGCGTAATCGCTGTCCTCGGCGCCATCGGGAAACTGGGGATCGGGGTCGGGGTCGATCCAGTCGGCGATGGCCTGCGCCAGCGCCGGCTTCAGTTCGACACTTTCCAGCAGGCGTTGTAGCACCTTGATCTGCGCGAGTTCCAGTCCAGCTTTGTCCGAAGGTGTGGCTGGTTTGGGGAGCTTGGGCTTGGCCGGGTTGGGTTTGGACGCGGTGTCCGCTTCTGAATCGGTTGAATCCTGGGGTTCGTTCTGATCCTTGTCCTTGTCCTTGTCCTTGTCCTTATCCTTACTCTTTTCCGGTTCGTTGGGCGTGGGCGACTGCTCGCCGGGCGCCGGCCGCCACAGGTTGTTGAGGTTGAAACAGCCTTGCAGGTCGCTGAGGCGGACGGTGATCGCACCGCCTTCAATCGGCAAGGCTGGAGGCAGGTTGGCCCATTCCTCGCCAGGATGGTCGGTTTCGTTTTGCTGGCGGTCGCGCGCCAGGATAATCATGGCCTCCTGTTCGGCTCCGAGCGTGTAGAGCCGGGCCTGCTGCTGGTGCTGAAGCACCGTGCTCCGACGGATGGCCAGTTGTTGCAGGGCGGCGAGGCTGGTGGCGGCGAGGCTGGCCAGGAACACGATCAGCAGCACGGTGATCAGGGCCACGCCGGCCTGATGTTTGACGCAGCTAACCGGGCAGGGGCAACAGGCGGGTGATTTCACCCCAGTCCTCCAGGATCAGGCGGATTTCCACCGCGCGCGGCAAGCGGTCAGGATCCGGTTTGCTGTCTTCCTCCTTGGGCGGCGGCGGCCAATCGTCGCGCCAGTCGTCCTGGTCCAGGAACCGCGCCTTGAATTCCCGCACCCGGTCCAGCAACAGCGTCTCGCGCGGTTCGATCGGGCCGCCCCGGTCGAGCACCGGCCAGTACAGCCGCCACAGTCGGCCATCCCGCAGCCGGTAGGTGACCCGCTGCAAGTTGGCCCGCTGTTGGCCGAGAGGATTGTCCCAGCCGGCGCGAGTCAGGGTCAGTCGGTCGTCGGCGAGTGGGTCGCCGAGCAGAGCGCCCTGGGGTTCGCCGTACTCGTCACGGATGCCGCGCGGCGTGGTCTGCTCGATGTCCTGTTCCAGCCGGTACACCGCCATCTGCACCGCCGCCAGCCGCCGGTTTTGCTCCTCTACGGCGGCGCGGGTGTACAGCACGTTGCGCAGGCCGCTGTAAGCCGCGATCGCCATGATGGAAAACACCGCCAGGGCCACCAGCAGCTCCAGCAGGGTAAAGCCGTGGGTGGGCGTATTCATGACGTGGGCCGCAGTGGCTGGGACGTCGGCGGCTGGCCCTTCTCGGGCGTCGCTGGCTTGTCCGTGGTTCCGGGCGATCGGTCGGTCGCATCGATGGATTTTTCCGGCGGCTTGCCCTTGAAAGCGACCAGTTTGTCGAGTTCCGGCCCGGTTTCGCTGGCGCGCACCGCGAGTTCGAGGCGGCGCAGGTCGGGATCGTCGGTCTTGTAAAATCGCGCTTCCCAGCGCCAGACACGGTTGGCCAGTTCGGCGTTGCCCTTGCGGGAGCCTTCCTCGGGCCAGGGCTCCGGTTCCAGCAGCAAGGCGTTGATCTGATTGAGGGCGACCCATCCGGCGAAGGTTCGATCGCGCAGCGTGGCGGTGGTATTGATGCTTTGCGTGGCGGCATGGATGATCGCGCCCATGGCAATGGCCAGCACCGCCAGCGCCACCAGCACTTCCAGCAGGGTAAAGCCGGACGGGCGCTTCATCGGGTCACCTCGCCCGCCGTCAGCCGGCCCAGTGCATCGCCAGCCACCCGATACAGCGGCGCGTCCAGGGAGTGGTCATCAGCGAAGCTGAATACAGCGACGAATTCCGTGGTTTCGCCGCTGGCCAGCAGCAGCACCTGCGGCAGTTTGCCGGTGGTTTTCAGATCAACGGCCCGATCCTCGACCCACAGGCTCAGGGCGATGTCCTCGGGTAGCGCATGGCGGATCAGGGTATTGGCGGCGGCGGGTTGCCATTCGCCTTTCTCGCCCAGGCTCAGCAGCGCATAGCCGGCGCGGCCAAACTGGATGCCGCGCGTTTCGCCGCTCAGGATTGCTTCCTGCTGGTGCAGTTCCACCAGCGCCGCCAGTCGCCGCGCCTCTTCCGCCAGCCGCTCGCGCGGGCCACCGCTCACCGACAGCAGGGCGAAACTGGTGATGATGCCGACCAGCACCAGCACCACCATGATTTCCAGCAGGGTGAAACCGCGCGCCGGCGTGGCAATAGCAATAGTCTTAGCGCTCAGTGCCTCGGTGCCTCGACGCCTTCCCTATTCGTCCAGATTCCAGTTGCCGATATCGGCGTCCACGCCTTCGCCGCCCGGTTGACCGTCGGCGCCCAGCGAGTAGATGTCGATGTCGCCATGCTGGCCGGGGCTGAGATATTGATACGGCTTGCCCCAGGGGTCCTTGGGCGGTTTGTCCAGATAGCCGCCTTCTTGCCAGTGCGGCGCGTCGGCGGGCTTTTGCACCAGCGCCTCCATGCCCTGCTCGGTGGTCGGGTAGCGGAAGTTGTGCAGCCGGTACAAATCCATCTGGTTCTTGATCACCCGGATGTCCTGCTTGGCCTTGACCACCCGGGCCTTGTCCGGATTGTCCATGATGCGCGGGACCACCACGGCGGCCAGAATGCTCAGGATCACCACGACGACCATCACTTCGATCAGCGTGAAGCCGCGCGGGCGGATGGGTTGGTGGTTTCTTCGGAAACGGCGGGAAACGGGTCGGCGGATCGGCATGGTCAAGCTCCAGAATCCGGGTTTTGAACGGTGGCTCAGGCGCGGCCCAGCCGGTACAGGGCGATTTCGCCCAGCAGGTTGGGCCACAGCCTCGGTCCCAGTCGGGGGCGGTGGGCGTGGTCGAGGACGGTGCGTTGCAGGATGTCGATGCGCTTGCGCCGGCACAGTTGCTCGAAATCGCGCAGGGTAAACAGGTGGATGTTCGGCGTGTCGTACCACTGATAGGGCAAGGTCTTGACCACCGGCATCAGTCCCTGCAAGGCGATCTGTGCCCGGCAGCGCCAGAAGCCGAAGTTGGGAAAGGTCACGACGCCTTGCCGGCCCACCCGCAGCATTTCGTCCAGCAAGGCTTCGGTTTGCCGCACCGCTTGCAGGGTCTGGGTCATGATCACGTAGTCGAAACTGCTGTCGCCGAAATCCGCCAGCCCCGCTTCCAGATCGGCGTGAATGACGTTCACCCCGGCCTGAATGCATTGGAGCATGTTGGCGCTGTCGATTTCCAGGCCGTAGCCGCTGACCTGCCGGTGTTCGCGCAGATAGGCCAGCAGCGCGCCGTCGCCGCAACCCAGGTCCAGCACTCGCGCGCCAGGGCGGATCCACTCGCTGATCAGTTCCAGTTCAGGCCGCATCGGCGCTCACCTCGCGGGCGACCCGCGTCAGATAGCCGCGCAGCACTTCGTGGTACAGCGGGATCGGCATCAGAAAGGCGTCGTGGCCGTATTCCGACGGAATTTCGGCGTAGCTGACCTCGCGCCCGGCCCGCACCAGCGCCCGGACGATCTCGCGCGAACGGGCCGGCGCGAACCGCCAGTCGCTGGTGAAGGCGATCACCAGAAAGTGCGCCTGGGTCCGGTGAAAAGCCGCCGACAAATCCTCGTCGAAATCTGCCGCCGGATCGAAGTAGTCGAGGGTCTTGGTGATCAGCAGATAGGTGTTGGCGTCGAAGCGGTCCACAAAGGCGTGGCCTTGATGGCGCAGATAGCTTTCCACCTGAAATTCGGTATCGAAATTGAAATTGAAATTCATTTTGCCTTCGCGCAGCTCGCGGCCAAACTTGGCGCGCATCCCCTCGTCGGACAGGTAGGTGATATGGCCGAGCATCCGGGCCAGCATCAGCCCGCGCCGGGGCACTACGCCGAATTCGTAGTAGTGGCCGTGATGGAAGTCGGGATCGGACAGGATGGCCTGCCGCGCCACTTCGTTGAAAGCGATATTCTGGGCCGACAGCCGGGGCGCGGCGGCGATGACCAGGGAATGGCGTATCCGCTCGGGAAAGGTGATGGCCCACTGCATGGCCTGCATCCCGCCCAGGCTGCCGCCGATGACTGCCGCCCACTGCGCGATGCCGAGTTGGTCGGCCAGCCGCGCTTGGCTGCGCACCCAGTCCTTGACGGTGACGATGGGGAAATCGGGGCCGTAGGGCTTGCGGTTGTCCGGGTTGATGGCGGTCGGACCGGTGGAGCCCTTGCAGCCGCCCAGGTTATTGCAGCACACCACGAAGAAGTCGCGGGTATCGATCGGCTTGCCGGGACCGATGCAGTTATCCCACCAGCCGGGTTTGCCCGGATCGTCCTCATCGTGATAGCCGGCGACGTGGTGATCGCCCGACAGCGCGTGGCAAATCAACACAGCGTTGCTGCGGTCGGCGTTGGGCGTGCCGTAGGTTTCGTAGACCATTTCGTAGTCCGCCAGCGACCGGCCGCAGTCCAGCGCCAGCGGTTCGTCAAAATGGGCGGTCTGGGGCGTGACCAGACCGATGGAATCGGGGGGAAAAGTAGGCGGCATCAGTTCCTGACCGTCGTGGTGATGTCCTTGGAGAATGGGCTAAAACCGGGCGTCAAGTCTAGTCGGGGCCGGGTTCGGCGGCAACCAATCGCTGCTTGGCTTGGCTTCCACGCTGGAGCGTGAGAGCCAGATGAAAAACCCAATTACCGGCCGCCGCGCACGAGCTGCACATAGTCGGCGTGACTTTTAGAGCGGGCGTAGACGTCGCCATTGTGGAATGAGGACGACGAGCCCGTAGGTAGAACGTCACGCTCAAGAAGGACCAGTACCACTTCGGCCAGTACGCACTTTCAACGTCGGCCCTCAAACGGCGATCCCGTACCGGGCTCGATAATCCCGCATTTTCTCCAAATGCGCTGCGTGCTCCGGTCGTTCGGCTAAGTACGCCACCAAATCGTCCAGACTCACGATGCGGGTTACGGCGACGCCGTGGGCGCGCTCGACTTCCTGCACCGCCGACCGTTCGCCCTGACCGCGTTCCCGCCGGTCCAGCGCGATCACCACGCCCGCCGGGGTCGCACCGTGCGCGGTCAAAATGTGCATCGTTTCGCGGATGGCGGTGCCGGCGGTGATGACATCGTCCACGATCAGCACCCGGCCCTCGAGCGGAGCGCCGACGATCAGTCCGCCCTCGCCGTGATCCTTAGCTTCCTTGCGGTTGAAACACCAAGGCAGGTTGCGACCGTGCCGGTCGGCCAGGGCGATGGCGACCGCCGCCACCAGCGGAATGCCCTTGTAGGCCGGCCCGAACAGGGTATCGAATTCCAGGTCGGCCTCCATGATCGCGGCGGCGTAACAGCGGCCCAACCGGGCCAGCGCCGCGCCGTTGTCGAATAAGCCGGCGTTGAAGAAATACGGGCTGATCCGCCCGGATTTCAGGGTGAATTCGCCGAAGCGCAACACGCCCCGGCCGATGGCGAAGTCGAGAAAGTCCCGCTGATAGTCCCGCATGGTTGGAGATTCCGGCTGAGTGAGAATGAAATGCCGGTATCATAGCGTTGTTCGCGGTCCTTCCATTGGAGCATCATGGTCTCATGCGGGTGATCACCTTCAACGCCAACGGCATCCGTTCCGCCGCCCGCAAGGGTTTTTTCGACTGGCTGGCCGGACAGAACGCCGACGTGGTCTGCATCCAGGAAACCAAGGCTCAGAAGCACCAGTTGCCGCCCGAGGTTTATCATCCGGCGGACTACCACTGCCATTACCACGACGCCGCGCGCAAGGGCTACAGCGGAGTCGCGCTGTACGCCCGCCGCCAACCGGATGAAGCGCGAACCGGATTGGGCTGGCTGGAATGCGATACGGAAGGCCGTTGGCTGGAGGCGCGGTTCGGCAATCTCAGCGTGGTCTCGCTGTATCTGCCGTCCGGCTCCTCCAGCCCGGAACGACAGGCGGTGAAATTCGACTTCATGGCGCGGTTGGCCGAGCCGTTACGAGCGATGCGCGCCAGCGGCCGCGATTACATGCTCTGCGGCGACTGGAATATCGCCCACCAGAAAATCGACCTGAAAAACTGGCGGGCCAATCAGAACTGTTCCGGGTTTCTGCCCGAGGAACGGGCCTGGATGGATGAACTGTTCGGGCCGCTGGGCTGGATGGACGCCTTCCGGGTGGTGAATCCGAACCCCGATCAATACACCTGGTGGTCGCATCGCGGCCGGGCGTGGGAAAACAATGTCGGCTGGCGCATCGACTATCAGGTGATCACCCCCGGCTTGGCGGAGAAAGTCCGCGCCGCCGCCATTTACCGCGACCAGCGCTTTTCCGATCATGCGCCGCTGACGCTGGATTACGATCTTTAGGGGAATGTTCCCTTTCCCGAAGGGAGAGGGAGGTTTTTGACGCCAAGAGATTCGATCATGTCGGTTGACCGTCCCTGCGCCCGCGTTTTTCGCGACCCCGTGCATTTCCTCGCCCTCGGCTTCGGCTCCGGCTGCGCGCCGAAAGCGCCCGGCACCTTCGGCACCCTGGCGGCGATTCCGCTGTATTTGCTGATGCAGCCGTTGCCGCCGTGGGCCTATCTGCTACTGACCGTGGCCGGTTTCGCGCTGGGGATATGGGTCTGCGACCGCGCCGCCCGCGATCTCGGCGTCCACGACCATCCGGCCATCGTCTGGGACGAGGTGATCGGCTATTTCGTCACCATGATCGCCGCTCCGCCCGGCTGGCTATGGATCATCGTCGGCTTCGCGCTGTTCCGGCTGTTCGACATTCTCAAGCCCTGGCCGATCCGGCGGGCGGATCAACGGATCGGTGGGGGCTTCGGCATCATGTTCGATGACCTGCTGGCCGCCGGCTACGCTTGGCTGGCGTTGCAGTGCCTGGCTTACGGCGCGGCTCTACTGGACATTTCCTGACTATCGCGTTCAGACTTTACCGGTCTTTTCCTGGCAACCGACGGAACCCGAAACAATGAAAATCGAAACGATCGCGATCCATGGCGGCTATACGCCGGAACCCACCACCAAGGCCGTCGCCGTCCCCATCTATCAGACCACCTCCTATGCCTTCGACGACACCCAGCACGGCGCCGATCTGTTCGACCTGAAGGTGCCAGGCAATATCTACACCCGGATCATGAACCCCACTACCGCCGTGCTGGAGCAGCGGGTCGCGGCGATGGAAGGCGGGGTCGGGGCGCTGGCGGTGGCCTCCGGCATGGCGGCGATCACCTATAGCCTCATGACCATCGCGGAAGCGGGCGACAACATCGTCACCACCTCCACCCTGTACGGCGGCACCTACAACCTGTTCGCCCACACCCTGCCGCGTTTTGGCATCGAGGCGCGCTTCGCCGACTATCGCGATGTCGAGGCCATGGGCCGGCTGATCGACGGCAAGACCAAGGCGGTGTTCTGTGAATCCATCGGCAATCCGGCGGCCAATGTCGTTGATTTCGGCGCGCTGGCCGCCGTCGCCCACGCCCAAGGCGTGCCGCTGATCGTGGACAACACCGTGCCGACCCCGTACTTGTGCCGGCCGTTCGAGCATGGCGCCGACATCGTGGTTCACGCCCTGACCAAGTATATGGGCGGCCACGGCACCAGCATCGGCGGCATCATCGTCGATTCCGGCTGTTTCCCCTGGGACCAGCACAAGGTCCGCTTCGCCCGGCTGAACGAACCCGATCCGTCCTATCACGGCGTGGTCTACGTCGAGGCGCTGGGACCGGCGGCGTTCATCGGCCGGGCGCGGGTGGTGCCGCTGCGCAACACCGGCGCGGCGATCTCGCCGTTCAACAGCTTCCTGATCTTGCAAGGGATCGAAACCCTGCCGGTGCGGATGGACCGCCACTGCGAGAACGCCCTCAAGGCCGCCGAGTATCTGCGCGGTCACCCCCAAGTCGTGTGGATCAAATATCCGGCGCTGGCCGACAGCCCGGAGAAGCCTTTGGTGGACAAATACATGGGCGGGCGCGGCTCCAGCATCCTCAGCTTCGGCATCAAGGGCGGGCGCGAGGCCGGGGCCAAGTTCATCGATGCTCTGCAACTGGTCACCCGGTTGGTCAACATCGGCGACGCCAAGTCGCTGGCCTGCCATCCGGCAACCACGACCCACCGGCAACTGTCGCCGGCCGAACTGGAAAGGGCCGGCGTCAGCGAGGATCTGGTGCGGCTGTCCATCGGCATCGAACACATCGACGACATTCTCGCCGATCTGGAGCAGGCGCTGACGGCGGCAAGGTAAAGGCGTCGGAATACCCACAACCACCCGAAAGGAGACCATCCCCATGAAAGCGCGCGCCGCCGTGGCCTGGGAGCCGAAAAAATCCCTGGCGATCGAAGAAATCGACGTGGAAGGACCAAGACAGGGCGAAGTCCTGTTGCAGGTCGTGGCCACCGGCGTCTGCCACACCGACGCCTTCACCCTGTCCGGCGACGACCCCGAAGGCGCCTTTCCCTGCGTTCTCGGCCACGAGGGCGGCTGCGTGGTGGTCGAATGCGGCCCCGGCGTCAAGGACCTGAAGCCGGGCGATCACGTCATTCCACTCTACATCCCCGAATGCGGCGAATGCGAATACTGCCGCTCCACCAAGACCAACCTGTGCCAGTCCATCGCCGCCACGGTGTGGACCGGCTACATGCCCGACCATACCCGCCGCTTTTCCTGCAAGGGTACGCCGCTGTTTCATTACATGGGTTGCTCGACCTTCGCCGAATACACGGTGGTGCCGGAAATCGCCCTGGCCAAAATCAATCCGGCGGCCCCGCTGGACAAGGTCTGCCTGCTGGGTTGCGGCGTCACCACCGGCATCGGCGCGGTGCTCAACACCGCCAAGGTGGAGCCAGGTTCGACGGTCGCGGTGTTCGGCCTCGGCGGCATCGGCCTGTCGGTCATCCAGGGCGCGATCATGGCGCAAGCCGGGCGCATCATCGCCATCGATCTCAACCCCGACAAGTTCGCCATGGCGACGGCGCTGGGCGCGACCGACACCCTGAACCCGAACGCTATCGGCGGCAGTGTCGTTGACGCCATCAAGGAGATGACGAACGGCGGGGTGGACTACTCGTTCGAGTGCATCGGCAACGTCGAGGTCATGCGGCAGGCGCTGGAGTGCTGCCACATGGGCTGGGGCGTGTCCACCATCATCGGCGTGGCCGGCGCCGGCCAGGAAATCCGCACCCGCCCGTTCCAACTGGTGACCGGCCGCACCTGGAAGGGCACGGCGTTTGGCGGGGTCAAGGGCCGCAGCCAGTTGCCCGGTTACGTCGAAAACTATCTCCAGGGCCGGATCGAGCTGGATCGCATGGTGACGCACACGATGCCATTGGAAGACATCAACACCGCCTTCGATCTGATGCACGAAGGCAAGAGCATCCGCTCGGTGATTCTGTTCTAGGGGACGGCGGCGTGGAAAAAATCGAAGCGATCAAGGAATTCGGCGGCTGGCTGAACCGCTACCGCCACCGCTCGTCAGCCTGCGCCTGCGACATGACCTTTTCGGTCTATCTGCCGCCCGCAGCGGCGACAGAAAAGGTGCCGGTGGTCTATTGGCTGTCTGGTCTGACCTGCACCGACGACAATTTCCGGGTCAAGGCGGGGGCGCAGCGTTACGCGGCGGAACTGGGGCTGGCGCTGGTCATCCCCGATACCAGCCCGCGCGGCGCGGAGGCGCCGGATGTGCCGGAGCGCTACGATCTCGGCCAGGGCGCCGGGTTCTACGTCAACGCCACCCAGGAGCCGTGGGCGCGGCATTACCGGATGTACGATTACGTCACCCGCGAACTGCCGGCGCTGGTCGAGGCCAACCTGCCCGTGACCGCTGCCCGCTCCATCACCGGCCATTCGATGGGTGGCCACGGCGCGCTGATCTGCGCGTTGAAGGAACCGGGGCGCTATCGGTCCGTGTCCGCCTTCGCGCCGATTTGCCACCCGATGGCGTGCGGCTGGGGGCAAGGCTGCTTCAAGGCCTATCTGGGCAACGACCGCGAGGCATGGGCTGCCTACGATGCCGTCCGGCTGATCGAGGCGGGAGCGGAAGCCATTCCCCTGCTGATCGATCAGGGTACCGCCGATGAGTTTCTCGCCCAGCAGTTGCATCCGGAGTCGCTCGAACGGGTTTGCGCCGCCCGCGACTTTCCGCTGACCCTGCGGTGGCAAGACCGCTACGACCACAGCTACCATTTCATCGCCACCTTCATCGGCGAACATCTCGCCTATCACGCCGGCATCCTCCGTGAAACAAGAACTGCTGAAGCTGTTGCAAAGCCTGCTGCGCGGTGAACTCAGCCGCACCCGTCGCCGCAAGAGCGGCTCGCCCTGGCTGATCGGCGGGCTGGCGGTCGCCGTCGTCGCGATCAGTTACTTTCTGCACGAACCCAAAGCGCCGCCCTCAGCGACCGCCAAGGGAGCGGAACTGGTCTGCACCGTCAAATCGGTCTACGACGGCGACACCCTGACCGCCAGTTGCCCGGCTGGCGAGGTCAAGGTGCGGGTGTTCGGCATCGACGCCCCGGAAATGAAGCAGGAACCGTGGGGCGACCGTTCCCGCGAGGCGTTCCGCGGTCTCTTGCCCCGGCGCGATCCGGTTCGACTGCGGGTGATAGATCAGGATCGCTACGGCCGGGTCGTCGCTCAGGTCTTCGCCGGCGAGCGCGATACTGGACTGGAAATGGTCCGGCAGGGGCGGGCGGTGATGTACGAGCAGTACAACGACTCGCCGGCCTATCGGCAGGCCCAGGCCGAGGCGCAACAGGCCCGGCGCGGCATCTGGGAAAAGCCCGGCGGCCAGCAGGACCCCGCCACTTGGCGGCGGCTCAATCCGCGCTGAGCCCGATCCGACTGGCGATTCCCCATGGCTGCGTCGCCTGCTCCATCCACTGTCCACCGCGCCGCTATCCGGGTGGATGGGGAGCAGTGCCGCTGCGAGGGCGACTGGACTCTGGACGGCATCGAGGCGCTGGATGCGCAACCGCACGGCATTCGCTGGCCGGCGGGCGCGGCGCGGCTGGATGGTTCGGGCATTCAGGCCATTGACACGACCGGCGCGCTGCGCTTGCTGAGCATCGTCGCCGATCTGGAGCAAGCCGGCCAGCCAGTCCGCCTGGTTAGTCTGCGCGAGGAGCATCAGGCGTTGCTGGACCTGGTGCGGGAACGCCGCGCCAGCGCCGGCGCGGTTCCACCGCCCCCCGCAGCCCGAGGCGCGCTGGAACGGTTGGGTCGGCGAGTCGGGTCGCACGCCCGCCACGCCCTCGAATTTCTGGCCTTTATCGGCGAGGCGGCGATAGCCCTCGGGCGACTGGCCCTGCATCCTGGCCGGTTCCGCTGGCGGGCGCTGTTCGGCAACATCGAAACCGCCGGCGTCAACGCCCTGCCCATCATCGCGCTGCTGTCGTTCGTGATGGGCGTGGTCATCGCCTATCAAGGTGGCCAGCAGCTCAAGTTTTACGGCGCCAACATCTTCATCGTCGAGTTGGTGTCGCTGACCATGCTGCGCGAACTGGCGCCGCTGATCACCGCCATCATCGTCGCCGGCCGCACCGGCTCGTCCTACACCGCCCAGATCGGCACCATGCGGATCACCGAGGAAGTGGACGCGCTGCGCACCATCGGCATTCCGCCCATGGACCTGCTGGTGTTGCCCAAGCTGCTGGCATTGACCGTCGCCCTCCCGCTGCTGACGGTGTTCGCCGATGCGCTCAGCGTATTCGGCGGCATGGTCATGGCGCGGACGATGCTGGATGTCAGCTTCAGCGACTTCCTCGACCGCTTCCCGCGGGTGGTGACGCCAACCTCGTTTCTGCTCGGGATCGGCAAGACGCCGGTGTTCGCCGCCATCATCGCCCTGGTGGGTTGCTATCAGGGCTTTCAGGTGCGCGGCGGGGCCGACAGCGTTGGCCGGCACACCACGGTCAGCGTGGTGCAGTCCATCTTTCTGGTGATCGCGGCCGACGCCCTGTTTTCGATCATCCTGGGAGGGGTGGGGTTGTGGCGCTGAGCACGCATCCGGCCGACGCCGTGATCGTGGTGCGCGGATTGCGTACCCAGTTCGGCGCGACGGTCATCCACGAGAATCTGGATCTCGACATCCGCCGCGGCGAGATCGTCGCCCTGGTCGGCGGCAGCGGCTCCGGCAAGACCACCTTGCTGCGGGCGATTATCATGCTGTTGAAGCCGGCCGCCGGTTCCATCGAACTGTTCGGCCAGGAGATCGTCGGCATCGGCGAAACCACCGCGTTCCGATTGCGTCGGCGCTTCGGGATGCTGTTTCAGCAGGGCGCGCTGTTCAGTTCGCTGACGGTGCGCGAGAACGTGGCGGTGCCACTGCGCGAGCATACCCGGTTGTCCGCGCGGCGGATCGCGGACATCGCCGACCTCAAGATCGCGCTGGCGGGGTTACCGGCGGATGCCGGGAATAAGCTGCCGCGCGAGCTGAGCGGCGGCATGTTGAAACGGGCGGCGCTGGCGCGGGCGCTGGCGCTGGACCCGGCGTTGCTGTTTCTGGACGAGCCGACCGCCGGGCTGGACCCGGTCAGCGCCGGCGCGTTCGACGAACTGGTGGCGCAGCTCAAGGAGTCGCTGGGGCTGACGGTAGTGATGGTGACCCACGACCTGGATACTTTGTGGAGCGCTACCGACCGGGTGGCGTTCCTGGGCGAGCAGCGGGTGATCGGCTACGCGCCGATGCGCGAATTGACCCAGGCGGAGCATCCGCTGATTCGGGCTTATTTCGAGGGGCCGCGCGGGCGTGCGGCGCGGGAGCAGGCGTGCAAAGCAAGGTAAATTACGCCTTGGTGGGACTGTTCGTGATCCTGCTGGGGTCGGCGTTGCTGAGCGCGGCGTTCTGGCTGACGCTGGGCGGCGAGACCAAGACCTACGACCGCTACCGGGTGTATTTCCGGGAATCGGTGGCCGGCCTGAATCCCAAGGCGACCGTGCGCTATCGCGGCGTCCAGGTCGGGCAGGTGGAATCCATTCGGTTGGACCGCAACAATCCCGATCAGGTGGATGTGGTGCTGGACATCGAACGCGGCACCCCGATCCGCCGCGACACCATCGCCACGCTGTCCACTCGTGGACTGACCGGGGTAGCGGCCGTGGAGTTGAGCGGCGGCAGCAGCCAATCGCTGCCGCTGGAGCAGGAAGCCGGTCAGGAATTACCGGTGATTCAGGCCGGCCCGTCGCTGGTGGCGCGGCTGGATGACGCTTTCAACAATATGCTGGCCAACGTGGATAATCTGTCGCGGCGGCTGGAACGGTTGCTGGGCGACGATAACCAGATCGCCCTGACCCGGACCTTGCAACATCTCGACGTGATGACTGGCGCAGTGGCCGACCGGGCCGACAGCATCCGTCGGACCCTGACGAACGTGGAAACCTTCACCGGCGCGCTGGCCGGGCGGGCAGAGCGGCTGGGCCAGGCGCTGGACCGGCTGGCGACCACGCTGGAAGGCGCCGGCGAATTGGACAAGCAGCTTCGCGCAACGCTGAGCGACATCCAGGCCGGCGCCCGGTCGGTGCGGAAAACGGCGGATACCTTCAACCAAACCAGTCTGGACCTGAGCGGCATGGCCAGGGACGGGCAGCGCGAATTGCAACGGCTGGGGCAGACCACCCTGCCGGAGCTGAACGAGTTGCTGGCGCAGGCCGGCGAGATGGTGACGACCCTGCGGCAACTGGCCGAACTGCTGGAACAGAATCCCCGCGCCCTGCTGCTGGGCAAACCGGGCGGTCGACCGGGGCCGGGAGAGGAATAAGAAAGCGAAAGGCGCTTCGCGCATTTTTCAACCAACCTACCGAAACAGCCAGGAGAAGCGGAGATGACGGGCGCCATTGATCGTGGACGCAAGCGGGGGATAGCTCGGTTTGGGGGAATGCTGTTGGCGGCGTTGACGCTGGGAGGCTGTACGCTGCCGCAGGATCAATCACCGCCGGCGCAAAGCTATTTGCTGGAGGTGGGAACCTTCGCGCCGGCGCCGGCCCGCCGCGCCAGCGGCAAGACGCTACTGGTGGCGCCACCCAAGGCGGCGCCGGGATTCGATTCCAACCGCATCGCCTACACCCGGCAACCGCCGAAGCTGGATTACTACAAGGACAGCGTGTGGAGCGACGCGCCGGCCCGGATGTTGCAACCGATCCTGGTGCGCGCCTTCGAGGCGACGGGCGCGTTCAAGGCGGTGGTGTCGCCGCCCGCGCCGGGTCTGGCCAACCTGCGGGTGGATGTGGACGTGATCCGGCTGCAACAGGAATTTATGAGCCAGCCCAGCCGGGTGCGGCTGATGGCCCGGATCAAGGTGGTGGACCTGAAGAGCGGGCACGTGTTGGGCACGCAGGTGTTCGAGGCGGTGGAGCCGGCCCCCAGCGAAGACGCCAATGGCGCGGCCCGGGCGGCCAACGCGGCGGTGCAAAAGGTGTTGGAGCAGATGGTGCGGTTCGCGTTGCGCTATCTTTAGTGGGATGGCGTCGCGGGGCGCGGGGCGCGGACACCCTTCCAGGAACCCCTTGAACCAGCGATCCAGGCTGGCGACCAGTTCCGCGCCGACGGTATGGGCGATGCCAGCGGAGTTTCGTCGATCGATGAATTGGTTTTAGCGCTAACTTGGGGGAAGCTCGAATGCCGGATATCGCTGGATCCGTTGGCGTCAACGGCAGGAACGATGAATCGGATACTCTAACGGTGCAAACCCTGCTCAACCAGGTTCCCGCCATGCAGGGCGGCGCCGAACCAGTGCTCGATCTGGACGGTTGGTGCGGCAACAAGACCGTTGCCGCTATCCGCAAGTTTCAGCAAAGACAGTTCAATTCGCAGGATGGCTTGGTGGAACCGGGCAAGCGAACCATTCAAAAGTTGAATGCGCTCGCCACGGCGCCGGGCGCCAGGCTGGTCCCGGCGCCGGACATGGATCCAAAGACGCTGGCGCTGCAATCGGCGCCCCAGGTCACCCGGTGGATTACCGCCGCTCTCAAGGAAATCAACGAGGTCATCGCGGGCGGCGGCGCGCTGGCTGGCCGGCCGGCTTACGCGCAAGCCGCGTTCGCGGCGCATTTCAAGCTGACCGACCGTTTTTCGGCGAACTATCTCCTGAAACTGCTGGCGACCGTCAAGAGCAACTACGAGGCCGCCCAGCGAACCGTGAACAACGGCGCGGCCATCTATCGCAGCGTGTCGCGCAAGCAGATGAGCATCGACATGGGCGGCCAAACCGCTCCGGCCTATGTTCCCAACCGGCAGCGCATCTGCTTCACGCCGGAGTTTCATGTCTTTCTGGACGATTATCCGGCGCGTCCGGGGATGGATTGGTCGGGCCAGGGTTGGGGACCCAAATGTCGGGCCGCCATGGTGCTCCACGAAACCATTCATTACGTGGATCCCCAGGCGCAGTTCGATATCTACGAACACGACCAGGTGTACCAGACCATGATCGCCGAGGTGGCGATTCACGATCCGAGTTCCTACCCCTCGTTCGCCGCGCACATTGAGGAAAAAAGCCTGTTGCCGATGGGTCCGCTGTATGGCGCCGGGCGACCGCGCGATTAGTGCTTCACCCGTCCTGAATTGACAGATAGAAGCGTTTGAATTCGATCTACGTGCTAGCGATGGGGTGAACGGCGTCCGCCACGCCTGGCATGAGGTTCGAAGGTGCGTCCCAGCCGCCCCGGTCAAAACCGTGCCGGTTGGGTCTTCCGCTCCCAGGCCGCCGCCTGTTCCGGGTTACGTGGCAGACCCAGTTCGCCGTTCCGATACGCTTGCGCCAGTCGTCGGGTCGCGTCCGTATAGCCACCCGCGCTGGCCCGTTGCAACCAAACGATAGCCATTGGCCCATCGTGGGCGACGCCACGCCCCTCCGCGTAGGCTAGGGCAACCTGGTATTGCGCCGGCGCGTAACCCCGTTCGGCCAGCCGATGGAACCAGTCAAAGGCCAGTTCGGGCGAGACCGGCACGCCTGCGCCCCGCCGGTAGGATTCGGCTAGCCAATACTGCCCGCCCACGTCGTCCTGCCGCGCGGCTTTTTCGAACCAATAGACCGCCAGCCGCGTGTTGCGCGGCACCCCCAACCCCAGCCGGTACAGCGCCCCCAGCCGAAACTGGGACGGCGCGTGACCGTTTTCGGCCAGCGCCGACAGGGCCAAGGCCGCCGCCCGATGATCGCCCTGAAACAACCGCTGCATCGCGACGCGATACTGGTCTTGGCGGGGATCGCAGCCGAGCAGCGCCAGCAGCAAGCCAAAGCCCAGCAGGAGCCAGGCCGGGTGACCGCTCATGGCTTGGAATCGACGGGTAGCGGCGGCGAGGACACCAAGGGGCGCGTGGATCGGGCACCGCGTTGCAGCCACCCGCCCAAGACCACCGTCCGCAAAAAAGCTCGGTGCAACAGCAACCAGGCCAGCAAGGGGGCCATCAACGGCAGCACCAGCACGGCCAGTTGCCGGCCCAGCCCCCAGAGGTAATACAGCACCGGTGGGTCCGGCAGGGCCAGGGCGTAATCGACGGGCGGCGTCTCGGTCAACAGCGGTAGATGGGTGCGGTACAGCGTGATTTGGAACTGAACGTAAAGCAACACCATCGCGAAGGCCACCGGCAACAGAATCAGGGTGCCGAGCAGCAACCGGCGGAACAGCGCCCGCCCCGGCGTCGCCAGCGTCAACCCCCAAAACAGCGGCAGAATCACGGTGGCGCGGTTGAACGGCAACAGCAACACTATGAACATCGCGGCCGAGTCGGTCAGCGGCGGCAACAGCGACACGATCAGGCCCCGGTCTTGATCCAGGCCGATCCCCAGCACGGCATCCGGCCACAACCACGGACTGACGAAGCCGACCCCGTGCCCCAGAAACTTCATCAACGGGAGCCGGGCGAACGCCCACCACAGCCCCAGCGCCAGCGGCAACCCCAGCGCGACGCCCAGCAACCAGCGCCACAACGGATCAAGCCGGAGGCGCATGGAATCGCAACGCCGCCGGCAACCGGCGTAGCCACAGCAGGAAAATCAACAACACATCCACCAGGATCAACGCATCCCAGACGTACCAATGCACCCAGTAAAACCACGCCGGTTTCCACACCCCCAGATAAACCAGGCTGACCACTCTCAGTAGATTGAGCGCCTGCACCCCCAGCACCCCCAGAAGCAGGCCCCACAGCCGGTAACGCCACGGCGCGGGAAAAGCCAGCATGGTAGTCCACAGCAACAAGGTGGCCTCCACGCCGTTGCACAGATCCAAGATACGCACGCTGAAACCGGGAACGGTCAACACGTTGCCTTGCACCCAGACTTGGCCACCGAACAGGGCAATCAAGCCGCCCGCCGCCGTGGTCAACCCATCGGTGAAGGGCGCGACCACCCCATCCCGAACCGGCGGCAGGTACGCCAAGCCGTACAGCAGCAGGCCAATGCCGACAAAATCCAGCAGAAAACGCCGCATGATCATCAAGTTGTGGTTGGCGGAGGTGGATATAGATCGCCTGAGTCAAGATGTCATGTCCGCTGCGATGTAACCTGAGCCCGCCAAGCGATACCGATCAATAGCAACCCGAGTAACAGTAACACCCACTCGCTCAGGGTGGGAATGTCCGTCGGGGAAGCTATCGGGGTGGCAATGAAACCATGAGAACTGTAACCATCGAGTGGACTATCGTCGTAATAACCCACCACCTGGCCGCTGTCGTTGATGCTCATGGCCGCCACCAGTCTGGCACCCGGCGGGTTGAAGGTCGTAAACGTGCCGTTGCTGTACACGAAACCACTAGTCTTAGTCCCATCCGAATAACCGTAACTACCCGCCACCTGGCCGCTGTCGTTGATGCTCCGAGCAACGGTGCCGATAGCCCCCGGAACGTCGAGGGTCGTGAACGTGCCGTTGCTGTACACGAAACCGTGTGTCTTGTTAGTCCCGTCCTGATAACTACCCGCCACCTGGCCGCTGTCGTTGATGCTGGAAGCATCGGTGGAGGTAGCCCCCGGAACGTCGAGGGTCGTGAACGTGCCGTTGCTGTACACGAAACCGTGTCCTTTGAAATTAGTCCCGTCCTGATAATGACCCACCACCTGGCCGCTGTCGTTGATGCTCAGAGCAACGGTACCAGCGGCGCCCGGCAGGTTGAGGGTCGTAAACGTACCGTTGCTGTACACGAAACCATGTCTACGATCCCTAGCAGTGTAATTACCCGCTACTTGGCCACTGTTGTTGATGCTGATGGCAATGGTTTCAATAGCCCCCGGAACGTCGAGGGTCGTGAACGTGCCGTTGCTGTACACGAAACCGCTTACCTTGTTGAAATTAGTCCCGCCCGCATAACTACCCGCCACTTGGCCGCTGTCGTTGATGCCTTCGGGAAGGGTTTGGGTAGCCCATGGAACGTCGAGGGTCGTGAACGTGCCATTGCTGTACACGAAACCATGGTCGTTGGAGCCATCGAAGTAATTTCCCGTCACTTGGCTGTTATTGTTGATATCGAAGGCAAAAGTGTAAGTAGGGTGCTTGGAGCATCCAGAATTTGGATGGTATACACTGTCTCTGCTTGGGCATCCGCGACCATCCAATTCGAAAAGATAAACAGGCTCGATGTAAATCCAAAAAATAAAAACAAAATTGATGATTGATAACGAAAGATAGGATGCGACACTGGAGATACCTCCCTAGTAATTTTTGATACATTTAATTTCCATATAATTAGAGCATAAATATAGAATTCTGTCAGTGGCGCCAATCGCGGAAAACGCCGCCTTACCCTACAAGCTTTGCGGGGGTGAAACTTTAACATTTGCTGGGAGACCGCCGCATCCCCAACGCCGCTACCCTGAGCCAGGAGGTCGCCGCTTGGGAACAGGCCCATAACACTGATTCCCGGCCGATGAATTGGCGCTTCACCACCCCCGATGTCCCCATCAAACTCAAGCGCCTTTATCCATCAATTTAGAATGGGTAAAGCACTGGCGCCCCGCCCGATCTCGAACCGGGCGGCTCCTACCCTACCTACCCTGGCGATCCGAAGCCGCCATTCGGATTTTTGTTCAACCACCCCTCCAAGAAAACCTCGAACCACCGATCCAACGCCGCATCGTGGCGGGCATGATGGGCGCGCTGTTCGGCGGCGGACTGGGCGCCGGGCGCGGTCAGTTCCCTTGCCCCTTCCACCAGCCAGTGTTCGAGAATCGGCTGATCCACTTCCGGGTGGAACTGCACGCCGAAGGTGTTGGCCCCGTAGCGGTAAGCCTGGTGCGGAAAGCGTTCGCCGCTGGCGAGCAGTTCCGCGCCGGCGGGCAGCTCGAAACCTTCGTGGTGCCAGTGGTAAACGTGCAGCGGGGCGTCGAATGTCGCCTGGCCGGCGGCGGTCGGCTGGACCGCGAAATAGCCGATTTCCGCCAGTCCCGCCGGATGCCGCTGGACCGTCGCGCCCAGCGCCCGCGCCAGCAGTTGCGCGCCCAGGCAGATGCCCAGGAACGGCCGGCCAGAATCCAGCGCCTGGGGAATCCAGTCCAGTTGCGCCCGGATGCCGGGCAACTTGCCGTCGTCGTTGGCGCTCATCGGCCCGCCGAACACCACCGCGCCGGCGTAGCCGTTCATGTCCGTCGGCAACAATTCGCCGCTCAGGGGATAGCAAAACTCGAGCGGGCAACCCCGTTCCCGCAACTTGCGGCCGCAGCGGCCGGCGCTGGCGTCGGGCGTCTGCATCACCAGCAGCAGGCGCGGCGGTTCGGGCGTCATGGCTCGCCGTCCCCCGCGTCGGCGTCGGTGTTCGCCCCGGTCGCCCGCCGGTAGTCCTTCAGGGTCTCGGCGATCAGGAACGCCAGTTCCAGGCTTTGCGAGGCGTTCAGGCGCGGGTCGCAGAGCGTGTGATAGCGGTCGGCCAAGCCCTGCTCGGTAATCGCCTGGGCGCCGCCCAGACATTCGGTCACGTCCTGGCCGGTCAGTTCGAAATGCACCCCGCCCGGAATGCCGCCTTCGGCGCGATGAATGGCGAAGAATTGCCGCACTTCATCGAGGATGCGGGCGAACGGGCGGGTTTTGTAGCCGGTGCGGGTTTCCAGAGTGTTGCCGTGCATCGGATCGCAGGACCAGACGACCCGCCGACCGTCGCGTTGCACCGCCCGGATCAGCGGCGGCAGGGCGGTTGCGATTTTGTCCGCCCCCATGCGGCTGATCAGGGTCAGGCGTCCGGGCTGGTCGTCGGGGTTCAGCGCGTCCAACAGGCGCAGCAGGGTGTCGGGATCGGCGGTCGGCCCCAGCTTGAGGCCGATGGGATTGGCGATGCCGCGCATGAATTCGACGTGCGCGCCGTCCAGTTGCCGGGTGCGTTCGCCGATCCACAGGAAATGCGCCGAACCGTCGTACCAGTCGCCGGTTTGCGGATCGCGCCGGGTGAGGGCTTGCTCGTAGCCCAGCAACAGCGCTTCGTGCGAGGTGTAGAAATTCACCTGCCGCACTTGCGGGTCGGCCATGGCGTCCAGTCCGCAGGCGCGCATGAACCCCAGCGTTTCGCTGATGCGGCTGGCCAAATCGCGGTAGCGCGCGCCCTGGGAACTGGCGCGCAGGAAATCCAGATTCCACTGCTGGACCCGGTGCAGATCGGCGAAACCGCCCTGGGCCAGCGCCCGCAGCAGGTTCAGGGTCGCCGCCGACTGCGAGTAGGCGCGCAACTGCCGGCGCGGGTCTGCGCGGCGGGCCTCGGCGCTGAAGTCGAGATCGTTGACGATGTCGCCCCGGTAACTGGGCAGGGTCGCGCCATCGCGGGTTTCGGTGGGAGAACTGCGTGGCTTGGCGAACTGGCCGGCCATCCGCCCGACCTTGACCACCGGGCAGGCGGCGGCGAAGGTCAGGATGACCGCCATTTGCAACAGCACCCGGAAGGTGTCGGTGATGGCGCGCTCGGTGAAATCGGCAAAGCTTTCGGCGCAGTCGCCGCCTTGCAGCAGGAACGCCCGGCCAGCGGCGACTTCGGCCAGGTGCTGGCGCAGGGTGCGAATTTCGCCGGCGAACACCAGCGGTAATGAGGTGGACAGCCGCTCCTCGACCTCGGCCAGCGCCGGAACGTCGTCGTAAACTGGCAGTTGCGCCGCCGGGCGCCGTCGCCAGCTTGCCGGGGTCCAGGGGGGGTGGAGATGTGATAGGGGTTGAGGCATCGGTGCATCCGAAAGTTGCGTATGATTCCAACGCCAGCAAGGCCGGCTTGAACGTAGGATAACTGAATTGGACCCGTCATGACCCCCGCCGATTTCATCGCCCAATGGCGCGACAACCCGCTGAGCGAGCGGGCGTTCGAATACGGTCTGCGGGGATAATGGCACTGTAACTGTGTTAAGGAGTCATCATGCAACCCACGCGCATTTTCCAGAGCAATCAATATATGCAACCTTCGGACGGGGAGCCGGTTCGGTCGGTGATCGTTGAAACCAGGGAAGCGGTCATCGTCGCCTGGCATGTGAAGCCCGGTCAACGAATTACGGCGCACATTCACCCAGCCGGTCAGGATACCTGGACCATTCTCTCGGGACATGGCGAATACCAAACCGAGGCATCCGGCGAAGCTCATCCGATAGGAGCCGGAGATGTGGTTGTTGCCTACCCAGGCGCGGTGCATGGTGTGTACAACAACGGCACAGAACCCTTGCGGTTCATTTCAGTGGTGTCACCAGCCAATGCCGGGCATGAATGGGTTTAACAGGTTGAGCGGTTACGCCCGAGCCACGGAATGACCGAAGTGGACGGATCATGACCCCTGCCGAATTCATCGCCCAATGGCGCGACAACCCGCTGAGTGAGCGGGCCGGCGCGCAGCCGTTTTTCCTCGATCTGTGCGAGTTGCTGGGCGTCGGCAAGCCGAACGACCCGGAAAACTACTGCTTCGAGCGCGGCGCGACCCGCACCGGGGCTGGGCGCGGCTGGGCGGACGTGTGGAAGCGGGGTTGCTTCGCCTGGGAGAACAAGGCGCCGGGCGGCGATCTGGCGGCGGCGCTGAAGCAGTTGATGACCTACGCGCTGGCGCTGGACAACCCACCGCTGCTGGTGGTCTGCGACCGTCGGCTCATCGAGATTCACACCCATTTCACCGGCACCCCGTCGGAAGTTCACCGCATCCGGCTGGAAGACATTGGCCAGCCGGAGCATCTCGCCAGGTTGTGCGCGCTGTTCGAGAACCCGGAACGATTCCGGCCTCGCCGCACCGATCACGAGGTCACCCAGGAAGCCGCCGGCCGGTTCGCCGCCATCGCCGCCGCGCTGGCGCAACGGGGCCATGGCCCGCGTCAGGTCGCCCATTTCCTGATTCAGTGCCTGTTTTGCATGTTCGCCGAGGACGTGGGCCTGCTGCCGGCGCGGCTGTTCGAACGGATCGTCGAGAAGAGCGCTGGCCAGCCGGAAAAGTTGTCGGCGCGGTTGGCGGAGTTGTTCGCCGCCATGCGCGCGGGCGGCGATTTTCTGCTGGAGGACATCGCTTGGTTCAATGGCGGGCTGTTCGAGACGGCTATGCCGCTGCCGCTGGTCGAGGCCGAGGCGGCGGCGCTGTTGGCGGCGGCGAAAATGGACTGGTCGGCGATTGAACCGGCGATTTTCGGCACGCTGTTCGAGCGCGGCCTCGACCCGGCGTTGCGGGCGCAACTGGGTGCGAATTTCACCGATCCCCAAACCATTCGCAAAATCATCGAGCCAGTGGTGGTCGAGCCACTGGCGGCGGAGTGGGCGGCGGCGCGGGTGGCGATTGCCGAGCACATGGAGCGTTATCAGGCCGGCGGCAAGGGTGCGAAGAAAGCGCGGCAGGCCGCCGAGGAGGTTTTTCTGGCGTTTCTGGAACGGCTGAAGAACTTCCGGGTGCTCGATCCGGCCTGCGGATCGGGCAATTTCCTGTATCTGGCGTTGCGGGCGCTGAAGGATTTGGAGCATCGGGCCAATCTCGACGCGGAGGCCCTGGGATTGCACCGGCAGTTGAGCATCGAGACCTGCCCGCGCAACGTGCTGGGTATCGAACTCAATCCCTACGCCGCCGAACTGGCGCGGGTGACGGTGTGGATCGGCGAGATTCAGTGGATGCTCAAGCACGGCTACGACATTCGCCGCGACCCGATTCTGGCCCTGCTGGATCACATCGAATGCCGGGATGCGGTGTTGGTCGTCGATGCATTCCCCCCCTGTCAAGGGGGGGTGTCCCGAAGGGACGGGGGGGTTGGTCCGCCCGATGGGTCAAACCACCCCGGCGCTACGCGCCACCCCTCCTTAGCCAAGGAGGGGAGTACTGAGCGGGAGCCCGACTGGCCGGCGGTGGATGTCATCGTCGGTAACCCGCCGTTTCTGGGCGGTTCCAAGCTGTTGCGGGAGTTGGGCGACGAGTACGCGGGCCGGCTGCGCCAGCTTTACGAGGGACGGGTGCCGGGCGGGGCGGATTTGGTCTGCTACTGGTTCGAGAAGGCGCGCGCCCAGATCGAAGCGGGACAAGCAAAGCGGGCAGGACTGGTTGCAACACAGGCCATTCGCAAGGGCGCCAGCCGCGCCGTTTTGGATCGGATTGTCGCCTGCGGTGAAATCTTCGCGGCTTGGAGCGACGAACCCTGGGTCAATGACGGCGCGGCGGTGCGGGTGTCGCTGGTGTGTTTTGGGGAGAAGGCGGGTGGGATCATACTCGATGGCCAGCCGGTCGCAGTCATCAACGCCGACCTGACAGCGGGAGAGAACGATTTGACCCAAGCCACACGCCTTGCCGAAAACGCTGCAGTGTGTTTTCAAGGGCCGGTTAAAGTTGGTGCTTTCGACATTGCCGGCGAATTGGCCCGCCAATGGCTCCAACAGCCCAACCCCCACGGCAGGCCGAACCGTGACGTGGTGCGGCCGTGGGCCAACGGCATGGATATCACCCGCCGCCCGTCCGATACCTGGATCATCGATTTCGGCGGCGAAATGTCTGAAGGTGAAGCGGCGTTGTACGAAGCGCCGTTCACTTATGTGCTGGAGTATGTCAAGCCGGAGCGGGAACAGAATCGGCGGGCGGCGCGGGCTAAAAACTGGTGGCGGCATGGAGAAATCATGCCCGGTATGCGAGCGGCCTTGGCGCGTATCCCGCGCTACATCGCCACGCCGCGCGTCGCCAAGCATCGGCTGTTTGTCTGGTTTCATTCATCGATGCTGCCCGACAGCCGCCTCTACGTCATCGCCCGCGCCGACGACGCGACGTTTGGCGTTCTGCATTCCCGCATCCACGAAGTCTGGGCGCTGGCTAACGCCAGCCGGCATGGTGATGGCAATACGCCAACTTACAACGCCGCCACCTGTTTCGAGACGTTTCCGTTCCCACAAGGCGTTTTGGCTGATCCTGATCCAGACACTCATTTCCCCATCATCGCCGAGGCCGCACGGCGGTTGAACGAACTCCGGGAACACTGGCTCCATCCGCCGGAATGGGTGGAGCGGGTTCCCGAAATCGTCCTCGGCTACCCGGATCGGCGGATTCCCAAACCGGAGTTTGCCGCCGAACTGAAAAAGCGCACCCTGACGAATCTCTACAACGCCCGGCCGGCGTGGCTGGTCAACGCCCATCGGCAACTGGATGCAGCGGTGGCGGCGGCGTATGGCTGGAGCGATTACACGCCGGCCCTGCCCGATGAGGAAATTTTGCGGCGATTGCTGGCGCTCAACCGCGAACGGGCCGGGGCGGGGCGTTGAGGGGTTTTCGCGAAAGCTCGCTTGCAGGTGATTTATCGGTAAGCTATGGCAAATAGCGGCGCTTTTGGAGAAACGATATGTACGCTGAACGGCTGATTGTCGAGACGGACGCTCAAGGTAATCTCTACGACCTGCCCAGGTTGCCGCCGAACGCCAAGGTGGAAATCATTATGTTGGTATTGGGGGAAGCCTGCCAGCCGTTGCGCCGCCAGCCGCCACCTAGCATTGCCGGCAAGGGTGAGATTTTAGGCGACATCATTTCGCCAATAGCGCCCGAAGAAGACTGGGATGCCCTGCGATGATTGTTCTCGACACGCACATTTGGCTGCGATGGGTGATCCAGAGTGGCGGTGGATTGCCAGCGGACGTTCTTGCCGCTATCCAATCCGAGGATCGGGTTGCGGTTTCCGCTATTTCCTGTTTCGAGGTTCCCTATCTGTTGAAACGGCGACGGATCGTGTTGCCGCTTCCGGTCGAAGACTGGTTGCGCGATGCGCTATCACCGACTGGTATCGAAAGCCTGCCGGTTTCCTGGGAAATCGCGTTTCGTTCGGCGCAGTTGCCGGAGCATCATCGCGATCCCGCTGATCGCATCATTATCGCTACGGCGCTGATGTACGATGCCCGGCTTGCCAGCTTGGATAGCGCCTTTCCGCGCTATACCGAGTTGGGGAACCGGTTGATCGGTCCCTAACTTAAGGGCTGGCAGATCAACGCGGGTCACTGCCGCGCGATCCACTCGCGCAGGGCGGCGTCCATGCGGGTTTGCCAGCCCTTGCCGGTGGCGCGAAAGTGCGCCAGCACCTCGGGCGACAGGCGGAGGGTGATGCGTTGTTTGGTGGGCGCTTTCTGCTTGCCGCGCTGACCGGCGCGGCGCTTGGCCGCCAACGCCGCGCGGACGACGTCCGGGCCGCCTTCGTAAACCACGACCGCATTTTTCCAGAACGCCTCGACTGCCACGGGATCGTTGGGATCATAAGTGCACTCTACAATCAATAACCATCACCACGCTTCCATCATGCCCAAATTTCTGACCGCTTGGCATCCCTCGCCCTATCTGCTGCTGGTGTTGACCACCCTGTTCTGGTCCGGCAATTTCGTGCTGGGGCGGGCGGTGCATACCGTATTCACTCCTTTCACGCTGTCGTTCTGGCGCTGGGCGGTGGCGCTGGCGATCCTGTTGCCGTTCGTGTGGGCGTCGCTGCGCGAACAGGCACCGCTCATCCGCCGGCATGGCTTGATCCTGTTGCTGCTCAGCATCCTCGGCGTGGTCAACTTCAACACTTTCGTCTACATCGGCCTGCAATCCACCACCGCCACCAACGCCCTCATCATGCTGTCGGTGACGCCGGTGCTGATCGTGGCGCTGTCGTTCCTGCTGCTGCGCCAGACCGTGACCGGCTGGCAGGCGCTGGGGATTCTGATCTCGCTGGCGGGGGTGCTGGTGATCATCGGGCACGGCGATGCGGGGGCATTGCTGGCCCGCCAGTTCAATCCCGGCGATTTGTGGGTGCTGGCGGCGGTGGCCAGTTGGGCGCTGTACTCGGTCTGTCTGCGCTGGCGACCGGCGAAACTCGAGCCGCTGAATTTTCAGGCCGCGACTATGGTGATCGGAATGGCGATCCTGACGCCGCTGTACGGCTGGGATCTGGCCCAGGGCTACACCGTCGCCGTCAACGTCGCGACCGTGGGCAGCATCCTCTACTTGGCCCTGTTTCCCTCGATTCTCGCCTACATCTTCTGGAACCGGGCGGTGGCGGAACTGGGCGCCAACCGCACCGGCCAGTTTCTGCACCTGATGCCGGCGTTCGGGGCGGTGCTGTCGATGATCTTTCTGGGCGAACGGTTGTACGGGTTCCACGCCGCCGGCGTCGCCCTGATCGCGCTGGGAATCTGGCTGGCGACGGTGTACGGCCGGAAGCCGGCCTGATCAATCCTCGCCCGAATCCAGTTGATCGACCAGCGCCGCGCGCAGCGCCGCGTATTTCCGGGAATCGTTCAGCGGCCGGTTCTCGCGGTCGGTGACGAAGAACACGTCCTCGACCTGAGCGCCGAGGGTGGCGATCTTGGCGTTGTGCAACTGCACGCCGCATTCCATGAACGCCTGTCCGACCCGACACAGCAGCCCCGGCCGGTCCCAGGACACCAGTTCCACCACGGTGCGGCTGTTGGCCTCGTCCTCGCGGAACGACACCCAGGTCGGCATCTGGAACGCCCGCTGAATCCGCGAGATGTGCCGGCTGGGCAAGATCGGCGCGGCATCCGGCTGACCCAGGGCGTGGCGCAGCGTGGCGATGATTTCCTTGATCCGCGCCCGGTCGTGGATCGGCGCCCCGGAATCCTCCAGCACCGTAAAGCTGTCCAGGGCGTAACCGCGGTGGCCGGTGAGGATGCGGGCGTCGAGGATCGTCAATCCCAGTTGGTCGAGAATCGAGGTGATCAGGGCGAACAGATTGTCCTGATCGAGGGTGTAGATGAAAATTTCCGTGCCGCCCCGATTCGGATCGTCACGGGCCATAACCAGCGGTTGCTCGTCGTATCCCTTTTTGAGGATCGCTCGCGTGTGCCAGGTGATTTCATCGGCGGAATGGCGCAGAAAGTAGTCGTCGCCGAAGCCCTCCCAGACCCGGTTGATGCGCGCCTCGTCGATTTTGGTCGCGTGCAGCCGTTGCCGGGCCTGGGTTTGCGCCTCGCGAATGCGCTCTTCCTTGTCGATGGGATGGTCCAGCCCCCGGCGCAACGCCCGGCGGGTGGCCTCGTACAACTGCCACAGCAGCGAATCCCGCCAAGTGTTCCACAGCTTGGGATTGGTGCCGCGAATGTCGGCGACCGTCAGCAGATACAGATAATCCAGATGCATCTGATCGCCCATGAGCCGGGCGAAGTCGTGGATGACCGCCGGGTCGTGGATGTCCTTCTTCTGCGCGGTGAGCGACAGGGTCAGGTGATGGCGCACCAGCCAGGCGACCAGGCGGGTATCGAAGCTGCTGAGTCCATGGCGCTGGCAGAACTGTTCGGCGTCGCCGGCGCCCAGTTCGGAGTGGTCGCCGCCGCGCCCCTTGGCGATGTCGTGGTACAGGCCGGCGACGTACAGCAGCTCCGGCTTGGGCAACTGCTCCATGATCGCGCTGCAACGCGGTAGTTCCTGGGCGAACTGGGGCAGGAAGAATCGCCGCAGGTTGCGCACCACGAACAGGATGTGCTGGTCCACGGTGTAGGCGTGGAACAGGTCGTATTGCATCCGCCCGACGATGTGGCCGAATTCCGGCAGATAGGCCGGCAGCACCCCGCAGGCGTTCATCAGCCGCAATTGCCGCGCGACCCCGAGGGGCTGGCGCAGGATTTCCATGAACAGGCTGCGCGGCCGCATGTCGTGGCGAAACTTGTCGTCGATCAGCGGCAGATGATCGCGAATCAGGCGGACGGTGGCGGCGCGGATGCCCTTGAGTTCCGGGTGCTGCTGCAAAATCAGGAAGATTTCCAGCAGAGCGAACGGGTAGCGCAGGAACACGTTGGGCCGAGTGACTTCCAGATAGCCCCGCCGGGCCTGGAACCGGCGGTTGATCGGCGTCGGCTCGTCCGGATCGTCGGCCAGCAGGATCGCTTCCTCGAACAGTTGCAGCAGCATCTCGTTAAGCTGGCCCAGGGCGTTGACCGTGCGGTAGTAGCGCTGCATGAACTGCTCGACCGCCAGGTTGTGATCCTGGTCCCGGTAGCCCAGTTGCCGGGCAACGCGCCGCTGGTGATCGAACAGCAGATGGTCCTCGCGGCGGCCGGTCAGGACGTGCAGGGCGAAGCGAATCCGCCAGAGGAAGTTGCGGCACTCGATCAGTTCCTCGTATTCGCCCGGGCTGAGGAAGTCGTGGTCGACCAGTTCCCGCAGGGTGCTGGCGCCGAAGTGGCGCTTGGCCACCCAGCCGATCATCTGCAAGTCGCGCAGGCCGCCCGGGCCTTCCTTGATGTTGGGCTCCAGGTTGAAGGCGGTTTCGTTGTACTTGTGGCAACGCTGCTGGCGTTCCTGCTGTTTGGACTCGAAGAAGGCGGCGTCCGGCCAGATCCGGTCGGGGCCGGTGACGGCGCGCATCCGTTCGAACAGTGTCGCGGAGCCGGTGAGCCGCCGCGCCTCCATCAGACTGGTGGCGACCGTGATATCGGCGGCGCCCTCGTGGGCGCAGTCCTCGACCGTGCGCACGCTGTGGCCGACGTCCAAGCCGATGTCCCACAGGAACGTCAGAAAATCCTCCAGCCCGGAGCGGCGGGCGTCCAGGGCCCGGTCACCGAGCAGGATCATGATGTCCACGTCCGAACCTGGGTGCAGTTCGCCGCGGCCGTAGCCGCCCACCGCCACCAGGGCCAGATCCAGCGCGTCCGCCTCGAAAAACCGCGACCAGGCCCGTGGCAGCAGTTCGTCCATCAACCGGGCGCGGGCCAGCACCAACTCGTGAGCGGGAACGCCTTGCAGGAACAACTCCTTGAATTGGGCGTCGCCTTGCTTGAGCAGGGCGCGGAACGGCGCGATGGGGCTGGGGGCGGCGGCCAGTTCGCGCTCGAACGCCGCCGCGTCGAAGGGAACGATGGCGGTTTCGTTCCAGCGCCAACCCTCGGGCGGCGAGGCAGGATCGGGAGTAGCGGTTGTTTTGTCCACGGAAGACACGGAACGCACGGATTGGAAGGGAAGCATCGGATGCGCGTTGACGGAAGGCTAGAGCGATTGGTCGGGCAGCAGGGTGAGGATTTCGTAGCCGGTTTCGGTGACCAGCACGGTATGTTCCCACTGAGCCGAGAGGCTGTGATCCTTGGTGACCACGGTCCAGCCATCGGGCAGCAGTTTGACGTGGCGCTTGCCGGCGTTGATCATCGGCTCGATGGTGAAGGTCATGCCCGGCTTCAATTCCACGCCGTCGCCGGGTTTACCGTAGTGCAGCACCTGCGGATCCTCGTGAAAGTCCCGGCCGATACCGTGGCCGCAGTACTCGCGCACCACCGAGCAGTGCTGGGCCTCGGCGTGCTTCTGGATGGCGTGGCCAATGTCGCCGAGGCGGATGCCGGGCCGCACCATGCGGATGCCGACGCACAGGCATTCGTAGGCGACCCGGCTGACCCGTTGCGCGGCGATGGGCGGCGCGCCGACCGCGAACATCCGACTGGTGTCTCCGTGGTAGCCATCCTTGATCACGGTGATGTCGATGTTGAGCACGTCGCCCTTTTTCAGCGTCTTCGGGCCGGGAACGCCGTGGCAGACCACCTGGTTGACTGAGGTGCAGATCGATTTGGGAAAGCCGCGATAGTTGAGCGGCGCTGGGATGGCGCCTTGTACGTCGACGATGTAATCGTGACAAATCCGATCCAGTTCCTCGGTGGTGACGCCCTCGCCCACATGGGGCTCGATCATGCGCAACACCTCGGCGGCCAAGCGGCCGGCCACCCGCATTTTTTCGATTTCCTCCGGCGTTTTGAGAGTAATGTTCAGCGACTTTTTGGGGGGCTTCTGAAACATGTTCGGTCCGCGGATACAGCAATGCAGGGTGGAGGAAACGGCGGTTGGCGCGGTCGCCGGAAGTTGGGACCGCGCTCCGCGGGCGGCGTTCGTTTGGTTTTCCGGAATGATCCATGTTATAAAGCGCGCGCCTTTTAGGCAAACTCTCGATTCGCCCGCTCGCAATGGCGGGCGCGGATCGAAACAAACAAGCAAGCGAGCAAACCACTTCTCACATTCGCCGGCACGGGTGGCCGGGTGCCCGGTAACATGGGTCGCCGCTCGGGGCGGATGGAGGCCCAACCCCCATTCTTAGGTAAGGAGAACTCTCGGCAATGGCGACTGTTTCCATGCGCCAGATGCTGGAGGCCGGCGTGCATTTCGGCCACCAGACCCGTTACTGGAATCCCAAAATGGCCCCATATATCTTTGGGGCGCGCAGCAAGATCCACATCGTCAACCTGGAAAAAACCCTGCCGCTGTATCTGGACGCGCTGAATTTCGCGGGCCGGATGGCTTCGCAAGGCGGCAAGATCCTGGTGGTGGGCACCAAGCGCTCGGCCCGCGAGGCGACCGCCGAGGCCGCGCTGCGTTGCGGCATGCCTTATGTCAATCACCGCTGGCTGGGCGGAATGCTCACCAACTTCAAGACGGTTCGCCAGTCGATCAAGCGGCTCAAGGACCTGGATCTGATGGCCCAGGACGGCACCTTCGACCGCTTGGCCAAGAAGGAAGTCATCGGGCTGCGGCGCGAGATGGACAAGCTGGAACGCAGCTTGGGCGGCATCAAGGACATGGCCAGCCTGCCGGACGCGCTGTTCGTGATCGATGTCGGCCACGAGCGCATCGCGGTGCAGGAAGCCAACAAGCTGGGCATTCCGGTCGTCGGGGTGGTGGATACCAACAACTCGCCGGACGGCGTGAACTACGTCATTCCTGGCAACGACGATGCGATCCGTGCGATCCAACTCTACGTCGGTGGTCTGGCCGAGGCGGTGTTGGAAGGCCGCGCCGTGCTGACCACGGGCCGCGCCGAGGAAGAGTTCATCGAAATTCCGGAGGAGACGCTGCTGGCGAGTGGCGGCGTCTGAGTCCCGCGACCGGGGCATGGCCCGACAGGCTCGCGCGCCGGATGCGCGCGAGCCTTTTTGATGGGGCTGGCCACGGTCCCCCTTTACGATTTTTCGATTTCAAGCACGTTCGAATTGAATTCGCTTTTTCAGAGGTAGGCAAGCATGACGGAAATCACGGCGGCGCTGGTCAAGGAACTGCGCGAGCGCACGGGTTCGGGGATGATGGAGTGCAAGAGGGCCCTGCAGGAAACCGGGGGCGACATCGAGACGGCGGTCGAGCTGATGCGCAAGGCCGGCCAAGCCAAGGCTGACAAGAAGGCCAGCCGCGTCGCCGCCGAGGGCCTGATCGTGGTCCGGCAAGCCGTCGGGGCGGTGGCCATGGCCGAGATCAACTGCGAAACCGATTTCGTCACCAAGAACGACGATTTCCGGGCTTTCGCCGCCGAGGTCGCCGAGACCGTGTTGCGCGAGGGTCCCGCCGATCTGGACGCGCTGCTGGCCGCGGTCATGGCCAACGGCCAAACCGTCGAGCAGAACCGGCGCGACTGCATCGCCAAAATCGGCGAGAACATCAACGTCCGGCGCGGTGTTCGGCTGACGACCGCGACCGGCGTGCTGGGCAGCTACCTGCACGGGACCCGGATCGGCGTGCTGGTCGAACTGGACGGCGGTAGCGCCGAGCTCGCCAGGGACATCGCCATGCACGTGGCCGCCAGCCGGCCACTGTGCGTGAGCGCCGACCAAGTGCCCGCCGAACTGGTCGCCAAGGAGAAGGAGATTTACGCGGCGCGGGCGGTGGCCGAAGGCAAGCCGGCCAACATGATCGACAAAATCGCCGAAGGGCGGCTGCGCAAGTATTTCGAGGAAGTGACCCTGCTGGGCCAGCCCTTCGTCAAGGACCCGGAGCAGAGCGTGGATAAACTGCTGAAATCGCGCAAGGCCAGCGTGGTTCGGTTCGAGCGGTTCGAACTGGGCGAGGGGATCGAGAAGAAATCCAGCGATTTCGCCGCCGAGGTGGCGGCGGCGCGCGGCGACGACTAGCTTCGAGCCCGCGTCGAAGACGCCGGGGCCGCGATCAGGTACAATTCGCCCGTTTTCGACCACCCAGACAGCGCCATGTCCACCCAGGATTCCAGACCGGCCTTCAAGCGCATTCTTCTCAAGCTCAGCGGCGAGGCCCTGATGGGGGACGACGAGTCCGGTATCGATACCGGGATTCTCGCCCGGATCGCGGGTGAAGTGCTGGAATTGCGCCATCTGAACGTGGAAGTGGGCATGGTGATCGGCGGCGGCAACCTGTTCCGGGGCGCGGGACTGGCCCGGGCCGGGATGGATCGGGTGACCGCCGACCACATGGGGATGCTGGCCACGGTGATGAACTCGCTGGCGATGCAGGACACCCTGGAACGGCTGGGCGTGTTCACCCGGGTGATGTCGGCCATTCGCATCAATCAGGTGTGCGAGGATTACATCCGTCGCCGCGCCATCCGCCATCTGGAAAAAGGCCGGGTGGTGATCTTCGCCGCCGGCACCGGCAACCCCTTTTTCACCACCGATTCCGCCGCCAGCCTACGGGCGATCGAAATCGACGCCGAGGTGATGCTCAAGGGCACCAAGGTGGATGGGATTTACTCGTCCGATCCCATCAAGGATAGGGACGCGGTGCGCTACGAGCGGCTGACCTACGACGAGGCGCTGGCGCGCAAGCTGGGGGTGATGGACGCCACGGCCATCGTCATGTGCCGCGAGCACGACATGCCGCTGAAGGTTTTCAACATCAACCGCCATGGCGATCTGGTGCGAATCGTGCGCGGCGAGAACGTGGGCACCACCGTGGTGCGGGAATGACGACATGATCGACTCTCTCAAAAAAGAAGCCGCCGCTCGGATGGCGAAGAGCGTGGACAGTCTGAAACAGGAATTGACCAAGCTGCGCACTGGCCGCGCCCATGCCAGCCTGCTCGACCACCTGACGGTCAGTTACTACGGCAACGACACGCCGCTCAATCAGGTCGCGTCGGTCGCGGTGGCCGATGCCCGCACCCTGGTGGTGACGCCCTGGGAAAAGAACATGGTCGGGCCGATCGAAAAAGCGATCCTCAAGTCCGATCTGGGCCTGAATCCGGCCTCTGCGGGCACGACGATCCGGGTGCCGCTGCCGCCGCTGACCGAGGAGCGCCGCCGCGATCTGGTCAAAGTGGTGCGGCGCGAGGGCGAGGAGGCGAAGGTGGCGATCCGCAATATCCGCCGTGACGCCAACAGCCAGCTCAAGGCGCTGCTCAAGGACAAGAAGATTCCCGAAGACGTCGAGCGCCAGACCCAGGACGAGATTCAGAAACTCACCGACCGGCACATTCAGGACGTGGACAAGACGCTCGCGGCCAAGGAAGCCGAGTTGATGGAAATCTGAAGCGCTGGCTTGGATTTTTAGGGCCATGGCGATCCAGCCAGGGAGTTGCTGCGATGACGCTTGACGCTGCCGTGGAGCCGCCGCGTGAGCTGTTGCCCCGGCACATCGCCATCGTCATGGACGGCAACGGGCGCTGGGCGCAGCAACGGTCCCTGATGCGAACGGCTGGCCATCGGGAAGGGGCCAAGGCGGTGCGGCGGATCGTCAAGGCGTGCAGCGAGCGCGGCATCGAGGTGCTGACCCTGTTCGCCTTCAGCAGCGAGAACTGGCGGCGGCCGCGACCGGAAGTCGAAGTGCTGATGAACCTGTTTTTGACCACCCTGCGCCGCGAGATTCGCCGGCTGCACACCGCCAACGTCCGGATGCGCTTCATCGGCGACCGCAGCGCCTTTGCCGCGACCTTGCAGGATTACATCGCCAAGGCCGAGCAGCGCACCGCTGCAAACACCGGCCTGACTCTGGTGATCGCCGCCAACTACGGCGGGCGCTGGGATATCGCCCAGGCCAGCCGGCGGGTAGCCGAGGAAGCGGCGGCGGGCCGATTGCGGCCGGGCGAGGTCACGGTCGAGCTATTGCACCAGTACACCTGTTTGGCCGATTTGCCGGAACCGGATCTGTTCATCCGCACCGGCGGCGAGCAGCGCATCAGCAATTTTCTGCTCTGGCAGTTGGCGTATACCGAACTGTACTTCACCGACCGGCTGTGGCCGGATTTTGATGTCGAGGCGTTGGACGCCGCCTGCGCCGCGTTCGCCAGCCGGCAGCGGCGGTTCGGCCAGACCAGCGAACAGGTGGCTGGAGTCGCCGATGCTTAAACAGCGCGTCATCACCGCCTGCGTGCTGGCCCTGGTTACCCTTTGGGTGGTGCTGAAGCTGCCGTCCGCCGGTTTTGGCGCGGTGCTGTTGGCGGTCCTGCTGCTGTGCGCCTGGGAGTGGGCCGACTTGGCGGGTCTGACCCAACCGCGCAGTCGCTTGCTGTACGGCGGTCTGGCGCTGGCCCTGATACTGGCGGTTTGGCCGCTGACGGGGCACGCGGCGTTCGTGGCCGGCTTGATGATCCCGGTGTTCGCCGCCTGGTGCGGCGTCCTGGTCTGGTTGTGGCGCTACGCCGGGCAGCCGGGGCTCCAGGATCGGTCCTTCGCGGTCAGCGCAGCCGGCGTGGCGGCGCTGGCGGCGGCCTGGTTGGCGCTGATGGGCTTGCGCGATGAATTTGGGCCAGGCTACGTGCTGTTCTTGCTGATGTTGATCTGGGTCGCCGATATCGGCGCCTATTTCGCCGGCCGGCGCTGGGGGCGGCGCAAGCTGGCCCCGACCATCAGCCCCGGCAAGACCTGGGAAGGCGTCTGGGGCGCGGCGACGGCGGCGCTGGCTTTCGCGCTGGTCGGCGCGGCGGTGCTGGGCGTCGGGTCGCGCTGGCCCGGCTTCGTGGCGGTCTGCATGGTCGCGGTCGGCTTTTCCATCGTCGGGGATTTGTTCGAAAGCATGTTGAAGCGGCAGCGTGGGGTCAAGGACAGCGGTTCGCTGTTGCCGGGCCACGGCGGCGTGCTGGACCGGCTGGATAGCCTGATCGCCGCCGCGCCGGTATTTCTGCTGGGCTGGTCTGGGCTGGCGGGATGAACGAACGCATTGGTGTCACCATTCTCGGTTCGACCGGCTCCATCGGGGTCAGCACGCTTGACGTGCTGCGCCGCCACGCCGACCGGTTCCGGGTCGTGGCGCTGACCGCCCACCGCGATGTCGAGGGGCTGTTCCAGCAGTGCCTGAGCCATGAACCGGATTACGCGGTCATGGCGGACCCGGACGCGGCTGAGCAGTTGCAAAAGCGCTTGCAAACAGCGGGGCGGCCGGTCGAAGTGCTGGCCGGCGCGGCGGGACTGGAGCGGGTCGCCGCGTTGCCCGAAGCCGCTTATGTCATGGCGGCCATCGTCGGCGCGGCGGGGCTGTTGCCGACCCTGGCGGCGGCACAGGCCGGCAAGCGGGTGTTGCTGGCCAACAAGGAAGCGCTGGTGATGGCCGGGCCGCTGTTCACGGCGGCGGTGCGCGCGCAGGGCGCGGAACTGTTGCCGATCGACAGCGAACACAACGCGATCTTTCAGTGCCTGCCGCCGAACTTTGCCGCCGAGGGGCTGGGCGCAGTGGGCGTCCGGCGCATCCTGCTGACCGGTTCCGGCGGACCGTTCCGCACCACGCCGCTGGAGCAGTTGCCGGACGTGACCCCGGATCAGGCCTGCGCCCATCCGAACTGGCGCATGGGCCGGAAAATTTCGGTGGATTCGGCCACCATGATGAACAAGGGCCTGGAGGTGATCGAGGCCCACTGGCTGTTCGCCGCGCTGCCGGAACGAATCGAGGTGGTGATTCACCCGCAAAGCGTGATTCATTCGATGGTGGAGTATCAGGATGGCTCGGTGCTGGCGCAGTTGGGCCACCCCGACATGCGCACTCCCATCGCCCACGCGCTGGCTTGGCCGCGCCGGCTGGCGTCGGGCGCAGCGTTTCTTGATTTCACCCAGTTGGCGGCGCTGGAATTCCAGGCCCCGGATTTCGCCCGGTTTCCCTGCCTGCGGCTGGCTTTTTCCGCCCTGAACGCCGGCGGCACTGCGCCGGCCATTCTGAACGCAGCCAACGAGGTCGCCGTGCAAGCCTTTCTCGACCAACGGATTCGCTACACCGAGATTGCCGCCGTGGTCGAACGAACTCTGGAACGGGTTCCGACGCGCGGGGTCAATACGCTGGCGACCATTCTCGCCGACGATGCCCGGGCGCGCGCCGTGGCGGGCGAGTGGATCGCCGGGCGAACGGCGGGGGGGGTGAAATGAGCAGTGGTCCGTTGATTTCGTTGCTGGCCCTGATCGTGACTTTGGGCGTGTTGATCACCGTCCATGAGTTCGGCCATTTCTGGGTGGCCCGCCGGTTGGGGGTCAGGGTGCTCCGGTTTTCCATCGGCTTCGGCAAGCCCCTGTGGCAACGGCGTGGCCGGGATGGAACCGAGTATGTCATTGCCGCCCTGCCGCTGGGCGGCTATGTGAAGATGTTGGACGAGCGCGAGGGCGAGGTGCCGCCGGCTGAGTTGCCCCAAGCCTTCAACCGTCAGCCGGTGGGTTCGCGCATCGCCATCGTGCTGGCTGGACCGCTGTGCAACTTTCTGTTCGCCATCCTGGCCTACAGCCTGATGTTCATGGTTGGCGTGCCCGGCGTCAAACCGGTGCTGGACGATCCCAAGCCGGCTTCGCTGGCGGCGGCGGGCGGGTTCCAAAAGGGCGACCTGATCGTGGCGGTTGACGGCAAGCCGACGCCGACCCTGAGCGCGGTCATGCTGGAACTGGTGGATCGCGCCATGGCCGACGAGGCGATCCAGGTCGAGGTGGTGGATGCGGACGACCGAACGCGGGTTCGCGCGCTGGACGTGCGCGATGCGAAAGATCTGGGCGACGCGGCGCTGGTGTTCGACCGGCTGGGGTTGCGGCCGTGGCGTCCGGTATTGCCGGCGGTGATCGGTCAGGTGACGCGCGATGGCGCGGCGGAACGGGCCGGCTTGCAACCGGGCGACCGGATTGTGCGGGCTGCGGGCGAGCCGGTCGCGGACTGGGAACAGTGGCGCGCGTTGATCCAGCGGCATCCGGGCCAGTCCTTCAGCGTGCGGATCGAGCGCGGCGGGGCCGAGCAGACGCTGGAGTTGACGCCCGACGCGCGGGAAACCGAGCAGGGCGAGCGGGTCGGCTTCATCGGCGCCATCGCCGAGGTGCCCGCCGATCTCGCCGAAAGCTTGCGGGTCGTGGTACGGTATGGGCCGCTGGACGCGGTGGGCGCGGCGCTCGGCAAGACCTGGGACATGTCGCTGCTGACCTTGCGCATGTTGGGCCGGATGCTGGTGGGCAGGGCCTCGCTGGACAATCTCAGCGGGCCGATTACCATCGCCCACTTTGCCGGTCAGGCGGCCAGCGCCGGCGCCATGGCGTTCCTGTCGCTGCTGGCCCTGGTCAGCCTCAGCCTGGGGGTTTTGAACCTGTTGCCGGTGCCGGTGCTGGACGGCGGGCATTTGCTGTACTACCTCATCGAACTGGCCAAGGGCAGTCCGCTGTCCGACGCGGTGCAAAATTTCGGGCAACGGGTTGGGATCGTGGTCCTGGCGCTGTTGATGGGGCTGGCTCTATTCAATGATTTCAACCGTCTGCTGGGATAGGAACCGCCGACCCTGGCCTTGGATGATGACGCGCTCATGAACTTGTATCGCTCTCTGATGTTCTCGCTGGGCCTGTTGGTCGCGATCGCCCAAGCCCACGCCGCCGCTTTTGTCGTGCGCGATATCCAGGTCGACGGTTTGCAGCGGGTTTCCGCCGGCACCGTGTTCAACTACCTGCCGGTGCAGGTGGGTTCGACCGTCTCGGAGAAGGATTACCCGGAAATCATTCGCGCGCTGTTTAAGACCGGTTTTTTCACCGATGTGAACCTGGAGCGCAAAGGCGATACGCTGGTGATCACCGTGACCGAGCGGCCGGCCATCGCCGAGGTCAAGATCACGGGCAACAGCGACATCAGCACCGACGACCTCAAGAAGGCCCTGACCGGGGTCGGCTTGGCCGAGGGCCGGGTGTTCGACCGGTCGCTGCTCGACAAGGTGGAGCAGGAACTGCTGCGCCAGTACTACAGCCGCGGCCGGTACGCGGTGCGGATCGAGAGCCAGGCGCGGCCGCTGGAGCGCAACCGGGTCGCGGTCACCATCGAGATTTCGGAAGGCGCGGTGGCCAGCATCAGCCAGATCGCCATCGTCGGCAACCGGGCGTTTACCGAAAAGGAACTGGTGAGCCAACTGCAATCGTCCACGCCCGGTTGGTTCTCCTTCTTCACCAAAGACGATCAATACTCCAAGCAAAAACTGGCCGCCGATCTTGAAACCCTGCGCTCGTTTTACCTGGATCGGGGCTATCTCAAGTTCAACGTGGACTCCACCCAGGTTTCGATCACCCCGGACAAGCAGGATGTCTACATCACTCTCAACATCACCGAGGGCGAGCCTTACACGATTGCGGACGTACAACTGACCGGGGATTTCGGCGTCGTCGCGGAGCCGGATCTGCGCAAGCTGATCACCCTCAAGCCGGGCGAGACCTTTTCCCGCGCCAAGCTGACCGAGACCGCCAAGGCGCTCGGCGAGCGACTGGGCGAGGAAGGCTACGCCTTCGCTAACGTCAACGCCGTGCCGCGCGTGGACGACGAGACTCGCAAGGTCGCGCTGAATTTCGTGGTGGACCCGGGCAAGCGGGTCTATGTCCGGCGGGTCAATTTTCAGGGCAACATCAAGACCCACGACGAAGTGCTGCGGCGGGAGATGCGCCAGTCGGAGGGATCGTGGTTTTCGACCAAGGATATCGAGCGATCCAAGACCCGCTTGCAACGTCTGGATTATCTGGAAAGCGTTAATCTGGAAACGCCCGCCGTGCCGGGCGCCAACGATCAGGTGGACGCCAACTTCACCGTGGTCGAACGGCCGTCGGGCAGCCTGATGTTCGGCATCGGTTATGGCCAGGAGTCGGGCCTGCTGCTGAACGCGAGCGTGACCCAGAACAACTTTCTGGGCACCGGCAACCAGCTCGGCTTGGTGCTGAACGACAGCGACAGCGGCCAGAACTACAGCCTGTCCTACAACAACCCCTACTATACCCCCGACGGCGTCAGTCGCGGATTTCGGGTTTACTACCGGGAAATCGACAGCGCCGAGACCAACACCGCCGACTATATCCTGAACAGCTATGGCGCCCAGGTCGGCTTCGGGTTTCCGCTCAACGAATTCGATACCCTGCGGTTGAGTCCGGGCTACGAGCACCTCTGGATCGACACGTTTGGGTGTGGGACGGCCGAGCCGGATACGTCGAACAGGACGCCGGAACAAATTTGCGAGTATGTGAGGCAGAACGGCGATGTTTATAACGAGTTCAAGCTGGACGCCAGTTGGGCGCGCGATAGCCGTAACCGGGTTATTTTTCCAACCAGCGGTTACTTGAACCAGCTCGCGGCGGAGATCGCCATCCCGGGCAGCGATGCCGAGTTTTATAAGTTGAGCTATCGAGGCATCGCCTATTTGCCGTTGACGCGCTGGCTGACGTGGACGGTGGGCGGCGAAATTGGTTACGGCGATGGTTACGGGGGTACCGACGGGCTACCCTTTTTCGAGAATTTTTACGCGGGCGGCCTGCGCTCGGTGCGAGGCTGGAAAGCGAACACCTTGGGACCCCGTTACTACCAGGAAGGCGATTCCCTTGGCGATCCCACCGGCGACCCCAGCGGCGGCGCGTTCAAGACCGTGGCCAGCACGCAGTTCATTTTGCCGGTGCCGTTCATGGAAAAATCCGAAAACATGCGGGTGGCGGCCTTCTTCGATATCGGCAACGTGTTCGCCACCCCCAGTGATTTCGATGCTGGCGAGTTGCGCTATTCGGTCGGTTTGGCCGGATTATGGATCTCGCCGCTGGGACCGATCGTATTGAGCGTCGCAGCGCCGCTCAACGAACAGTCTGGCGACGAAACGGAAGTTTTCCAGTTCTCTTTCGGCGTACCGCTGAATTGATGCCGAAGGTCGAAGTTGATTGTCCCAGTAATACTTCGGTTCGCCGAACGAAGCGAAGTGGAACATGGTTCAAACCATGGACTTTCAGTCCTATGGGCTTTCGGCCCGTGGTGAGTCCACCGATGGCGCTTTAGCGCCCAATCCATGCGCTTTCAGGGCATGGTGGTCGAATTTTTGTATTGGGGCGCAATGTCCCGCACTATCCTGCTGATGGAGGTATCGACGTTGAAACTCGTGCGTAATTTATTGATCGCGGCAACCTTGGCGTTGCCGGTTTCGCTGGCGCAGGCGGCTGACGCGAAGATTGGCGTTGTCAGCACCGGCAAGATCATGAGCAGCGCGCCACAGGCCGAGGCGGCCGTCAAGCGGCTGGAACAGGAATTCGCGCCGCGCAAGAAGGGCCTGGACGAGGCGGTGAAGGCGCTGCGCAAGCAGGAAGAAAAACTGGCCAAGGATGGGGCGGTGATGAGCGACAGCCAGCGCCGCAGTTTGGAGAGCGAGATTCGCAACCAGGCCCGGGAATTGAAGCGGACCAGCGATGAATTCCGGGAGGATTTCAATCTGCGCCGCAACGAGGAACTGGGTAAATTCCAGAAGCAGGTGCTGGAGGTGATTAACGGCGTCGCCAAGGAAGAGGGCTTCGATCTGATCGTCGAAGGTGCTTTGTATGCCAGTCCCCAGGTGGATCTCACCGACAAGGTGCTCAAGCGCCTGACGTCCAAGTAGAAGCCGACATGACCACGCTGGGCGAGATCGCCGCAGCGGCGGACGCGCGCCTGCAAGGCTGCGACGGCGCGACGGTCGTTGTCGGCGTGGCGCCCTTGCATAGCGCGGGACCCGGACAGCTCAGCTTTCTGACCCATCCTCGCTATCGTTCCTATTTGGCGACCACCCAGGCGACCGCGGTGGTCCTGTCGCCCGAGGATGCCAGGGATTGCCCGGCGCCGGCGGTGGTGGCCGCCAATCCCCATGTCGCCTATGCCCGGGCCGCGATGCTATTCGAACCGGAGGCCGAATCGCGGCGGGGCGTTCATCCCACCGCCTGGGTCAGTCCCGCCGCGATCGTCGCCGCCGACTCCTGGATTGGCCCGCACTGCTCGGTGGAAACCGGCGCGGTGATCGAAACCGGGGTGATCGTGGGGCCGGGCTGCGTGATCGGCGAACAGGCCGTGATCGGGGCGGGAAGCCGACTGGTGGCCCGGGTGACCGTGTGTCATCGGGCGCGGCTCGGTCGCCGGGTGTTGGCGCATCCGGGGGCGGTGATCGGCAGCGACGGTTTCGGCTTGGCTCTCGACCGCGAGGGCCGCTGGCTCAAGGTTCCCCAACTGGGCGGCGTGGTGATCGGGGACGATGTCGAGATTGGCGCCAATACCACCATCGATCGTGGCGCGTTGGAAGACACGGTGATCGAGGAGGGGGTCAAACTGGACAATCAGATTCAGGTGGCCCACAACGTCCGCATCGGCGCCCACAGCGCGTTGGCCGGTTGCGTCGGCATCGCCGGCAGCGCCCGGATCGGTCGGCATTGCATGGTGGGCGGGGGCGTCGGCATCGCTGGTCATCTGGACATCGCCGACCGGGTTCAAATTACCGGCATGTCGCTGGTGACCCAGTCCATTACCGAGCCGGGTACGTATTCCTCGGGGCTGACGGTGGAGCCCAACCGACTTTGGAACAAGATCAGCGCCCGCCTGCGTCGGCTGGATGAGTTGTTCCGGCGGCTGACCGCCCTGGAAGGAAAAATCAATCGAAACAGCGCTTGGCAATCACTCATCCAAGATAACCAGGATCGAAGCAGAAATATGAGCGAGTCGATGGACATTCAGGGGATTTTGGAATACCTGCCGCATCGCTACCCGTTTCTACTTGTTGATCGGGTGCTGGCGATCGAGTCGGGGCGGTCGCTGACGGGCCTGAAGAACGTCAGTTTCAACGAACCCTTTTTCCTGGGGCACTTTCCGCAACGGCCGATCATGCCCGGCGTGCTGATCCTGGAGGCGCTGGCGCAGGCGACTGGAATCCTGGCGTTCAAGAGCGAGGGGGAGAGGCCCGACCATCGTTCCATGTACTACTTGGTGGGCGTGGACAACGCCCGCTTCAAGCGGCCGGTGGGGCCAGGCGATCAACTGATTCTGGAAGTCCGGCTGGATCGCATCAAGCGTGGGATCGGTAAATTCATCTGCGAAGCCAAGGTGGATGGGCAGTTGGTGGCATCCGCCGATCTGATGTGCGCCAAGCGGGACATCGACCCGTGATCGATCCGCGCGCGGTGGTGGACCCGGCGGCCCGGCTGGCGCCGGACGTAACCGTCGGGCCATTCTCGGTCATCGGCGCGGAGGTGGAGATCGGCTCTGGCTCCTGGATCGGCCCGCACGTGGTGATCCAGGGACCGACCCGGATTGGCCGCGATAATCGGATTTACCAGTTCACTTCGCTGGGCGAAATCCCGCAGGACAAGAAGTATGGCGGCGAGCCGACCCGGCTGGAGATCGGCGACCGCAACACCATCCGCGAGTTCGTCACCATCAACCGCGGCACCGCGCAGGACGCCGGCCTGACCCGCCTGGGCGACGACAATTGGATCATGGCCTATGTCCACATCGCCCACGACTGCGTGGTGGGCGACCGGACCATCTTCGCCAACGGAGCGTCGCTGGCGGGGCACGTTCATATCGAGGATGACGTGGTGCTGGGCGGCTTCGCCCTGGTGTACCAGTTCACCCGCCTGGGCATGCACAGCTTCTGCGGCTTCGCCTGCGGGGTGCATCGGGACGTGCCGCCCTACGTGACCGTGGCCGGCTATCGCGCCGAGCCGCACGGCGTCAACGCCGAGGGTTTGCGCCGGCGCGGCTTTGTCGACGAGGAGATTCAGACGATCCGCCGCGCCTACAAGGTGATTTACCGCGCCAATCTGCGGTTGGAGGAGGCCTTGGACAAGGTGCGGGAGATGACGGTGGAATGCCCGCGGTTGCAAATCCTGGCCGATTTTTTGGCGGCGCCATCCCGCAACGGGATCGTTCGCTAGCACCGAATTGTTTTGTCCGCGGAAGGCAGGGAAAGCACGGAAGAGGGAACGCGGCAAATTCGTGTTGATGGAATAGCGAGGCCGTCGATTCATGCACGTTGCCATCGTTGCCGGCGAATTGTCGGGCGATTTGCTCGGCGCCGGTCTGATGGCGGCGCTCCGGGCGCATTATCCGCAACTCCGCTTTACCGGGGTCGGCGGGCCGGCCATGCTGGCCCAGGGGTTTCGGACCGCAGCGCCGCTGGAGCGGCTGGCGGTCATGGGGCTGGTGGAAGTGTTGCGACATCTGCCCGACCTGTTGGCCCTCCGCCGCCAGCTTTATCGGCAATTCATCGCCGATCCGCCCTTGGCGTTTGTCGGTATCGACGCCCCGGATTTCAATTTGGGGCTGGAGCGCCGGTTGCGCGCCCACGGCATTCCCACCGTGCATTACGTCAGCCCCTCGGTCTGGGCCTGGCGGCCGTGGCGGGTGCGCAAGATCGCCCGCGCCGTGGATTTGATGCTGACCCTGTTTCCGTTCGAGGCGGCGTTCTATCGGGAGCACGGGGTGCCGGTGCGCGCCGTGGGGCATCCGCTGGCCGACGCCATTCCGCTCCGTAGCGATCCGATGACAGCCCGCCGGGCGCTGGGGTTGCCGGTAATGGCCGACGATGCGCCGCTGGTCGCCCTGCTGCCCGGCAGCCGGCTGGGCGAGGTCGGCCGGCTGGGCCCGTTGTTGCTGGAGACTGCGGTTTGGTTGAACGCCCGCCGTCCCGATCTGCGGTTCGTGCTGCCGGCGGCGACGCCGCGTCTGCACGAGGTGCTGGCGGGGATGTGGGCGGAACGCGCCCCGGCCCTGTCGCTGACGCTGGCGCAAGGTCAGTCCCGCGCGGCGATGGCCGCCGCCGACGTGGTGGTGCTGGCGTCGGGCACCGCAACGCTGGAGGCGATGCTGCTCAAGCGGCCGATGGTGGTGGCCTATCGGGTGGCGCCGACGACTGCGTGGTTGGCTCGACGACTGGTGAGAATTTCCCACTTCGCTTTGCCCAATCTGCTG